>DATATP010000260.1:0-13400 GCA_036268715.1 Rhizomicrobium sp. | reverse complement strand
CTGGGCGACCAGGAAGCCATAGACCCCCTTGCCGATCTCGCCGACATATTTGCCGCCGGCGTCGAACTCATAAAGCTTGGTGCCGCCGCGCTGGAAGGTGCGCGAGCCGCCCAGCGAAACACTGGGATCACCGGTGCGGGTGAAGACGAAGATGTCGCCCTTGGAATTGGTCGCCACCCCGGCGACCTCACCGAGCAATTCATCCCGCGGCACTTTCAAGATGTCGGTGGAGGTGAAGGCGATCTCGGGTGCCGTAGACTGGGCAACAGCGGGAAGGCCGATCAGGAAGCTGGCGGCCATCAAGGCCTGCGTCATGCGTTTCATGAAAATTCTCCCGATGTCTTCGCTTATTTGGGCTGTAGGACGAATTTCTGCGCGCGCCAGGATTCGATCTCGCCCACGATCAGAACATTGGGGTCGCGGCAATCCATCATGTGCACCACCTGCCAATTCGGCTCCAGTTTGCCGGCATGGCCGAACTTGCCGATCGCGGTGCCGTCCAGCTCCAGCTTGTAGATCTGGCCGGTCGTGTCCCAGGTGCCGGGCGCGTTGCCGTTAGGGTTCGAGTTGGAGACGAACAGATATTGATGCGGCCCTTGTGAAATGCAGTCACTCCAGGCCGAACCGTAATTGTCGTAGGTCGTCTTCCAATTGAGATTGTTGTCCAGCACGACATAGCGGGCGTTGCCCCGGTCGGCGACATAGACATTCCCGGCCCGATCAACCTGCAGGGCATGAGGCAGATTGAACTGGTTTACGCCCTTGCCAGGGGCGGCGCCGCCCACTTTGGCGAGGAAGCGACCGTCCGGTCCATATTTGAGGACGCGGTTGTTGCAGTAGCCATCGGAGATGAAAATGTCGCCTTTGCCGTCGAAGGCCACATCGGTGGGCCGGCATAAGGTGTAGTTCTGGTCCGGCGGATTGGGGCCGTGGACGGTCGCCACCACCCCCGCCGTGACCGGTGGGCGGAAGCCGATCACCATCAGCACCTTGCCGCCATCGGGACTGAATTCGGTGACGGTGTTGGAGCCTTCGTCGACTGCCCAGATATTGTCATGGGCGTCGATCCGCACAGAATGGGCGAAGAGGAAATTGTAAAATCCCTTGCCGATCTCGCGGACGAATTTTCCAGTCTTGTCATATTCCCACAACCGGCTGCGCTGGGCGCGGAAGAACACGAAGACGTCGCCCTTGGAATTGGTGGCGACGCCTTGGGTTTCGCCGGGATAGTCGCCCGCCGGGGGTTTGAAGAAGCCGGGCACTCCTCGATAATTCAAGTCGGGAACATTCTGCACTGTCGCCCGGACCTGCGCCGCGGCGGGACAGGCGCCGAGCAGCAGTGCAGTTATGGCAGTTGTCCAAGGGTGCTTCACGGGGTCCTCCCGAAAATGGATGAAAGCCTTCTCTCCACAAAACCTGTGCGGCCGGCGCTAATTGCCAGGCGGCTGATCCGCCTGGAAGTAATGCACCTGGCCTTCCTTGTTGCGCGGCGTCATGGCGAGGCGGGTGGACCAGCCGCTGCCCGGATCGCTGGTGGCGCGGTGCCAACGCTCGTTATTCGCCTGGATGATATCGCCGACCTCCCCGGTGACGATGTCCTGCACGCCGGTGATCTTGACGTCCAGCTTGCCTTCCAGCACGACCCAGGCTTCCACCATGTTCTCGTGGAAATGGCCCCAGCTTGTGTCGGGTGGCAGCTTGGTGATCGGTGCGGCACGGATGATGTGCGCCGAGGTGTGGCCGTCATAGGCGAAATTGCGCGTTTTCCCGCCGCTCGCGGCATAGGCGTTGAAATCGAGATAGGGCTGATTGGGGGCCTCATAGCCGCCAGTCGAACTGATGCGGGCCTGGATGTACCGCCACCCCGGAACCGGCGTCGGAGTTTCGCTGGTCGGATAACTGGGCATTTGGCCGGCCGGAGTGACGCGCCAGAACACGACGGGCTCGCTGCCGGTATTTTCCATGCAATAGGATAGCCGGGGTGCGACATCGAATAGATAGCCCTTGGTAGCAGTGAAGGGCTGCTGGCCATCGATGGTGATCTTGACTTGGCCCGAATAGATCCAGCCGAAGACCCGGTCGTCGGCATAGAACATGCATTTGGTCTTCTCCCCCGGCGCCAGACTGACATAATGGCCGTCATAATCTCGGGTCAGCATGATCTGCTGGTCCCAACTCCGCTGGCCCTGATGTGCTTTGAGGATGTCAGCGATGTGCCAGATCGGCCGGTTGGGTCCGGTATAGGGCGTTTCAGACACCGGCTGGGCGGCCCAGACAATGCGAGGCGGGCCATTATCGCTGCTCTGGCCCAACACCGGGGCACTCGCCAGCAGTGCGCCGGCAATCGATGCCGACGCGAAATATTTCCAGAAACGCACGAAGCCCTCCCAAAATCTTTATACCGCCACAATGCAGCGCCCCGTGGACCGCTTCAAGCCCTCCGGCGGTCCCGCGACAGTGCGCCCGGGCATTCGGCTTTGGGTTCCCCGGCGCCGCATTCGCTAAATTTGTGGGATGCTTATAACCCTGGTGACATCGTGATCGACCTCGCTTCTGCCTTCGTCACCCTGTTCGTCGTGCTGGACCCGCCCGGCATGGCGCCGATCTTTCTTGGCCTTACCGCCGGCATGCCGGCCGCCATCAAGCGCGGCATCGCTATAGAGGCTTGTGTGATTGCCTTCCTGCTGCTGGCGGGCGCGACCCTGTTCGGCACCTGGCTGCTGGGCGTGCTGGGGATCAGCCTTCCCGCCTTCCGTATCGCAGGCGGCCTATTGCTGTTCTCCATCGCGTTCGAGATGGTTTTCGAACGCCGCCAGCGCCGCAAGGCGGATGATGCCACGCAGCAACCTGACACCAATATTGCGGCCTTTCCGCTGGCTATTCCCTTGCTGGCAGGGCCGGGCGCGATCACGGCCTGCGTGCTGCTGGCGGGGCGCAGCGAGGGGAACCTGATCCAACTGGGTCTTTTGATCGGCACCATCGCCCTTATCTTGCTGATGACGATGGCGGTGCTCATCGGTTCGCACCTATTGGAGCGCGCGTTGGGCCCGCGCGGCCTGGCGGTGAGCGAGCGGCTGCTGGGTGTGTTGCTCGCGGCGCTGGCGGTTCAATATGTCGCGGATGGGGTGCTGGCCTTGCGCGGATGAGGATTGTCGGCGCTCATCACCATTGTTATCGGGGGCTGATCTTGTTTCGCGGTGCGGCCGGATAGCACACGGGCGACGCATAAAAATCTTTCCGCGATGTGCCGCAACCCATGTGAGGCGAGGCGGCTTTAATTTGCCGGAAACCGGCCCAGCTCACCCAGGCGATAAAATGCGTGACACGCTTTGCGCCGGATGAGAAACTCGCCAGAGGAGGCGCGCTGGTTCATGGGCCATCGGCCCATTTCAACGGAGCAAATCGGATGACACGCGCCACCTTTATTGCCGCAATGCTGTTGTTGGGAAGCGCTGCCGCGTGGGCCGATGATTTTCCGCCGGGGGACGCGCACGATATCGTGGCGAAGGCCTGCACCCAATGCCATGTCGCCGCCCAGGTGACATCGCAACATAAGACCGCCGACCAATGGGCGGACACGGTCAATCAGATGATCTCCAATGGCGCCCAGGTCAATGATGCCGATTTCGACAAGGTCGTCGCATATCTGGCCAAGAATTTCGGGCCGGCGGCCGGAACCTCTTCCAGCACACCGCCCGCGCCGCACTGACGGACTCTTTTCGCCAGAACTGAACGCGCCCCGGAGCGCGGGCAAGCCCGCACCGTTGCTGTTTGTTGGGCACGGTTTCTCCGCGCTGCCCGCGCGACAATCCGATAAGGAAGCGCGTTCACCATAAGTGAACGCGCTGATCCGGCGGAAGGTAATATTTCTGCCCCGCTTCGACATCGAAGGCGTTGTACCATTCGTCCTGGTTGCGGGTCGTCCCGATCACCCGGAATTCCGGCACGGTGTGTTCGTTGGAAAGAGTTTGAGTGCGGACGGCGCTGTCGCGCATTTTCGAGCGCCAGACCTGGCCGTAGGACAGATAGAAACGCTGGTCGCCCGTATAGCCGTGCAGCACCGGCGCGGGCTTGCCGTCCAGCGAGATGTGATAGGCCTTGAGCGCGATTGCCAGGCCGGCATTATCGGCGATGTTCTCGCCCAAGGTATTCTTGCCGATCACATGCAGACCGGGCAACGGCTCATAGGAATCATATTGATTGACCAGCGCGGTGGTGCGGGCATCGAAATTGGTGCGATCCGTCGGGGTCCACCAATTCTGAAACACGCCCTTGCCGTCGTATTTCGAGCCCTGGTCGTCGAAGCCGTGGCTGATCTCATGCCCGATCACCGCGCCGATGGCGCCATAATTGACCGCATCGTCGGCCTTGGGATCGAAGAAAGGCGGCTGCAGGATGGCGGCGGGAAACACGATTTCATTGAATGAGGGATTGTAATAGGCGTTGATGGTCGAAGGCGTCATGTCCCATTCGGCCTTGTCCACCGGCTGATTGATGCGCTTCAGTTCGCGATTCCATTCGAACAGGCTGGCGCGCTGCACGTCTCCGATCAGATCGCCCCGCACCACCTCATAGGCGGAATAGTCGCGCCATTTGGTGGGGTAGCCGATCTTGGGCGTGAATTCATGAATCTTTTCCAGTGCTTTGATGCGGGTTTGCGGACTCATCCAGGACAGAGTCTGGAGGTCGGCCTGAAATGCCTTCAGCAGGTTCGAGACCAAAAGGTCCGCCTTCGCTTTGGACACGGGCGGGAAGTATCGCGCCACATAGAGCTTGCCCAGCGCCTCGCCCATCAGATTGTCGAGCAGATGCACACCCCGAGTCTTGCGGTCGAGCTGCTGCGGCTGGCCGCCAAGCACGGTGCCATAGAAGGCAAAATTGGCGTCGTCGAATTTCTTGGGCAGGTAGGGCGCGAATGTGTGCAGATAATGCACGATCAGATAATCGCGCCATACTGATACCGGCGTCTTCTTGAAGATGGCCGCAAGAGGCTCGAAGGCGCTTTTCTCGGCGACGATCACATAGCGTTCATGGCCCTGGGGGGTGGTGAGCGGGACATGGTCTTCCGCCAGGAACGCATCCCAGGCGAAGTCCGGCGCGAGTGTCTTGAGCGCCGAGACCGGCATCGGGTTATAGACCTTGTCCTCGTCGCGGCGGTCGGCCCGGCTCCATTGCACTTTTGCGATCTCGGTCTCGAGCGCCAGGATGCGGTCAGCGCGGGCAGGGGCGTCGCTCACCCCCGCCAGGTCCATCATGGTGGTCAGGTATTTGCGATAGGCCTCGCGGATTGTCACCATCTCCTTGGAATCGGAGAGATAGAATTCCCGGTCGGGCATGCCCAGACCCGACTGGCTTAAATTGATCGAGTAATTGTCGGGATTCTTGTCGTCTACCCCGATGCCGATATTGTATACGCTCTCGGTGGAGAGCGGCACCGATGCCATGGCCCGCGCGACATCGTCCAAGGTCTGCAAGCCGTTCAGGTAATCAAGGTCCTTTTGCACGGGCTTCACGCCCGCGGCCTCGATCGCGCCGGTATCTTCGAATGCGTCATAAAGATCGCGAAGCTTTCTTTCTTCCGCCGACAGCGAGGCTTCGGGATGCGCCTCCAGATCGTCGACGATGGACTTCAACCGCGTTTCGCTGAGGATCTGCAAGTCTTGGAAAGAGCCGGTGCTGGTGCGGTCGGGGGGGATCACTGCCGTCTTCAGCCACTTGCCATTGACGTGCAGGAAGAAATTGTCGCCGGACTTGACGCTGTCGTCCATGGCGCTGAGATCGACGCCCCATCGGCCGAACTGCGGCCCGGCATCCTGTGCAAACGCGATAGAGCCGGTGCCGAGGAGGACGCACAGAAAAATCGGGGCCGGAATGCGAGACATGTTCTACTCCAAATGGAAAGGGAAATCTTATGGATTTATGGGCGGCTTTTCCACGATCAGGCCCGGGGTTGTCTTGCTGCCATCAGGAGCGGTGATGATCGAGACAACCGTTGTCATGCCGGGCACGACAAGGCTTTTGTCCCCGAGGCCGAGCACCGTCACCGGCACACCGGGCGCCACGGTAACGGTTGCGTCCCCGGTGCAGACATCCGGCTTGATCGGCACCGGGAGCCGGCCCTCACAAACCCCATTGTCCAGGCGGGCACCACGATAATGCAAGGCGAGCGTGCCGTCGCTTTGGGCGGCGACAGTGCCATTGATCATCAGCCGCCCCGACGGGCCTTCCGGAAAACGACCCTCGCCCGAGCCCCGCAGCGGCTCGGGATAGACGTGGACTTCCTGGGCCCTCAGCTTGCCGTTGGGCTCGGGAATGACCGACGTGCCGGCGAAATCGCCAGGCGTGATATCGGAAAGCCGGTATTTTCCCGTCGAGACATAGCGGGTATCGGGCCGCACACTCACTCTCACCCAGTCGGCATCGGCCTTGGTGCCGTCCGGCTGCAAGATCAGCAGCTTGCCGTCAAATGCGATGATGCGACCGCGGATGCGCGGCACCGGTTGCGCCCAGGCGGCGAACGTCAGAACAAGCCCCACCGCCAGCGCGCAACCGAACTGCAATCCCATGCCGGACCTATTTGCGCGGCTTCTGGAATTTGAGCATGAACTGGTCGGTATGGTCGTGCTCGCCCGACTCGAACACGCGCTTGGTGTCGTCGTCCGAAGGATTGGCCAAAACCTTGCCTTCCGAAACAAGTTTGAATCCGGCTGCCTCGATCTCTTTCTTGGCGATATCCTCGTCCATCCGGTGCAGGGTCTCAGTCACGCCGGGTCCCGCGCCTTTGGCGGCCCTATGATCGATCACGACATAATAACCGCCGGGCTTCAGCGAATTGTAGATCCGCTTGTTCACCGTGTTCACGTCCATGTTGTACGCCTTGTTGTGCATGTCGTGGTAATTCAGCGACGTCCACACCACATCGACCGGCTCAGGGGTGACGAACTCTTCCAGCGGCCCATGAACGACGCCAAGATTCTTATAGGTGGCCTTTAGATCGGTGAACTGATTGTCCGGATCCTTGCCCTGGCTTTTCAGCCGGGCGTCGTACTGGGTGCCGAAATAGGCGTAGACATAGCCGTTCTCGCCGACGGCGCGGGCGAAGATGCGGGTGTAATAGCCGTTGCCCGGCAGCATATCGACCACTTTCATGCCGGGCCTGATGCCCGCCCAAGCCAGCACCGCCGCGGGTTTTCGGCCGGCGTCGCGCGCTTTGTCGGCTGCCGGACGGTCGGGATCTGTGACCGCCTTCTCGATAGTGGCGGGCGCGGCGAAAACGGGGGCGGCGCAAACCGTCATCGCCGCGGCGGCCAAAAGCATCTTCAGGCAATTCATGTCCCAATCTCCCTTGTTTTGGGCTTATCCGGCAAGACTACAGCATTTTTCTGTCCTTGCGCGCGATGATTTTTCTTGCACCAAGCCGCACCGGCTCCTGTAGAAAGCGGTATGGATGACGGTGAAACGCAGGCGCTTGCCGATTCTCTGGCCGCGATGGGGCTGCTGAAGCCAGACGGCCGCTTTACCGCCATCAACTTGACGGGCGGTGTTTCCTGCGACGTCTACAAGGTCGAATTCCCCGATGCGCCAGCTGTGGTGGTCAAGCGCGCGCTGCCCAAATTGCGGGTGGCGGCGGATTGGCGCGCCCCACCCGAACGCTCGGCTGCCGAGATCGCCTGGCTTCGGCTGGCCGGCCGTATCGACCCAAGCACCGCGCCGCAAATCGTCGGGGAGGATCACGCGCATCATATGTTTGCGATGCATTTTCTGGACCCGAAAGATTATCCCCTGTGGAAGGTAGAGCTCGCGCAGGGCCGCGTGGATGTGGATTTCGCGGCGGTCACGGGCAGCAAGCTGGCGCGCATCCATGCCGAGACCGCGGGCCGGCCCGAGATCGCAGCATCCTTCGACAATGCCGAACAATTTTTCGCACTGCGCCTCGACGCCTATCTGCTGTTCGCCGCGGGCCGTCACCCAGACATCGCACCGAAAATTCGCGCGGTGGTCGATAGGATCGCCGAGGCTCGCATCGCGCTGATGCAGGGAGACATCAGCCCGAAAAATATTTTGTGTGGCCCGGGACGCGCCGGCACCCGGGAAACAAAGAGCCCGGTGTTCCTGGATGCCGAGACCGCCTGTTATGGCGATCCGGTGTTCGATCTTGCCTTCTGCATCAACCACCTGCTGCTCAAATGCGTCTGGCATCCGGAGCATCGCGCGAAATATCTCGCAAGCTTTCTTGCACTGAAAGAGGCTTATCTGAAAGGCGCGACCTGGGAAAAACCTGAGGCGACGGGGCGGCGCGCCGCCATCTTGCTGGCTATGCTGCTGCTGGCCCGTATCGATGGCAAATCGCCGGTCGAATACCTCACCGGCGAGGGTGATAGGAGCTTTGTGCGTGAAACGGCACGCAGTTTCATCATCAAGGGCGAGGAAAGCCTGGACGAGATCGCACGCGTATGGCGGACGGGCCTCGATAACCGCGCCGTGGACGAGAAAAAAAATTAAGCCGGCACCTCTATTGGCACGCCCGGAGCGTGTTTGGAGGCATGGATCACCAGTGAACTCTTTACGCTGGCGACATTCTTGACCGCGGTCAGAGTATCGGTGATGAAACTCTGAAACGAGGACAAGTCCCGCGCCGCGCATTTGAGGAGGAAATCCACTTCGCCCGACAACATGTAGCATTCGCGCACCTGCGGCCAGGCGCGGGCGCTTTCCTCGAACGCTTTCAGATCGGCATCCTTCTGGCTGGAAAGGCCGACAAACACGAAAGCCGCGACCTCGAAACCCAGTGCCTTGGCATTGAGATCGGCGTGATAGCCCTCGACATAGCCGGCTTTTTCCAGCGCACGCATCCTGCGCAAGCAAGGCGGGGCAGTGATCTTGGCCCGGCGCGACAGTTCGACATTGGTGATACGACCATTCGCCTGCAACTCCGCCAGGATGCGCAGGTCGATGGAGTCCAGTTTGCGCGTGTCCACGGCTGATAATTCCCGATAATCGATGCCCTCAGGCGGCATATAACCGGCCGCCCCGCATTTGCGCAATAATATTTCGCCGCTGCCTCCGAAAATTACCAACCCGGCAGTTTCCCGTAATACTGTGGTTTGCTCCTTTCTGCGCTTGACCTGGACCCGCCCGGTTCCGATATGACTGCTCGATTTGCAAAAAGCGCAAAGCCAGCCATGAGCATCATTCATTCGAAGGTCATTATCCTCGGCAGCGGTCCGGCCGGGTGTACGGCGGCGGTCTATGCCGCCCGCGCCATGCTGGAGCCGACCCTGATCGGCGGTCTCCAGCCGGGCGGCCAACTCACCATCACCACGGAGGTGGAAAATTATCCCGGCTTCGCGCAAGCCATCCAGGGGCCCTGGCTGATGGACCAGATGCAGGAGCAGGCCCGCGCCCTGGGCACCCGCTTCGTCACCGACACCATCGCCGAGGCCGACCTGTCGCGGCGCCCTTTTTCGCTTCTGGGCGACAGCGGCACGGCCTACAACGCTGACACGCTGATCATCGCGACGGGCGCCAGCGCCAACTGGCTGGGCCTGGAGAGCGAGGGCCGGCTCCAGGGCTTTGGCGTGTCGGCCTGCGCCACCTGCGACGGGTTCTTTTTTCGCGGCAAGAAAGTCGCGGTGGTCGGTGGCGGCAATACCGCGGCGGAGGAAGCCTTGTTCCTCACCAATTTCGCCGACCGGGTAATCTTGATCCATCGGCGCGACACGCTGAGGGCGGACAAGACCAATCAGATGCGGCTGGCTGCCAATCGCAAGATCGACATTCTTTACGACACCGAAGTGGCCGAGGTGCTGGGCGGCACCGAGCCCAAAGGCGTCACCGGCGTGAAGCTGCGCAATACTGTCACCGGCTCGCTGCATGAGGTCGCGGTGGATGGGCTGTTCGTCGCCATCGGCCATTCGCCCGCGACCGCCTTGTTCCAGGACCAGCTCGACATGGACGACGCCGGTTATATCAAGACGGCGGCCGATTCCACCCATACCAGCGTGGCTGGCGTGTTCGCGGCGGGCGATGTCAAGGATAAGGTGTTCCGGCAAGCCGTGACGGCCGCGGGCATGGGCTGCATGGCCGCCCTGGAAGCGGAACGCTTCCTGGCGGCGGAACATGGCGGGGAGTTGAAAGTCTGACGGGCGCGTGCCGCCGGAAAGCCGCCCGGCATTTTTTCCGGCCATGCCGGCAAGGGGATGAGAAATGGATTGGGACAAGCTTCGCATCTTTCACGCCGTGGCCTCGGCCGGCAGCTTCACCCATGCCGGCCAATCGCTGGGGCTTTCGCAATCGGCGGTGAGCCGGCAGATCAGTGCGCTGGAGGATGAAATCTCCACGCCGCTGTTCCAGCGCCACGCCCGCGGCCTCACCCTGACGGACGAAGGCGAGTTGTTGTTCAGCGCCGTGACGGATGTGCTGGGGCGGCTGGCGGCGGCGGAAGAGGCGCTGAAGAATGTTCATGACAGCCCGCGGGGAGCCCTGAAGATTACCACCAGCCACGGCATCGGTTCTTATTGGCTGCTGCCGCAACTGGGCCGCTTCCTCGCCCAATATCCCGATGTGGAAATCCATCTGGTGATGGCCGATCATGAGCTGGACCTTGCCCAGCGCGAGGCCGATCTCGCCATCCGCCTGCGGGCGCCGGTGCAGGCCGATCTGATTCAGCGCAAGCTGTTCACGGTGCATTATCACATGTACGCGACCAAGACTTATCTGAAAGAACATCCCGCCCCGGCCCGGCTGGAGGAGGTCGCCGACCACAACATCATCGTCTATGGCGAGACGGCGGGGCCGGAGATACGCGACATCAATTGGCTGCTGGAGGCCTTTCGCAAGCACAGCAAGCCCGACTCCAAGGGACGGGTCATCCGCATAAACAACATCACCGGCATCGCGCAGGCGACGGAGGCGGGGCTAGGGATCGGGGTGGTGCCCGATTATGCCGCCGCCCAGCATCCTTCGCTGGAGCGGGTGCTGCCCGAGGTGGCGGCGCCGGGCTTCGATGTGCATCTGGTCTATGCCGATGCCTTGCGCCAGTCCAAGCGGGTGGCGGCGTTCCGCGACTTTGCCGTCAAGGCGGCGAGGGAGTGGCAATATTGATATTCCGTTCCAGCGGGACGGCGTTCAATATCCGAAGGCCCCATATGGCGCCCCAATGGCCATACGGCTGCGTCGGCGCCCATAGCAGCTTGCCGGAATCGTCGATATGCGCACTGGCAAGTCGCGCGCCCTTCAGAATGTCCGGATCGGTCAGTTGGGGGCCGTGCGCGTTGACGGCGGGAAGAAGCAGCATGGCATGGGTATGAACGCCGCACGGCACCCGCAAGGAGAGGGGCTCGCCCTTCCGGAACGCTTGTCCGTCTACCACTTGGTCGATGACGCCATTGACCGCGCACACCCCCGGCAGGCGGTCGGGTAGGCGGACATTTGACACGCTGATGACGACGGCATTGTCTCCCGCCCCCGCCCCCTGAGCGGCGCCCGCGGCCGCGACGAGAACGAGCGCTGATAAAGCCAGGTCACGCGTCATGGACGCCTCCTGCAATCGTCAGGCACCAGCCTACTCCCGCCAAGGGGAACATGCCAGCAATAGACGGCCACTTCCCGGTTGCATATGCGCCGTCGTAATCTCCTCATCGCGCAAATAGAGGAAAAAGCACATGGACAGCACAAACACATTTCTTGCGGTCTTCCTTGGCAGCAAGAACAACCCGAAAATGACGGCCTGGATGGCGCTTGCCGAGGATCAGCGGCGCGCCAAGGAACAGGAAGGCATGGCCGCCTGGAAAGCCTGGATGGAGAAGAACCAGGCCTCGCTCGTCGGCCTGGGCGGCCCGCTCGGAAAGACCAAGCGGATCACGCCCGCCGGCATTGCGGACATCAGCAACGACATCGGCGCCTTCATGGTCGTTCGTGCGGCGTCTCACGAAGCGGCGGCCAAATTGTTCGAAAACCATCCGCACTTCACGAATTTTCCGGGCGAGGCGGTCGAGGTCATGCCCGTCCTTCCGATACCGGGCGAGTAAGAAGAAAAGTTACCGGAACGGATAGGCTGTGTAGATGTAGTCTTGCGACGCCACCCTTGTATGGCACGCATACCCGCATTTGGCGTCGGTCCCCTGAGGCGTAAAGGTTTTCGACGCGGCATCATAATTGAAATTGCCGTAGGCCCATCCGTGCGTGTCCGGAAATCTCTTGCTGTCCTTTTCGATTGTCGCGACCGCCTGCAGGCCGGTCGGCACTTGCACGAAGTAGGGCGCCTCACTGTTCCTTTTCATGCCCCACTCGATTTTCACGATCTTGGAGCCTTCCGGAAAAAGCTTGCCTTGGGCGGGAAGGCCTTGTCGATACGCGGCCATCATCACGTCATTGGCGAGGATCGCTTTCAGTTGGTTTGCGGTTTGACTGACCGCAACAACCCGCCAATTTTCGTATCCCCTGAAATCACCGAATGAAAGATTGCCCAATTGCAGCGCGTATCTGTCCTGTTGCGACAGGGCGCTGTCTCCGAAGACCGCAAGCGACGCGACACCGAACAAAGCCAACGCGATGATCCTGGCTCTCATGACAAGCCTCCTCTCGGTTGCAATGGATGATGCGATAAGCACAAACGCGGCCGGGACAGATGGCCGGCTCAACTTCGTCTTGCTGGGCTTACACGGCGGAGCAGCACATACGCGCGTTTCCGGGCACCGGAAAATATCCGCCAGCAAGGAGCTTATCAGTTGGGACGGCGCACATCAATCGCTCGCTGATTGCTCGTCATGTGGGCGACGAAATCATGGCCGGAAATTTCCCGGCAGGGAATTGGTCTTAAGACCGATCATTTGATGGAAAACTTGGGCCAGTTCATTTCGGCCCCGATTTCTTTCGTGATCCAATCTATATTGGGTTCGGTAACCTCGGGCCTCAAAACCGAGACCCCGCAATGGCCGGTGGCGGCCGCGGGGGAAAGGGACACAACCATGCCGGATAACGTGCTTGTCTTCTATGGTTCTTACCGCACCGCGCGCATTGGCATCCGCATGGCGACCTTCGTCATCAATGAACTTCGCGCCCGCGGCGCCCTCCCGGAGCTGATTGACGCCCGTGAGATAGGACTTCCGATCATCGACCGGATGTACAAGGAATACCCGACAGGTTCCGCTCCGCCCGTGATGGAAGATCTCGCGCGAAAAATCCGCGCGGCGGACGCTTTCGTGTTCGTCGCGGGCGAATATAATTGGGGGCCGCAGCCGGGCCTGAAGAACCTCACCGACCATTTCCTGGAGGAGTGGTATTGGCGGCCCGCCGCCGTGGTCAGCTACTCGCCGGGACGGCTGTCGGGCGCCCGCGCCGCCTCGGCCTGGCATCCCATCCTCTCGGAGATGGGCATGGTGGTCACCTCGGCCACGCTG
>DATATP010000259.1:0-7389 GCA_036268715.1 Rhizomicrobium sp. | reverse complement strand
GGGCGTTCCTCGCCATATGCGCCATCTATGGCTGGGATTGGTGGGACATTTATCGCAAGAAAAGGGGCGCGGATGACCACCGCGGCGGTTCCGAGAGGGCATGACGGAGATGGCAGGGACGATTGTGATCGATCTCGACGGCACGCTGACGGTTCTGGGCAGCGCCGGTTGCTATGAGGCGATGCGGCCGCGTCCGGAGGTGGTGCGGCAGCTACGGCAATGCGCAGCACAAGGCTTTCGTATCGCGATTATGACCTCTCGCAATATGCGGACCTTTGCCAACTCCATAGGTCGCATCAATGCAGAGACCCTGCCCATCGCAATTGAGTGGTTGAAGCGACACGATATCCCTTTTGATGAAATTCATGTGGGTAAGCCCTGGTGCGGGGACGATGGCTTCTATGTCGATGATCGGGCCATCCGGCCATCGGAGTTCGTTGCGCTCGATCTCCCCTCGATTGCTGCGCTACTGGAGGGGGAGAGGCAGGAATGAGCCTCGGCCTCATCACCTCCGGTGCATACATCAACCAGGAAATGGCCGCGGAGTTCGGGCCGCTGCCGCCGGCTTTCTTGCCGCTCGGCAATGCCCGGCTGTTCACATGGCAGGCGAAATTGCTGGGCAAGTTGGCCGATCGGGTCGTCCTGAGCTTGCCGCGATCATTCGAGATTCCTTTTTACGACGAGAAACTGTTGCAGTCGGTGAACATCTCCGTCGTGCGCGTTCCGGACGGATTATCGCTTGCGGAGTCGGCTATGCTTGCGCTTGCCCAATGCCTCGATGGTGACGAACAGCTTTATATTCTGCATGGCGATACCTTGCTTTGGGATCTGAAGCGGTTTTCTGCCGATGGATTGTCAGTGCACGAAGGCGAGCACGCTTATCCTTGGGCAGGCGTCGAAAGCCGTCATCCCTTGCGTGTCTCGCCGATCGAAGATGGCGAGCCCGCGGCTGTGGCGCTGGTCAGCGGAATGTTTTCCTTTTCCCGGGCGGCGGACTTTCTTCTATGCCTCGGCGAGGGCAAATCCGACTTTCTTGCGGCGCTTAATCTGTACGCCATGCGACATCCGGCGTTCGGTGAAGTCGACGACTGCGGGCAATGGATGGATCTGGGACATCTCAATACTTATTACGAGTCACGACGGGCTTTCACCACGGAAAGGGTGTTCAACAGTCTTTCCATTACCCGCCATGCCGTATGCAAGGTCAGTGTTCAAGCAGACAAGATGGAAGCGGAGGCGACTTGGTTTGAGCGGCTTCCGCCAACCCTTCGCAACCATGTTCCAGCATATCTGGGCCGCGCTGATGGTAACCGGCCAGGATACCGCCTGAGCTACGAATATCTCTGCCCGCTGAGCGATCTCTATGTCTTTGGTGCGCTGAAGACACTGACTTGGCGTCAGATCATGGAGGGATGTGCCGAGGTACTGAGGGAAATGCATGCACACACGCCACGAGTCCAGGATCAGGGTTGGTCCGGCGCCTTGTATGGGGACAAAGCCATAACGCGCTTTCGGCACTTTGCCGAGCAAGCCGGGGTCGATCCGTGGTCCCCTTGGACTCTCAATGGCCTCGCACTACCGGCACCGATGGACATTATCGCGGAGATGGCGGACAGGATCGGCCCCGCCAACGACGACGATGCCGGCATTTTGCACGGCGATTTCTGCTTCGGCAACATACTTTACGACTTCCGCCGCCGGGCGATAAAAATGATCGATCCGCGGGGTTATGTAAAGCAAGGTCGGCCAAGCCTTTATGGCGACACGCGTTACGATCTCGGCAAGCTCCATCACTCTGCGATCGGCCGCTATGACGTCATTCTTGCGGGTTACTACGAGCTGGAACGTGTGACGCCGTATGGATTGAACTTCTCGCTCAGCGCGCCGCGTGGCCACGACGCGGTGGAGCAACTCTTCCGGGATCACATTTGCGGTGGCAGCGCGGCACGCGAGCGCTTGGCTGGGGCGATTTCGGTTTTGCTGCACTTGTCTATGCTGCCGCTTCATGCCGAAGCGCCGCACCGTCAATGGGCGCTGTTGGCCAACGGCTATCGTCTATACGAGCGTTATTTCGCAGAGGCCGCGTGATTATCGCATTCCCCATGGCGGGAGAGAGCCGGCGGTTTTCCGAAGTGGGCTATCTGCAGCCGAAGTTCGCATTAGATGTTTTTGGCGTGCCGCTTTTTGATCATGCCGTGAGTAGTTTCCGCCGATATTTCAACTGTGATGGGTTCCTGTTCATCACACGCGATCACGCCGCAGCAGAATTTGCGACAGCCCGCTGCGAACAGCTTGGGATCGCTGACTTTCGCATAGCCTGCCTGAACGCAAAGACGGGGGGCCAGGCAGAGACTGTGATGTTGGGCTTGGAGAGTGCCCAAATTGCGGACAGCGAGACACTGACGGTGTTCAACATCGACACTTTCCGGCCTGGATATTGCAAGCCGGCTCTAGTGGCCGGTTCCGGCTATGCCGGCTATCTGGAAGTTTTCCGTGGTACGGGCGAAGGGTGGTCCTTTGTGCTACCAAACGAGTTGGGCGCCGTGGTGCGTGTGGCGGAAAAGCTGCCCATCTCCGATCTTTGCTCCACCGGGCTCTACCATTTTCGCCGCGCGGGAGATTTTCGCTGGGCCTATCGCCATCCGCCGCCGGCACAAAGCCCCGCAGAAAGCCGCGAACGCTATGTTGCGCCTCTCTATAATGCCCTGATCGGACGAGGAGATCGGATTGGCTTCGATCTCGTCCCAGCCGACCAAGTGATCTTTTCTGGAACCCCCGAACAGTACGAACTGTTGCTGGGGTCGGAAGAAATCCGCCGCCAATTACGTCCTTAGGCGGGGGATCCATGCGCAGCGGAAAGATTGCAATTCTTATTCCGACTTTCAACGGCGGTTCCCTGCTCCTGCAGACCGTCATGTCGGTGGCGCGGGCGGGTCTTCCGGCGGACAGCTATGAGATTTTAGTCTCGGACAACGCATCTACGGACGGGAGTGCGGCGGCACTTCCCCCGGAAGATTGTCAGGGGGCGCACATCACCATCCGGCGCAACCAAACCAACCTGGGCCGTATCGCCAATTGGAATTGCGCCGTGGTTGCAGCTGAGGAGATGGGATTTTCCTATGCGCTCATCCTGATGGTGGGTGATGCTCTCGCAGACCGGGCGATCCTGGATCTGCGTGATCGCATGGCGCGGCAGAATGCCGTACTCGGCATCGCCTCCTGCGTGATTGCCGATGAGGCGTTGCGTCCGATCAGAACGGTGCGGCGGATATGTTGGCAAGGCGACGTTGAGGCTGGCCTGCCTGTTGAACGATTCCTAGGCCAGTCCTTGGCGCAAGGTGCCATGCTATTTGCCCCCTTGGGCGCAAATCTTTATCGTATCGACGGCCGGACGCGCCTGCGTTTCGACGTCACCGATGAGACTCACGCCGACCATTTGGCCACCGCCTTGTTTGCGCAAGAGGCCGGAAGACCTATCGTTTATCTCGATCGCCCGATCTCCATTTGGCGGCGGCGACCGGGACGGTTCCATGCGTCGATAACCGTAGCACAGCGTCTGGCAGGTGACTTTCGGGTCATGGAGCGCGCCTGCGGGGCATCGCGCCTACCTCTCAATCATTCCCGTATACGCGCCAGCCTGCTGTTGCGCGGGACCATTTTCTGCCGCGGAAATCTTCGTCGCGCTTGGCGACTCGCCAGAGACATTCCGGGTTCCGCGCCAATCTCCTGGAGCTGGCTTTTGAAATTGATCGTCAGGCTGCTTCGCCACAGAACTCCCTGGCTGGTGGAAGCATGACGCTGGAACACGACAAGGCGGATCTCACATGAATGGAATTCGGAAAGGTCTGCGGACTTGGCTCTGTGGAAGGCAAAGGCGCGCGCTTGCGTTTGCCTCTCCCTTTCTGATTGCTCTTCTCATCCCGGCCCTGTCGCAAGCTCAGTCGCTACCGGATCTTCTGGGAGGAAACGGGAGCAACATCTCCGGCGATCTGTTGCGCAATCTGCAACAGCGCCTCACGGGCCAGGCGAACGTGCCCGCATTGCAGCCCGATGTTCAGGTCCAAAACCCGGCCACATATCCTGGACAATCGGGCGTTCTGGGCTACCCATCGCTCCAGCGCGCGCCAGCAAATAGCGGTCCTATGTCGGCGATCGAACGGTTGATGAGCGATCGCGCCGGCCAGCCACTCCGGCAGTTTGGCTATTCTTTTTTCGGTCACGGCACGCCTGTGATTGTGCGCCAGAGCGGGGCACTGCAAGATAATTATATCCTCGGACAAGGCGACGAGATTGTTTTGACGCTGCGGGGGCAGCAAAATGCCAGCTTTCGCACGCGCGTGGACCGCGACGGCCGCGTGATCCTGCCGTCGCTGCCGGCGATCCCCGCGGCAGGCCGGGCCTTTGGCGCCTTTCGATCCGATGTGGAAGCGGCAGCCCGCCGGGCGATGCCGGGGACCGAAGCGTTGGTTTCCGTGGGCGAAGTACGCCAGATCTCGGTGCGGGTCGCCGGGGAGGTCAACACCCCAGGCGTATTCAGTGTTACGGGTCTTTCCACGGCCATGGATGCCGTCAGTCTCGCCGGCGGCGTCAAAAGTGCCGGATCGTTGCGAGACATCCAGGTCGTGCGTGGAAGCCGGACGGTTCACATCGATCTTTATGCCTTGCTCGCCGGCGGAATGGGCAATGCGGATCTCACATTGACAGACGGCGACCAGATCGTCGTACCTTTGGTGACGAGCGCTATCGGTGTGGTGGGGCAGGTCAAGCGCCCCGCGATTTACGAACTGCCGCCGGGGCGGCCCGGACTTTCAGTTCCAGATCTTCTGTCACTGGCAGGTGGGCCAGAAGTTCGCGGCAATTACCGGCTCTCGATCCTGAAGACGCGCGATGATGGAAAGCGAGGAATGATTCAAGTCGCTAAGGGTGATAATGCACTGGTGCGAGACGGCGATATTCTTTTCGTGGCGAGCAATGCCGATGTTTCGCTGGCGAAGGTCTCGCTCATGGGAAGCAGCACCCTAAACGGCTTCTATCCTCTTGACGCGGCGCACAGCCTGCACAGTCTTTTGTCCTCTCAGGACATGTTCACGCCAGTAGCGGGAAAGCCTCTGCCCTATCTTATGATCGGAGCCATCATCAGGCTCGATCCCGCCACGCTGCAGCGGACGATAATTCCCTTTTCTCCAGCCGATGTCTTGGAATCCAAGGCGGATGTACCCCTTCAATCCAATGACACGGTTTATGTGCTGAATGTGGCGGAGATGCGCTATATCGCCCATCGCGCCGCCGCCGCGCAGCAGATCCCCTCGCGCCATGTGATCAACGATAATACCGTATCGGGTTCGCAAACGCCTCCGCCAAGCACCAACAGCGCTTTGGCCGCGGCCGTAGCCGGATCGGGACAGCCGGCGCCAGAGGCTGCGACGCCTGACAATCTTCAGGCCGCGGCCATTGCCGCCCTGCAGTCTGGTCCTGCGGCCCCGCCACCTGCTTCCACAACGCCATCGCCAACACCTGCCGAGTTGCAACAGGCTTTGGCGGCCAATCCCGCTGCCGCATTCGCCAATCCATCCTACACTGCGCTTGTGGCGAGCCAGGCCCAAGCCGCCGCAGAGGCACAGGATGCTGGCCCGCCCAAATCGGAAGCCGAGCAACTTAACCCTGGCATTCCAGCGCCGCCCGATGCGATGGAAATCGATCAAATTGATTCGACGGCGGACAAGGGTGCAGCGGGAACGCAAGATCAGACGCGCGCGCATAAGCGATCGCCTCCTCGGATTTTCGTCGGACTGGATCCCGATGCCCGCCGGCTGCTGATCAGCACACTTGGAAACTATTATGTGTCAGTGGTGGGTGAAGTGAACGATCCCGGTGATTTTTTAGTAATGCCGCAGGCAGCCTTGGACAGGATCGTACAGGCCGCGGGCGGGCTCACCCCAAAAGTCAACCTGCATGCTTTTGAAGTGACGTCCGTGGATATCGACAACACCACCGGTCTTTCCCGAACAGTGCGCAAGAGCTTCGACCTGTCCCCCGACAAATTTGCGCAGATCACCCTCAAGCCTTTCGACCGGGTCCGGTTCAATCCGGTCTTCTCCGACCGGGACAGCGGCGATGTGGCAATTTATGGAGAAGTGAAATTCCCTGGCAGCTATGAAATTCTACGCGGTGAACATCTTTCGTCTGTTTTAAAGCGCGCCGGTGATTTTACGGGGGCAGCCTATCCGGCTGGTGCAATCTTCCTGCGCCGCTCTGTTGCACAAGAAGAGCAAGGCGTTATGCGGCGGGAAGCCGACGATCTTGAACGCCAGGTGGTCGGTCTTGTCGGGACCGTCAGCAACAAGGCACAGGTCTCCCAGGCTGAAATCGGATATGTCACGGAGATGATCGCCAAAATGCGCCAGGGTGGGGATCAGAACGGCCGGATCGCGGTCCAGATCCAACCGGAACAGATCACAGCCCATCCCGAGCTCGATATTGTTATGGAGCCGGGCGATCAACTGTTTATTCCCCGGCGACCCAGCTCGGTGGTGGTTGCGGGCGAAGTCATGGCGCCCGGAGGCATTCAATTCCGAGCAGACCGGTCGGTGGACGATTATCTCAGGCTTGCAGGGGGTATCACCAGCATCGCGGACGAGGATCATATCTTCGTGATCCAGCCGGACGGCGCAGCGGTACAAGTCGAAAGTGGCTCATGGCTCTCCGAGCCGCCAACGTTGGCTCCTGGATCAGTGATTGTTGTTCCGCGTCAGCTGCGTCACTTCACCTGGGATACCATATTCGAAGATGTAGTTCAGGTCACAAGTCAGGTCGCCATAACAGCGGCGTCTCTCGCGGTGATCGCACAGTGATCAAAATGGCGGAGAGCACTTAAACTGTTGGTGTTATAGAATAACAGCATGGAAGATGACAGAGCGAAGGAACGGCGCGCAATTGAGGAATGAGCTCGAAAAGATCCATCATAGTACGTACTGGACCAAGAGGCCGATCGTCTGAGCGGTGTAATTCTCTGGCGTCACGCCGAGATAGTAGTTGTTGTTGAGTGCACCGGCACGCAATCCATCATAGTGAAAGTCCGCAAGGTTCTGATAGCTCAACCGATAGTAAAGCCGGTAGGACAGCGACGGCGTGTATTGCCACAGAAGGTTGGTCTCGAGAGCATGGGAATAGAAGGTGATATCGGGAAAACTGTTGCCCGCGACGGCTGGCGTTTGTAGGCCGAAGAAAGCGCCTGTGCTCGCGTAGCTATAATTCACCGGACTGTCGGAGTAAGTGAACGTATAGTCGGCATTGAGGGATATTTTTCCCCAGCTATGTCGTGCAGACAGGCCCGCAGTGTAATTGTCCGAACCCACCGTCTCCTGCCAGGCATTGGTGAGCGGGTAGGCC
>DATATP010000258.1:0-2525 GCA_036268715.1 Rhizomicrobium sp. | reverse complement strand
CCGCGAAGGCCTCGAAAGACGCATGCGCCTCGGTGGCGGCGCTGCCGTTTCGTCCATCCCACGCGATATCGCACAATGCGTCGGCGGCCCGGTTGACATCCGCCGCCGCGCCGATGGTGCAAGGCCATATTCGGCCGATCTCAGCCGGATCGGGATGAATATGAATAAGCTTTTGCAGCGTCACTTCCGGCGTGAACAGCGTGTAGCCCTGGGTGGCGATGTCGCCCAGCCGCGTGCCCAGCGCCAACACCAGGTCGGCGTTCTTAATGCGTCCGATCAGGGCCGGATTGGTGCCGAGGCCGAGATCACCCGCATAGCAGGGATGGTCGTTGTCGATGAGGTCCTTGCGCCGGAAGGTGAGCGCGACAGGAATTTGCGCTCGCGCGATCCAGGCGGAAAGCTTCTCAAGAACAGCGACCGTCCAGCCGCTGCCGCCTAAGATCATCACCGGGCGTTCGGCCCGTTGCAGACGTTGCGTTATCTCCGTAAGCGTGTCGGCGGAGAGCAGGCGCCGTTCTTCTGGACCGCGCTGTACCGGCCGGTCAGCCGTCGGCTTACTCAGCATGTCTTCGGGCAGGGCGATCACCACCGGTCCCATCCGCCCTTCGGTGGCCATGGCGAAACCATGACTCACCAGTTCCGCAAGCCGATGCTCGTCGTCGATGTCGGTCACCCATTTGGCGAAGGAACCGAACATGGCCGGATAGTCCATCTCCTGAAAAGCTTCCCGGCCCTTATGGGCGCGCGCCACCTGACCGACGAACAGAATCATCGGCGCGCTGTCCTGCCGCGCGGTGTGGACGCCGACGCTCGCATGGGTGGCGCCGGGGCCGCGCGTCACCATGCAGACGCCCGGCCGGCCGGTCAGCTTGCCATGCGCCGCCGCCATATTGGCGGCGCCGGATTCATGCCGGCATGTCACGACGGTGATACGATCCTTCACCTCGCCCAGCGCATCCAGCACCGCCAGAAAGCTTTCGCCGGGCACACAGAACACATGGCTGACGCCTTCCGTCAGCAACACTTTCACCAGCGCCTGAGCCGCGGAGATATTCATGGGAGGGGCTCGACGCTGAAGGAGCGCGGCGGCTCCCCCCGCCGGGCGATCTGCACCATGGTCGTGAAGGCAGCTTCGATATGGCGGGCGAAACGGGCAGTGTTGAACAGCGGGCAGGCAAGGCGGTTCTTCGCCAGTTTCTCCCGCAGGCCGCTCAGTCGGAGCTTGTCGCCCGCCAGTGCAATCGCAAGCTGCACATACTCTTCCGGGGTTTGCGTTATCAGCTCGGGCAATCCCGCGGCAGCCAGCAGGCTGGCAGCCACCCGACCGGGAAAGGCAGTGCCGCGCAGTGTCAGAAGCGGCAGGCCGGCCCACAAGGCGTCGCTCGCCGTGGTATGCGCATTGTAAGGCAGGGTGTCGAGAAACAGATCGGCCAGCTTCAGCCGCGCCAGATGCTCTTCCACCGCGGCGGGCGGCGCGAAGATCAGCCGTTCCCGCTCCACGCCATGGCGCCCGGCTTCGTGCCACAGATTTTCGCGGAAGGCCGGAAAACTGTCCAACAGCCACAGCATGCTGCCCGGCACCTGTTTCAAGATTTTCATCCAGATCGCGAATGTCGCAGGCGCCAGCTTGTAGCTCTGGTTGAAATTGCAGAACACAAATGAATCTTCCGGCAGCCCCTGCGCCGCGCGGCTGGTATCCGGCGCGATGACGCGCTTGGAATCGTTCACTTGATATGTATCGGGCAGCCACACAACCTGTTCGGTATAGAACTGCCGCTCGTCTTCGGGGATCACCATGCGGTCGGCGATGATATAGTCGATATAGGGCGCGCCCAAGGTGGCCGGAAAGCCCAGATAATGGACCTGCAGGGGAGCGGGGCGGCGCACAAAGATCCCCATGCGGGGCGCACCGAAATAACCGTTCAGGTTGACCAGCACATCGATCTTTTCTCCGCGAACGCGTGCCGCGGCCGCCTCATCGGTCAGGGCGGCGATGGGCACGAACTTGTCGAACGCCGCCTCCATCCGCCTGCGCACCTCGCTATCGTCAGACCCTCCATTGTCGAATGCGACGATCTCGAATTTCTCCTTGTCGTGCAGTTCGTAAAGGCCCGCCATCAGATGGGCAGTGGCCTGATCGCGGAAATCCGCGGATACATAGCCGATGCGGATTTTCCCCGTCCCGGCCGGACCGGGAGCGACGGCGCCGACCCCTGGAAATCTCGCCTCGGCGAAGATGCGCGAACAGGCCTGCAAATCCGCCGGGGATTGCGACACGGCCTGATAGACAAAGGGCCGCACCACCCGCCGGCCGGCGCGCACACCCGCATCGATCGCCGCGACCTGTGCGTCGTAATCGTGCCAATCGCCGCCATAGAGCCGCAGTAGCAGCGACTCTCCGCGTGCGTCGGGAAAATCCGGATCGATCGCCAGCAGTCTTTCCAGGTCCCGGGCCGCTGGATCGAGAAGGCCCAGCCCCGCCCACAAGGTATAGGCGCGGTTGTTGAGCGCCTCGGGGAAATCGG
>DATATP010000257.1:0-12696 GCA_036268715.1 Rhizomicrobium sp. | reverse complement strand
ATCGTTAGGTTCGGCGATGAATCTCGGCAGCGGTTTGGCCTGGAATGCCGATCTGCGTTGGATCGGCCGCCTCCCCGATCCGATGGTGCCGGCCTATGTCGAACTCAATACCAGCTTGGCTTGGAATATCTCCGACCGCGTGGAAGTTTCGCTTTCCGGATTCAATCTCCTACATGCCCGCCATCTCGAATATACGCTGGACGAAGCGACCGGCGGCAACGAGGTGGAGCGGAGCGTTTTCCTCCGGTTGAAAGGACGGGTCTGATGCGGTCGGCGTTCCGGTGGGGCTTCTGTCATGCAGCGCTCGCCGTATGGCTGGCGGCAATGTCTGTCGCGGTTTCCGCAGAGGAGAATTTACAACTTTTTGAACAGGAAATCGAAGCGGGGCTGCTCTACAATTTTCTGAAATACACAAATTGGCCGGCGGAGCATAATGACGAAACCCGCGGCAACATGGTGGTCTGCCTGTTCGGTGGCGATCCGTTTGGCGGTCATTTGCAGTCCATGGCCGGGCGCACTGTCAATCAGCACAGTATCGAAATCCGCATCGTGAACCGGCCGGAGAACATGAATGGTTGTTCGCTCCTCTACATCGACGCCGGACGCAAGTCGGATTGGCCGCAACTTGCGCACGGGCTGAACGAAAAGCAAATTCTCACAGTCGGTAATTTCGACGCGTTTGCGCGCTCCGGCGGAATGATCGAGTTCACCAAAATCGAAGACCGCATCGGAGTGAAAATCAATCTCGACGCGGTAACGGCTGCTCATCTCACAGTTCAAGACCGGCTGCTGCGGCTGGCCAGCCTCGTCCATGCGTCCCCGGATTGAGCATGCGCACGCCCCAATCCTCGATCCGAAATATCCTGCTGCTTATCACGGGTACGCTGACCTTGCTGATTGTAACGATCACCGGTCGCGATATGGTTGCCAATTGGCAGCGACTCGCGAGTGTTCGTGCCCTTGCCAGCGCCTCCGCCCTCAACACCCGTTTGTTCGACGCGACCGAGCGGCTTTCCTTCGAACGCGATATCGTCTTGTCCATGTTGCACGCGCAGGACGCCGCGACCGTCGCTAGCCTCGAGCCCCGGCTGCAGGAAAGCCGGCGCGCTGCCGATAATTCCCTTCGCGCCGCGTTGGCTTCGTCGGAGGCCTATGATTTTCCCGAGCTTGCGGCTCTGCGGAACGAAATCAAACATCATTTCTCTGCGGTTCAGCGCCTGCGCCGCGAAGTGGATGCCGCGGTTAGACACCCGAACGACCGGCGCAAGGCCGAGCTCTCGGCTCGCTGGTCCGACGAGGGGACGGCATTGATATCGGATACGGAAAACCTGGCGATCGGATTTGCCGGGCACTTCGCTCACATCGATCCTGCCGCAACGCAACAATTCTGGTACAAGCATTTCTTACGCAGTGTTGTTGATTACACAGGCCGGGAACGCTCGCTGATCGGACAATTGATCGTGGAGAATGCCGATCCCACGCCGAGCCAAGTGGCGGAGCTACTGCGCGGCCAAGGCATCGCCGAACAGAGTTGGCAGATGACCCGCATCCTCGCGCAACAGAGCGGGCTTTATCCGGCTATTGCCCCTGCCTATCGCGACGCCAGGAGCCAATACGCCACTATGCACGATATGATCCGGGACATGTTCTATGTGCCGGGTGCCCGGCACCGCGCAGTATATCCTATCAGCATCGATCTTTGGTTCGAATTATCGACTCAGTCGTCCGACGCGCTCGGTGTTCTTCAAGACGTCTCTCTCAGACAGACCCGGAAATACCTCGATGGATTGATGAGGGACAGCGAACGTCAGATCGCGTTGCAGGCGGTCCTTTCAATTGTGGCGCTCTTTCTGTGTGCCTTGAGCGTCCGGGTTGTCATCCTGCGCGTCATCCGTCCGATACAAGTGATGATCGATGCGCTGGTGAGAACCAGCCGCGGCGAGTGGGTCGATCTCAAACTGCCCCGGAACCGGGATGACGAGATCGCCAGCCTGGCGGATGTGCTCAACGCGATCCGCGAGGCGTTGGAGCAGGTGCGGCGGACCGCGGCAGACCTGGATCAAAGCGAAAGTCATTTGCGGGCCGTGGTCGATCACGCCATGGACGGGCTGATCACCATCGATGCTGCGGGCTCTATCAGGAGCTTCAATCACGCCTGCGAACATATTTTTGGTTACGACGCTAGCGAAGTCGTCGGGCGGAATGTCAAAATGCTGATGGCCGGTCCAGGTCATGATGAAGAAGAGGAAGGGAGCGCTTTTTCGCTGCTTCGCGGGACGGATGAGGGAGCTGTCGGGACGACCGGCCAGGAACTTACCGCCAAGCGCAAGGACGGGTCGATCTTTCCCATAGACCTGTCGATCAGCTCTTTCCTGTCCGGGGATGCACGTTTTTTTTCCGGAATTTTGCGCGACATCACGGCGCGAAAGCGGGTCGAGCGCGCGTTGCTGCAACACTCCCGGGCGCTGGAACGCAGCAACAAGGAACTGGATGATTTCGCCTATATCGCCTCGCATGATTTAAAAGAGCCGCTGCGCGGCATTCACAACCATGCCCGCTTCCTACTTGAGGACAATGAAGGCAAGCTCGATGCGGAAAGTACGGGCCGGCTGGGCAGGCTGGTGTTTCTCAGCCAGCGCATGGAGCGGCTGGTAAACGACCTTCTCTATTTCTCGCGGCTGGGCCGCCAGGAGATGGCGATCCAGTCTACCGATCTTGTCGCCGTTGCAGCCGATATCGAATCGACTTTGGAGCTTTTCTTGAAGGAGCGTTGCGCGAGAATCATCGTGCCGGCGCGCCTGCCATGTGTCACTTGCGATAGGCCGCGCGTGAGCGAGTTGTTACGGAACCTGATCACCAATGCCGCAAAATACAACGACAAGCCGGAAAAATTGATCGAGATCGGCTTCCTGGACTCGAAAGCCAACAAGGATGGACAGGCAAGGGAACGGGTGTTTTTCGTGAAAGACAACGGGCTCGGCGTCGCGCCCGAATTCCACCAAGATATTTTCCGGATTTTCAAGCGGCTTCAGGCCAGCAAGGAAGGGGAGGAGGGAACCGGAGTGGGCCTTACCTTCGTGAAAAAGATCGTCGAACGGCACGGCGGCGAAATCTGGCTGGAGTCCGAGTCCGGAAAAGGCACCACTTTTTACTTTACCCTAGAGGCACCTCGTCATGAACGCGAATCCGAACCAAAAAAAGCTGCGTGAATCCCAGCCGATCCTGATCGTGGAGGACAGCGCCGATGATTTCGAGGCGACCCGCCGCGCCTTCGCAAAGGCGAATCTGCGCAACGCGATCGTGCATGCTCTTTCAGGCGAGGAAGCGATGACATATCTGGCATCCGGTGAGCCGGCACGACCGGGATTGATTTTGCTTGATCTCAACATGCCCGGTCAGGACGGCCGCAAGACACTGGAGATTATCAAACAGTCTCAGGAATTGAAAAAAATTCCCGTCGTTATTCTGACAACCTCTGATGACGAGCGCGATGTCAAGGCGTGCTACGAGCTGGGCGCCAACACCTATATCCAGAAGCCGGTTGATTTCGACGGCTTGATCGCGGCCATCAAGCAACTCAAGGAATATTGGTTTGAGATCGCGCTTCTTCCCAAGGGGGGTGACAGTGACCGCCGCGATTAGCGTTCTCATTATTGACGACAGTGAGGACGACCGCGAACTCTATAAGCGGGCGCTTGGCAAGGGGGGGGCCTCATACGACATCATCGAAGCGGCCGATGGGGAGGACGGCTTGGCCCACATCGCGCAAGCCGAGCCCGGCTGCGTGTTGCTGGATTATTCACTGCCGGGCCGAAACGGCCTTGAAGTGCTGAAACGTCTGCGCAACCGTCATCCCTTCGTGCCGGTGGTGATGCTGACCGGCCAGGGCAGCGAATCCGTCGCCGTGATGGCGATGCAGGAAGGGGCACAGAATTATATCTCCAAGGCGACCATCACGCCGGAGGCGCTGCAGCGCGCTATCTACGTCGCGGTCGAGCATTGCGCCATGGCTCATCGCATCCATGAACAGCGCAGCTCGCTGGAGATTTTCACCCGTGCGCTGGCACATGACCTCAAAGAGCCCGTGCGCACCATGAAGTCCTTTCTGTCGTTGCTGGCCGGCTCCGAAAGTTTTTCGAACAAAGGCCAAAACTATTTTTCCTTCATCCAGGCGGCGGCGGATCGGATGGATGCGCTGATCGATGCGGTCTATTTCTACACCCGGCTGGACGGCTCGGCTCAGCAGATCGGCAAGGAAAGCTGCGCCGCCGCCGCCGCGCTGGAAGATGCGAAAGCCGACCTTGGGGAGTTGATCCGCGAACGCGGGGCGGCGATCGTCGCCGGGCCGCTGCCCGAGATCCATGCCAACCGCAGGCAATTGTCGCAGCTCTTTCAAAACCTCATATGTAATGCGATCCAGCATTGCGGGCACGTGCCCCTGATCCGCATCGAGGCTATGGAGCATCCGGACCATTGGTGCTTTCGGGTCGCCGATAATGGCCCGGGCATCGATGCGATGCACAGAGAAAGAATTTTCGACCCTTTCAGACGTCTCGCAAAGTCGAAGGGATTGGGCCTTGGGCTTGCCATCTGCAAGCGGATCGTTGAGGCGCATGGCGGCAAAATATGGTGCGAAGGAACTGGGGATGCCGGTGCGGTGTTTGCCTTCGCCCTGCCCAAGGCACTTCCCCTGGTGGCCCCTGTGCCGCCGGGTTGCGAAACCAATGCGGGAGCTTATACGGATCAGGAGGAGTTGCATCCGCTTGCCGGAGTTCTGTTGGTGGATGACAGTGAGGCTGATATCGAGTTGACCCGCATATTGCTGCTGGAGAAATCGCGGTTGCTCTGCAACTTGTTGGTGGCGCGCGATGCTCACGCGGCGATGGAGATGTTGGTGGCGGAGACCTGCGAAGCCCCGATGGTGAACTTGTTGTTGCTGGACATCAATATGCCCGGCATGGACGGCTTTGAATTGCTGGAGCATATGCGATCCAACAGAGGATTGTGCGATATCCCCGTGGTGATCTGCTCGACCTCGGGTTATGACCAGGATATTGAGCGGGCGAAAAAACTGGGGGCGCTGGGTTATTTGCTGAAGCCTGCGGATCTCAGCAAGCTCAAACCGTTCCTCGAGGAAGCCATCGATCTTCATTTGGTGCGGGAGGAAAAGGGTTACGCCCTGCGCCGTATCGTGCATTGATGGCTAGTATTTCGATTCCGAAATTTGCAACGGCCCGATATCGAATTCCTGGCAAACTTCGCAACCACGACACTAGTTGGTGAAAACTGGCGCCGGTTTTTCCACTAGCAACCTGCGCACTTCGCTGGCGGGCATGCCGGTGGTGTGGAACGGGGTGTAAGAGTCGAAGATCTGCGCAGTCTTCAAGTCACCCGCGATCACCGGCTCATAGCCGGCATCGATCGCAAGTTGCCGGGCGACCGCGAGCGCCTGTTTGTCGTCGGAGGCAAGCGGCACGCCGGCCAATTCGCCGGAACGGTGCGCCGCGCTCAGCAGGACGGTGGACTGAACCGTGTTGAATGCCTTTACCAACCGGGTCCCCGGCAGAGCACGCTGGTCCAAGACGCCGCTGCCCAGCGCCTTTTCTTCCGGTGTCAGCGCGAGATAGTCCTTGCCCTTGGGGTTGCAGGTGTCCAGCACAATCTTGCCTTTGAGTTGAGCGGCATAGTCGCGCCCGACTTGAGGTATTGCGCTATAGGGCACGGAAATGACCACGACATCGCCGAATGAAACCGCCTGGTCCGGCGTACCGGCACTGACATTCGGCCCGATCTCAGCCGCCAGTTTCTGCACGTCCTGGAGCTTACGCGCCGATATCATCACGCGATAACCGGCTTGGGCCCATAGCCGGGCGAGATTGCCTCCGATACGGCCCGCGCCGATGATTCCAATCTTAAGATTTTTGTTCGGCGCGGCTAGCGACGGGCTCAGGAGCACGGTCGGGATCATCATGCCCCAAACCACCAGAGCGCGGCGCCCAATTTCTTTTCCGTGCAGCATGATATCTCGCTTTCAAAGCGGCCAATATCCCGCCCAGAGAGGAAGCGGTCGCCAAGGTTTAATCGTCCCCAAACAGCAATAACAATTTGGGTAGCCACCGCTGCCCAGTGCGCCAACCGTCAAAATGACCGTGACGTTGGATTAATCGGTTTGGCCATTTTATCACGGATATCCTGGAGCGCTTCGACTCCGCGATCCATCAGAACACAAATCCAACGCTTGTTTTCGCCATCGGTGATTTGTGGCCTCGCGCCGATCTTAGTCTCGGCTCCGACTTCATCATTGAAAAGGGTCATGGACCGCTTTCCTTCACATTAACAATCTGTTTAACGCTCCGGGCGGCGTCTTCCAAGTGTCTGGCTACAACCGGTAGTCTCGGCATGAGTTAGCCGGCCGTTCCCTACGCCGACATGATCGGCTCCGTCATTACATTATGTTGAGCCTGCGTTTGCGGAACTGAGCCCGGACACCGCCCCAGGAGCCGGTACTGCGACAGATCGATACAGAGGACGGGAACCAGGACGGAAGCGGCGCATTGTCCGGGTAGGTGAACGGAAACTCATGTTCCTGAGGGCTCTGACGAACCTTCCGCGACATTTGAGGGAAAGTTTTTTCTTATAGCCGGGGGTGGACCGGGCCGGCGACGTTTAGATTTCCCTAAATGCCGTGTCCGACGCCGCGAGTTGCGCTATGGCTTTGCATATGCCCGATACGCTGCACGCCCGCCGGAGCAGCATGCCCCAGCGGATTTCGGATCGGCTTTCTCGGGTTCATCCCTGGGCGCCATGGATTGCCGGCGGTCTTGCCTTGGTCGTGGCGATTTATCTGGCGTGGCATTTCCTGGACATCGAGTTCGCGCACAAACCCAAGGCGCCACCGGCCCCCCCGGTCAAGGTGGCGAAGGCGGTACGCAAAAATGTGTCGGTGATCGAGAAGACCATCGGCACCGTGGTATCGCCGGTCACCGTGCAGGTGACCGCGCAGGTTACAGGCAAGCTTCTGGCGGCGCGTTTCCAGGAAGGCCAGATGGTGAAGAAGGGCGATCTGCTGTTCCAGATCGATCCCGCCCCTTATCAAGCGGCGCTGGCGCAGGCGCAAGGCCAGCTCGCGAAGGACGCCGCCGTGCTCGCCAATGCAAAAACCGACCTATCGCGCTACCAGACTCTGGCGCAGCAGAACGCGATCTCCAACCAGCAGCTTGTCACCCAAGCCGCGACGGTCAAATCGGATGAAGGCGTCGTCATTGCCGACCAGGCCAATGCGCAGACAGCGCGCATCAATCTTGGCTATACGCGCATTATCTCCCCGGTGGACGGCAAGACGGGTCCGATCTTCATTCAGCCCGGTAATGTCATCGCGGCGAGCAACACAAATCCCCTGGTCACCATCACTCAAATCCAGCCGATCAAAGTTTCTTTTATGCTGCCCCAGAACATGCTGGTACAGATTCAAAACCAGCAGGCGGCCGGCAAGCTTCAGGCCAGGATCCCGATGCCCGGTGCAAAAGGCGGCGCGGAAAGGGCGCCGGTCGATTTTGTCAGCAATATCGTGGATGCCTCCACCGGCACCATCGAACTGCGTGCCAATTTTTCCAATGACGACTTGCGGCTGGTGCCCGGACAGACGGTAACGGTTGGCGTCGCGATTGCCGAGCTTCCGGGCGCGATCGTGGTGCCCCGCGATGCGGTGAACGCCGGGCCGGACAACAGTTTCATCTATGTCGTGGACAAGGATGGCAAAGCTCTGTCCAAGACGGTCAAGGTTCTCAACGATGATGGCGTCAATGATGCGATCCAAGGTGACGTCAAACCGGGCGACCGGGTGATCACGGACGGCCAGTTGCGCATTACTTCCGGCGCCAAGGTGCGTATCGTCAAAGGCGAGGCTGCACCGAAGGCATCGGATACGCTATGAACATTTCGGCGCCGTTCATCGAAAAGCCGGTCATGACCACGTTGCTGATGATCGCGCTGGTCGCCTTCGGCGCCTTCGGCTATTCCAGCCTCCCTGTCAGCGAATTGCCGGCAGTGGATTTCCCCACCATCAACGTCTCGGCCAGCCTTCCCGGCGCCGATCCCGAAACCATGGCTTCGGCGGTGGCGACGCCGCTGGAGTCGCAATTCTCCACCATCGCCGGCGTCTCCTCGATGACGTCCCAGAGCGCGCAGGGCACGACCAACATCACCATTCAGTTCGACCTCGACCGCGATATCGATGGCGCTGCAGAGGACGTACTGGCGGCGATCCAGCAGGCTTCGCGCCAGTTGCCCGTCAACATGCCCAGCCCGCCGACCCTGCACAAGGTGAATCCCGCGGACGCGCCGATCCTGTTCCTGGCGATGCAGTCGCCCTCCATGCCGCTCTACCAGCTGGACAAGTATGCCGAGAATCTGCTGGCGCGGCAGCTTTCGACCCTGGCCGGCGTCGCGGAAGTGGATGTGCAGGGCTCGCAAATCTATGCGGTGCGGCTGCAAGTAGATCCGAACCAGCTCGCGTCGCGCGGCATCGGCATCGACCAGGTGGCCAGCGCGGTCCAAGCGGCCAATGTGAATGTCGCTACCGGTACCCTGAACGGCCCCAATCAGGCCGTGCTGGTACATGTCAACGGTCAGCTCGACAATGCGGAAAAATGGAAGCGCCAGATCATCGCCTATCGCAACGGCGCGCCGGTGCGCTTTGAAGATGTCGGCAATGCCGTCGACAGCGTGGAGAACAATCGCGTCGCCACCTGGCTGAACGGCAAGCGCGCCATCGTGCTCTCGCTGCGCCGGCAGCCAGGCTCCAACACGATCGAGATCGTCAACGAGGTCAACAGCATCATTCCCCGGTTTCGGGCGTCTCTCCCCAGTTCGGTGACGCTTTCGACCATCTACGACCGAAGCCAATCGATCCGCGCATCGGTCGCGGACGTACAGACCACGCTTTTAATAGCGGCTGTTCTGGTGGTGGTCGTCATATTCCTGTTCCTGCGCACGGCGTCGGCCACCATCATCCCTTCGATCGCTTTGCCGATCACCGTGGTCGGTACCTTCGCCGGCATGTCGTTTCTAGGCTATAGCCTGGACAATCTTTCGCTGATGGCCCTTACCCTCTCGGTCGGCTTTGTCGTGGATGACGCCATCGTGATGTTGGAAAACATCGTGCGCCATGTCGAGGAAGGCGAGGACCCACGCGATGCGGCCTTCAAGGGATCGGCGGAGATCGGCTTTACCATCCTGTCCATGACCGTGTCGCTGGCGGCGGTTTTCATCCCGATCGTGTTTATGGGCGGCATTGTCGGGCGGCTGCTGCACGAATTCGCTGTCACTATCGTGATCGCCATCCTGGTATCGGGCTTCATCTCCGTCACCTTGACGCCGATGTTGTGCAGCCGCTTCCTGCGTCCGGGCCGCAGCGCCGAGCATGGCCGTTTCTATCATTGGAGCGAGCATGTTTTCGACAAGGTACAGTCAGGTTATGAACGCTCCCTGCGTTGGGGCCTTGCGCACCGACCTTTCGTGTTGGGTTTGTTCGGCCTAAGCCTTGTGGCGACGGTGGTACTTTTCATGCTCGCGCAGGAGGATTTCATCCCCTCCGAAGACACCGGCCAGATTCAGGTCGCCACCGAAGCGCAGGACCGTGTGTCTTTCGATGCGATGAGCACAATGCAGAACCAGTTGGCCGGCATTGCCTCCAAGGACCCTTATGTGCAGTCGGTGGTTTCCTCGGTCGGCTCGGGCGGCCCGCGCACCGGCACCAACACCGGATCCATGCTGCTCAAGCTCAAGCCCCGCGGCGACCGTGAACTGTCGGCAGACGAGATCATCCAGGAACTCCGTCCCAAGCTCGCGACGGTGCCGGGCATCAACGCTTATATGCAAAACCCGCCGGCCATAAGGGTCGGCGGCCATTCCTCCAAATCGACCTATCAATACACGTTGCAGGATACCAACCAGGACGAGTTGGACGCCAGCGCGCTGAAGCTGCTCGGTATTCTGCAGCACACACGCGGATTCGCCGATGTCACCACCGACATGGACCTCAACACGCCTGCGGTGAATGTCGATATCGACCGCGACCAGGCCGCCGCTCAGGGTGTCTCGGTCCAGTCGATTGAAACCGCGCTGGGTGCCTCTTTCGGCGGCGAACAGGTCTCCACCATCTATGCCAGCGACGCAGAATATTGGGTGATGCTGGAATTACTGCCGCAATACCAGAACGACGCGTCCGCGATAAATCTGCTCTATGTCTCGTCCAGCAACAGCGGCGGGACGGGAAGCAGCGCTACGGGGAGCAACAACGCCGGTACAGGCACCGCCGCGAGCGCCGCTAGCAATGCGCCGGTGGTGGTGCCCCTCAGCAGCGTGACCAAACTCGTGATGGGCACCATGCCTCTGACCATTAATCATCTGGGTCAGCTTCCCTCGGTGACCATTTCGTTCAATCTGCTGAATGGATTCGCGCTGTCCGACGCCGTCGCTGCCATCGAGAGGGCGCGGACCCAGGCCGATATTCCTTCCACGGTGCAGGCCCAATTCGAAGGAACGGCCCAGGCCTTCCAGAGTTCGATGGCCAATATGGGCGTACTGCTCGCCATCGCCATCCTCACCGTCTACATCATTCTGGGGATTCTTTATGAGAGCTTCATCCATCCTCTCACCATCCTGTCGGGTCTGCCGTCGGCGGCAGTCGGGGCCCTTCTGACCCTAGAATTGTTCGGCGTGCCGCTCAGCATTTATGCTTTTGTCGGCATCATCATGCTGATCGGGATCGTCAAGAAGAACGCCATCATGATGATCGACTTCGCCCTCCACCGCCAACGCGCCGAGCATGCCAAACCGGAGGACGCGATCTTCGAAGCGTCGCTGGTACGTTTTCGTCCGATTATGATGACCACCATGGCGGCCTTAATGGGTACTTTGCCGATCGCCATCGGCTTCGGCGCCGGTTCGGAAGCGCGCCGGCCGCTCGGTCTGGCGGTGGTCGGCGGACTGTTTGTCTCCCAGTTGCTCACGCTCTACATCACGCCCGTAATTTATGTATACCTCGATCACCTGGGATCCCGGCTGGGAGAGTGGCACTGGTTCAAGCCGCGGCCATCCACCACTCGGCCGCCGCGCCGCGGCCACGGGCCCTCTCCGGCACCAGCGGAATAAGCTCGGACTCGGCGCGGCACAAATTCTGGCCCGCACGGGAACTTTCTGTCTCTCCTATCGTTCCGCAATCGGAGCCAGTCCCGTCAAAGGGTCGAAAGTTCCGCACGTTTGAGGCTGGCGAAAATTCTTCTAAGAATGTCAAGGTGATAGTACGATTCGTGGCTCTTCCTCGCCGAGGGAGGGCAGGTTCGGGGGCATAGGCATGTCAACCACAGAAGATATGGGGACAGTCAGAGCCAAGAGTCCTGGAGGCGCCAAATCCAAGAAGAACAGGGGGCGCACAAACGGCAAAACGAGGAGCCCTCAGGCGAAGGCAGCATCCGTCCCGGCCCGCAACGGGTCAGTTCCGGCGGGACCGAATCTCGAAGCCTTGCTGCATGCACTGCAGGCGCTGCGGGTGGGCAATTTCTCCGTCCGCCTGCCGGGAGACCAGGTTGGCCTTGCCGGCAAACTGGCCGACACGTTCAACGAAATCGCCGCCGCCAATGAACGCATGGCCGGACAGTTGGAACGGGTAGGCGAACTGGTCGGTCGACAGGGCAAGACCCGTCACCGGGTGAAGTTCAGTCCTGCGACCGGCGCCTGGGCGGAGATGGAAACCTCGGTCAACACCCTGATCGAAGACCTTCTATGGCCGACCGCGGAAGTGACACGGGCCATTCAGGCGGTGGCCCAAGGCAATCTGCTGCAGACCGTCAATTTGGATGTGGAAGGCCGGCCGCTGAAAGGCGAGTTTCTGCGGTCCGCTACCATCGTCAATACCATGATCCGCCAGCTCGGCGTGTTCACCTCGGAAGTGACCCGCGTGGCGCGCGAGGTCGGCACGGAAGGCAAGCTGGGCGGCCAGGCCCAAGTGCGCGGCGTCACCGGGGTGTGGAAGGACCTCACCGAAAGCGTCAATTCGATGGCGAACAACCTGACCGCCCAGGTCCGCAATATCGCGGACGTGACCATTGCGGTGGCCTATGGCGATCTGTCGAAGAAAATCACCGTCGATGTCCGCGGCGAGATTCTGCAGTTGAAGGAAGCGATCAACACGATGGTCGACCAGTTGCGCTCCTTCTCCTCTGAAGTAACGCGGGTGGCGCGCGAGGTCGGCACCGAAGGCAAGCTGGGCGGCCAGGCGCTGGTGCCGGGGGTTGCGGGCACCTGGAAGGATTTGACGGATTCGGTGAACGCGATGTGCGGCAACCTGACGGACCAGGTGCGCAACATCGCCCAGGTGACGACGGCGGTGGCGCGCGGGGACTTGTCGAAAAAGATTACGGTGGATGTGAAGGGCGAGATTTTGGAGCTCAAGGACACGATCAACACGATGGTGGACCAACTGCGGTCGTTCGCGTCGGAAGTGACGCGCGTGGCCCGCGAAGTGGGTACGGAAGGCAAGCTGGGCGGGCAGGCAGATGTGAAGGGCGTGGCGGGAACGTGGAAGGATTTGACGGACTCTGTGAACTCGATGGCCGGCAATCTGACTTCCCAGGTGCGTAATATTGCTGCCGTGACCACGGCCGTGGCCAATGGCGACTTGTCGAAAAAGATCAC
>DATATP010000256.1:0-12303 GCA_036268715.1 Rhizomicrobium sp. | reverse complement strand
GCCGGAATTCGTAACCGGCTGTTGCACGGGATTTCGCCCGAGGACTGGGAACTGATCGGGCCGCATCTAGAAACAGTCGTTTTGCGCGAGCGTCAGGTGATCGAGGTGCCCAACAAGCCGATCACACATGCCTATTTCATGGATACCGGCGTGGTCTCCGTGGTGGCGGTGGACAGGGAGGATCACCGTATAGAGGTTGGCGTGATCGGCTTTGAGGGGGCTACAGGCGTACCGCTGATCATGGGCGACACGCGCGCGCAGCATTCGACCTATATGCAAATCGGCGGCAACGGCCGTCGCATTCCCCAGGAACCGTTCCGCGCCGCGATTCGGAAAAGCGAATCCCTGCGCACCTTGATGCTCAAATGGGCGCACGGCTTCATGATCCAAACGGCCCACACCGCGCTCGCCAATGGCCGCGCCAAGCTGGAAGAGCGGCTGGCGCGCTGGCTGCTGATGGCCCAGGACCGGCTTACCACCGATGCGGTACCGCTGACCCACGAATTCCTTGCCGTGATGTTGGGTGTCAGGCGCGCCGGGGTGACTGTCGCAATTCATTCCTTTGAACGGCGTGGTCTGGTCACGACCCGCCGCGGCCAGCTCACGGTGGTGAACCGGGCCGGAATCGAGCAGATCGCCGGCAGCTTCTATGGTCTGCCAGAGGTTGAACTGCAGCGGCTGATGGGCGAGCCGGTTTAAGAGACGATTTCGGCCAGGACAGAGGTGCCGCAGAATTTGCTCGCCTGCATCGATCGATGGCGCTTAATGGCGCCATGCTGCCCGACCCTTTCCGGACTTGGTTCGCCGCGCGCGGTTGGCAGCCGCGCGCACATCAAATGGCATTGCTGGAGCATGCGGCGCGCGGCGAAAGCGTCCTTCTGGTCGCGCCGACCGGCGGCGGCAAGACCCTGGCGGGATTCCTGCCCAGCCTGATCGAGTTGACGGCCAAGCCCAAGCGCGCGCGCATTCACAAGCTCCATACGCTTTACATCTCGCCGCTGAAGGCGCTGGCGGTCGACGTAGCGCGCAATCTCGAAATTCCTGTTGCCGAAATGAATCTTCCGGTCACGGTCGAAACCCGCACAGGCGATACCCCGTCGGCCAGGCGCCAGCGTCAGCGCCACTCGCCCCCCGATGTCCTGCTGACCACGCCCGAACAGCTCGCTCTGCTGATCGCTCATTCCGGCGCGCCGCGCCTGTTCGAAAGTCTGCGGACCGTGGTGCTGGATGAATTGCACGCGCTTTACAATTCCAAGCGCGGCGACCTTCTGGCGCTCGGACTGGCGCGGCTGGCGACGTTTGCGCCCGGTCATCGCCGCGTCGGCCTGTCGGCGACGGTAAAGGACCCGGAGCCCCTGCTGCGCTTCCTGGTACCGCAGAACCGGAAGGAGAATGCGGCACTCGTGGTGGCGAAAGGTGGCGCCGCGCCGCGGATCGCGATCAGCGAGTCCGATATTTACGTTCCTTGGGCCGGCCATCTGGCGCGCCATGCGATGGGCGACGTTATGGCGGCGATCAGGGAATCGAAAACCGCCTTGATATTCGTCAATACCCGCAGCCAAGCGGAGCGCACCTTTCAGGAGCTCTGGCGGCTCAATGACGACAATCTGCCTATTGCGCTGCATCATGGCAGCCTCGCGCCCGAACAGCGCCGCAAAGTGGAGGCGGCGATGGCGCGGGGCGATCTGCGCGCAGTGGTTTGCACTTCTACGCTCGATCTCGGCATCGATTGGGGCGCGGTGGACAAAGTGATCTGCATCGGCGCGCCCAAGGGCGCCGCCCGCCTGGTGCAGCGCATCGGCCGCGCCAATCACCGTCTGGACGAGCCGAGCGCTGCGCTGCTGGTACCGGCCAACCGCTTCGAGGTGCTCGAATGCCATGCCGCGCGCGATGCGGTACTGGCAGGCGAGCTCGATGGCGAACGGTCACGCGCCGGCGGCCTCGATGTGCTGGCGCAGCATGTGTTGGGTACAGCCTGTGCTGCGCCGTTCGATGCCGATGCGCTGTATGCGGAAGTGACGGGCGCGGCGCCCTATGCCGGCCTGTCGCGGGGCGAGTTCGATGCAATAGTCGATTTCGTCGCTACAGGCGGTTACGCCTTGCGCAGCTATGACCGCTATGCCCGGCTGCGCAAAACCGCGGAAGGCAATTTCCGCCTTGCTCATCCACGATTGGCGCAAGCCTACCGCCTCAATGTCGGGGTGATCGTGGAAGACCCAATGGTGGAGATAAGGCTCCAATCGCGCGGCCGACCGGCTGGCGCAGGGGGGCGCAGGCTGGGTGAGCTGGAGGAATATTTCGTCGAGCAACTTTCGGTCGGGGATACGTTCGTGTTCTCCGGCAAGGTGCTGCGCTTCGAAGGCTTGCGCGACACCGCCGCCTATGTCACCCGCGCCGCCGATCCCCAGGCGCAGATCCCCAGTTATAACGGGGGAAAATTCCCGCTCTCGACGTTCCTGGCGCAGCGGGTACGCGAGATGGTATCGCGCCCGGAAAGCTGGCGGGACCTGCCGGAGCCAGTCCAGGAATGGCTGAAGATCCAGGAATGGCGCAGCCTGATTCCCGCGCCGGGCCAGTTGCTGGTCGAGACGTTTCCCCGTGGCAGCCGCCATTATCTGGTCTGTTATCCATTCGAAGGCCGGCTCGCGCACCAGACCTTGGGGATGCTGCTGACCAGGCGGCTGGAAAGGCTGCGCCTGCGTCCCCTGGGTTTTGTCGCCAATGAATATGCCCTGGCGGTGTGGGCGGCGCGCGACATGGGGGGCGTAGCGATGGACACACTGTTCAGTGAGGACATGCTGGGCGATGATCTCGACGCGTGGCTGGGCGATTCCAATCTCTACAAGCGAACTTTCCGCAATTGCGCGATCATTGCCGGCCTGATTCAGCGACGCTTTCCCGGAAATGAAAAAAGCGGACGGCAGGTGACTTTCTCCTCCGACTTGATCTATGACGTGCTGCGCCAACATGAGCCCGATCATGTGCTTTTGCGTGCCACCTATGCCGATGCGGGCACCGGCTTGCTCGATATCGCCAGGCTGGGTGATATGCTGGCGCGGGTGCGGAACCGTATCGTGACCCGGCGGCTGGACCGGGTATCGCCCCTGGCGGTACCGGCGCTGCTGGAGATTTCGCGCGAGATGGTTCCGGGCGAGGTGGACGAGGATATTTTGCGCGAAAATGAGGACGCGCTGATTGCCGAGGCGATGCGTGTGGAATGATCTGATTATCGAAGTGAATGGCGAGCCTTTGCTGCTCGATGCGGGCGGTGCGGCTTATAGTCCGCGTCACCGGACCCTGATCTTCGCCGATCTGCATTTCGAGAAGGGCAGTTCCTATGCGCGGAGCGCACAATTCCTGCCGCCCTATGACAGCAGAGCCACCCTATTGCGCATGGCCCGGGCAATTGCGCGGTACAATCCGTCGCGCGTGGTGGCGCTGGGGGATTCCTTTCACGACCGCAGGGCTGCCGATCGACTGGGCCAGGACGAACGCGCCATGCTCGCCGCCATGACCGGGGCGGCAGATTTTCTCTGGATTGCGGGCAATCACGACCCATCGCCGCCGTCATGGCTGGGAGGCAAGATCGGGGAGGTATACGGGCTTGGCGCGCTGGTTTTGCGTCACGAGCCGCAGGTCTTGCCCGGGCCCGGCGAAGTGGCCGGTCATCTGCATCCCTGTGCGAACGTTGCCAAATGGGGCCGCAGCGTGCGCCGCCGCTGCTTCATATCCGACGGCCATCGCCTGGTGCTGCCGTCTTTCGGGGCCTATACCGGCGGGCTGGACGTCGGCGAAGCGCCTATCGCGGCACTTTTCGCCGGCCCCTTCCATGCCTACATGCTCGGCCGCGAGCGGGTCTACGCGATTGCACAGCGGGTCGCCCGATTTCCGGCCTCAGCTTTTCCACGCCGAGTGGATGAATTCTTTGGGATGGAAGGGGAGAGTGCAGATCACACCTGCGGCCTGAATAACAGCGACGACAGCCAGCCCATCAGCAGCGCCATGAGCACCGTCGCCAGACCATAACCGAACGGATTGTCATGTGCGAAATGCAGCAGGCGCCGTTCCAACCCGGTCTGGTCGATGAACAAAGGTGTCGACTGGGCGCTTACGACGTTGCCGTTGCGAAAGAGATAGACTTCCACATTGTATTCGCCCCGTGGCACGTTGGCAGGCACCGGGACGTGAGTCCGGAATAGATTCTCGGAAAGGAAGTCGACGCTGCCAGCTGCCTCGGCATAGAGCCCATTCTTTTGCAGATGATGTAGCGCCGCCTGACGGAACGGCGCGGGATCGTGATGGCTGCCGATACTGCTCGGCTGCAAATTCGAAATCCCGATGCCATAGCGCGCCAGAGTCTCGGGCGGGGCGATCTTGGCCAGCGGCTGGGTGCTGGCCAGATAATAATAAGCCGGCAGGCCGCCGAACTTCGCGGCATCGCGATTGAGCCAGACGCCGGCGATCCGATCGCGGCGGCGCACGGTCATGTCGCTGTCGGGCCCGCGCACCACTACGACTATGGCGCGGCCCTGCACATTCTGCGACCGTTCGATGGTGCCGAACACGACGATGTTGCTGCCGGCATAGTTCGAGGTGATCTCGATGACGTCCTGACCAAGCCCGGAAACGATATCCTCGGCGCGCGCAGGCACAATGTATAGCAGCGCCGCGATCAGAAACAGCGCCGGCCTCATAAAGACCCCAGCGACAGGCTGTAAACGTCGGCAGGACGGATAACCAGGCCCCAAAGCAATCGTAGGCAGACCGCCAGCACGACCAGTGCAAGCAGCAGCCGCAATTGTTCGCCGCGCAGCCTGGCGCTTGCCATCACGCCGAGCTGCGCCCCGATCACACCGCCGATCACCAGGAACAGCGCCAGCACGATATCGACGGCGTAGTTGCTGGTGGCCTGCAACAGGGTGGTGATGGCGGCAACGCCAATGATCTGGGTCAGCGAAGTGCCCATCACCATGTTGGTTGGCATGCGCAACAGGTAGATCATCGCCGGCACGATGATGAAGCCGCCGCCGATCCCCATGATCGCGCTCAGTATCCCGACACCGAAGCCGATCAGCACCGGCGGGATCAGACTGATATAGAGACGCGATTGGCGGAAGCGAAGCTTGAGCGGCAGGCCGTGAATCCAGACATGGTTTACCGGCTTGACGCTGAGTACCGAGCCGCTGGCTCGCGCCCGCAAGGTGGCGAGGCTCTCGCGTAGCATCAGACTGCCGATTGCGCCCAGCAGCACGACGTAGAGGAGCGAGACGATGGTATCCATCTGGCCCTGCTTTCTCAGGAGCGCCACCAGCCATACACCGACCGCCGTTCCGGCCAACCCGCCTCCCAGCATGACGCCCGCCATGCGGAAATCGATGGCGCGCTTCCTCCATTGCGCCAGCGCGCCCGAGATCGAGGACGCCGTGACATGGCTTAAGGTCGTCGCCACCGCCACGGTGGAGGGAATCCCGTAGAACACCAACAGCGGCGTCAGCAGAAAGCCGCCGCCCACGCCGAACATGCCTGAAATAAATCCGACCAAGGCTCCCAATCCGACAAGCACCAGCCAATGGACCGACATTTCGGCGATGGGCAGGTAGATTTCCATCGGACAGCTTCTTAGGTCGCAACACGCGACATGATGCGGATTGCTTATGACTGTGCGCGCCCGATTCTCATCGGTCAACCCGCAAGGAAACTGTGAATCTAATTCGCCAGATCGCCGATTTCGGGCGCCACATTGGCGCTGCGGTTGAGCGGCGCGGCATGGAAGCCGGCCGCCGAGCGCTGGGCCGCGGCGCGGTCAGGAGCGCTGAGCTGAGTGCCCAGCACCGACAGGCGCTGGCGCGATCCGATATCGCCCTGGGTGGCCGCGATCGCGTACCATTTGTAGGCGTCGATCAAGCTTTGGGGAACCCCATCGCCACGCTCATACAGGACCGCGAGATTGAACTGCGAATCGGGCAAGCCCAACGCCGCCGCTTTGGCAAACCAGGGTGCCGCCTCGGCCATGTCCTTCTTGCCGCCGGTCCCTTCCGCATAGGCGACGGCGAGGTTGTGCATCGCCTTGCGATTACCCTGCGCGGCGGCTGCAAGATACCAATGAACCGCTTTGGCGGGATCGGCGGAAATGCCCTGGCCGCGCTCCAACAGGGTGCCATAACGGTATTGCGCCACGGCCTGACCTTGGGCAGCTGCCTTTGCCAACCACTTCGCCGCTTCAACAGGATTGGCGACAGCGCCGCCATCTCCATCCAGATAGTGCAGTCCGAGAATGGTCTGGGCAATCGGATTGCCCGCATTCGCCATCTGGATGGCGCGATCCAACGTCATCGTTCCTTCTGACTTTGCAGGCACGTGCCGTGCGTCATGCGGTTGTGCCGGTACCAGTCGCGCCTTGGATGGCGCGGTCATCTGCGGCAGCATCTGCTTTGCCGAAGTCAGTTGATGTGTTTTGAATTTGGCAGCCGGGACGGTCTGCGCGACGTTCACGGGCGTCACGCGCGAGCGGTGGCTCAACAGCAGTGCGGCGGCCAACACCAGCACGACCAAAAGGCCGAACCCTCCAAGGACAATCAAGCGCGCGCGGGGCGGGGCTTCGCCGTCTGCCCTCTCACTGCTCCACGAAAAGGGGCGGCCGCGTTTTTCGGTTTGCGCCTTTTCCGCAGCGGCACGGGCCGAGCGCCGGGCAGCCGCAAGGAAATCTTCGGCTGGCGCTTCCGGCTCGCCTTCCGCGGCAGGCTGCTCCTCGAAGGGATGTTCGAGACCCAGCCCCAGATCGGCGAAATTGTCCTGTTGCGTGGCGAAGGCAGGGTCGACGAAGGGCGGTGCCTCCTCGGCGAGAGCATGGAAAGCCGGCGCCTGGAAAGGCGGTGGCGATACACTGGCATAGGGATCGGCCATCTCTGAAAAAGCAGCAGACGGTTCTGGAGAGGGCGGCGGCGGTACACTGCCGAAGGCATCGTCCGGCAGTTCTGAAAAGACAGCAGCCGCTTCGGGAGCGGGCGGCGGCGCGGCGGCCTGGGTCAGGCCAGCGTGCAACTCGCTCAACATCTCGCCAAGATTCTTTTCCAGCGATTCGATGCGTCCGGCGAGGACATGCATGCCGTCTTCCAGCTCGGCCACCGGACTGGACTGTTCCGGGCGGGATACAAAATCGGTCAAGGTCCGCTCGATATTGTCGAGCCGATCTGCCGTTTCGGGATCGGGCGCTTGGGCGGCTGCGGCGGATTTTTCTGCCGCATGCTGCTGCAGGCGGCCCAGCCATTCTTCCAGCCGCATCAGCGCCTCCTGCACTTGGGCGGCATGGCTTTCGAACTCGGCACGATCGCGGCCGCGTTCTTGGGCGTGCGTGTCTAGCTTGCCCTGCGTATGGTCCAGCGCATCCGCCGAGACCTGGGCGGATTTCTCCACCGTCCCGAGCCGCTCTTCCAACTGCTCCGACCCCGGGGTCTGGAGAATGCTCTTCTCGACCGCATCAAGACGCTGATCGAACTGCTGGAGACCTGCGCCCAGCATCTCGCCGGCCGCCTGTTCGACTCCTTCCAGCCGCTGGCCAAGTCTCTCCAGGCTCGGACCGATATCCTGCTGGGAGATTTTCTCGATCTCTTCGAGACGCTGCTCCACCCGTTGCAAGCCGGGAGCCACGGTTTCGCCAGCGTGCCGTTCGACCTGTCCGAGGCGCTGCTCCAGCTTCTCGATGCCGCGACTGATCGCCTCCTCAGCGGATGCTTCGATACCGCCGAGGCGTTGCTCGAGCCGTTCTACGGCTTGGCCGATCGCGGCAGCGCCGGAAAGGGCGGAGCGCTCCACCGTGGAGAGGCGCAAGTCTAGCGTCTGCGTGGTATTTTCCGATTCGTCCCGCACTTGCGTGAGCCGCGTGGCGACCTGCTCCAAATTACCGGCCACCATCGCGATCTGGTTGCCGGATTGACTGGCGGTCTGAGTGATCTGGTCGGCCAACCGCGAGAGGCCCAGATGCAAGCCCTTAACCGCCTCCTTCAGGCTTTCGTGACCGCGTGCCTGCTCCAGCGTTTCCAGCCGCCGGTCCATTGTCGTCACTGCCAGGCTCATCTGCTCGAAGGCCTGGCTCTGCTCCCGGGCGGCGATATTCATTTCGGCAGCGGTCCGTGACAGAACTCGGTTGCTTTCCGATTGGCTGCGCTCCGAGGAATCGAGCCGCCGTGCAACGCCACGCAGCTGCTCCTCGATACGGCGGTAAACGTCGCCGGATTCGAGTTCGCTGCGGCTGACACGGGCGAGCATTTCCTCAGTATCGCGGCGGCTTGCGGCGGATTGGGGCAGGCCCCAGGCGTCCAATTGGCTTCGGTCCGGCATCATCTCACGCACCTCGCCAAAATCTGAAAAGCTGCGCAGGATGCGCCGAGTCAGCCATTCCCCGACCGACAGGCCCTCCCGCCGCGCGGCAGCGCGCGCTGCGTCCCGCGCTTCGGCGGGGATGCCGGCGACATTCCAGGGAAGCTCTGCGCGCATTTCGACTCACCGGGACCGGACGCCCGCGAGGGAAAGTACCGGGCACCAGATTTAGTGTAAAGAAAGCAACTATCCCCGACACCGGTTAGTCCCGCTGCAAAGCCCATTCATTCACAGATGTTTGACCATGCGGGCTTAAGGCCGCGTTAGCGCGGGGGCAGATCGCCCTCATCTCCAAGCGGCGGGGGCGGGCGCGGGGTTGGCACAGGGGCTTCCTCGGCCGCTTTCGGACTGTCGAAGCTGGTAATGGAACCCGGCGGGTCTTTGTCCTTGTGCGGCCCCAGGCCGAGATCGGTGGCGAACAGTTGCGCCACATAAACGGTGTCGCCATTGACCGCCGCGCCGACGCCGGTGCGGTTATAGTCCTGGAAGGCAAGGTTATCCCGGTGCGGGGTGCTATTGAGCCAGGTGTCCAGAAAGCGACGGGCGAAGGCTTCGACGGCGACGCCAGTCTGCTTTGTGTAATGTTGGGCGGCGAGATTTTCGCCCAACAGGCCTTGGAAAGAAGCGTCCTGGGCCATCAGGAGCGAGGCCGATGTATCGCCATTGGGTGCGGCATGGGCAAGGTAATCCTTGTTCGCCATGTCTTGTGCGCGCTGGCGCGCGATCGCGGTGAGTTCGGGATCCATCGCCAGCGGATGGGCGGCGGGATCGATCTTCAGCCGCTGTTCCTCTACCAGGGTCGCGATTCGAGCCTCCAGCGCCGCCATCTGCGTCCTGGGATCGGGCGGCGGCGGTGGCGGTGGGGGCGCCAGCCCGACGCGCTGTTTCACCTGCGCCATGTTCGGCATTTTCGGGAGATGCGCGCATCCGGCAACAAGCAGCAGGACGAGCGACAGCTTTAAAATGCGCACGCAGTTTAACCGGCCAGGATTTCGAACAGGCCCGCCGCGCCCATGCCGCCGCCGACACACATGGTGACCACACCGAGTTTGGCACCGCGCCGGCGGCCTTCCAGCAACAGATGTCCCGTCAGCCGCGCCCCGGTCATGCCATAGGGATGGCCGATGGAAATCGCCCCGCCATTGACGTTGAGCCGATCGATCGGAATCTCCAGCCGGTCGGTGCAATAAAGCAGTTGAGAGGCGAACGCCTCGTTCAGCTCCCACAGGTCGATGTCCGAAACCTTCAATCCATGCCGCGACAACAGCCGCGGCACCGCCATGGCCGGCCCGATTCCCATCTCGTCCGGCTCGACTCCCACTGTGACGAAACCGCGAAAGATGCCCAGTGGGCGCAAGCCCTTTTTTGCGGCTACGTCCTCGCCCATGACCAACACGGCCGCGGCGCCATCGGCGAATTGTGAGGCATTGCCGGCGGTGATGTATTTGCCGGTCTGAACCTGCTGCCCGCCCATATGCACGGGCTTGAGGGCCGCGAGCCCTTCCAAAGTCGTATCGGGACGGTTGCACTCGTCACGGCCGACGGTGATGTCCACCGCGCTTTCCTGTCCTGTCGCCTTGTCCAGCTTCTTCATCTTGGTCGCAAGCGGAACGATCTCGTCGTTGAATATGCCGGCCGCCTGAGACGCGGCGGTGCGCTGCTGGCTGAGAAGCGCATACTGGTCCTGGCGCTCGCGGCTGATGCCATAGCGTTCCGCTACGATCTCCGCGGTCTCGATCATGCTCATCCACAATGCGGGCTTGATTTCGAGCAGATGTTCTTCGGTATAGTGCTTGAGATTGACGCCGCCCATCTGCACCAGGGAGATGGATTCGACACCGGCGCCCACCGCGATGTCGGTGCCCTCGAACATCACCTGATGCGCCGCTATGGCGATGGCGTTGAGGCCGCTGGAGCAGTAGCGATTGATGGTGGCGCCCGATGTGGTCACCGGACAGCCCGCCCAGACCAGCGCCTCGCGCGCGATATTGTTGCCGGTTGCGCCTTCCGGGAAGCCGCAGCCCATCGCCACGTCTTCCACTTCGCCCGGTTCGATGCCGGCCCGTGCGATCGCGTGCTTGACGGCATGCCCGCCCAGCACCGCTCCATGCGTGTCGTTGAAGCCGCCCCGGCCCGATTTGGCAAGGCCGGTGCGCGCAGCGGAAACGATAACGGCCTGTCGCATGGCAAATATCCCTGAAATGGATGCAATCTAGTGTTGTGGTTTCAAGGTTCGCGATATTACCGATATCAATCTCCGGGCGAACTTCGAAACCGAAACGACACTAGAATCACTAATTGCTAGTGTCCTTTCGATTCCGAATTCGCCAGGAGCCTATATAGAGATCACGCGAATTTCGGAATTAGAACACTAGCCTGTCCTGTCCGGCGGGGCAAAGTCAGGCGCGACGGGAAAGCCGCGGGCAACAAAAGCCGGATAATAAAGGGTGAATGTGATGGCAACGGCCAACGCCCCGACCCCAACGGCGACCGCCGGATAGACTGGCAGCACCGGCATAAAGCTGACAATGGCATCGGCGCCTGCCATCGCAGCGAAGGCGATCAACCAGATGGTGGAAGTCATGTAATTGACCCGCCGGAACAAGCCGGGTGGCCAAATCTCGCCCGGTGCCGGCCGCGCATATTGCAACGAGAAAGGTCTGCAGGTGAGGATCGAGCCCGCCAGCAGCAACAGCAACGCCAGCTCGGCGGCGAGATGCACTTGGGCCGCGCTGAGTCCCGGCAAAAGAAAGCCCCGCACCAGCGCCAGTGACCCGAAAACCAGAAGATTGCCGAGGTCGAGCAGCCGCACAGAGGGACTTTCCACGAAATCGCGAATCGTCACGACAAAAGCTGCGGCAAAGGCGGCCCATAGCGCCAGATCGACCGATAGGCGCGATACAAGGAAGAACGCCAGAAAGGGCGTGAAGCCAAGGATGAGATTCATGCCCCACCCCAAGAAAGCTGCCGGGGCGCGGACTCTCCGTGCCCCGGCAATTGCATTATTGTTGTGCCGTCGCTGTCGCAGGCGGCGGGTTGGCCTTCATCTTCGCAAAGGCAGCCCAAAGCGCGGCGATGCGCGGGGTGGCGGGACTGCCGCTGGTCACCGTGGCAAAGGTGGTGGCGGCGTCGGCATATTTGTTTTGGGCGACCTGGGCCATGCCGATTACCATCGGGGCTTCGGTCGGATCGGTGGCCCCGCCCTTCTGTTGCGCCAGACGCGCCGCCGCTTCGGCTTCGGGGTACATGCCATAGCTGTACAGCGCCTCCGCCAGCTTCACATTGTATTGGCCGCCCTGTTTCTGGCCGGCGGCGATCTCTTTGGGCATGTCTTTCTTGTCCTGGGCAGCACGGGCGGATGGATCGGCAAAACCGGTGCCGCCATGCTGCTGGGCGTTCAGCGCGTCGCCGAAGAACGTCAAATGGCTGGCGGTCTGGCCGATGATGGTGGCGTCCTGCGGCGTCACGGGCGCACCGCAGACGAACAGCAGCCGGCCGATATAGATGATGTCCAGATCGGTCTCGCCCTTGGTGCCCAGCACCGTATCGATCAGCCTGCCCCAATCGGCGGGGTCATTGTAGGAGGTCGCGCGCAACAGCAGCGTCTGCTCCGCCCCCGCTTCGTCCTTGGCCATCGCCTGGACCTGGAACAGCAGGTTGAGATCCTGCTGGGTCGGGCGCTGGCCGGCGGCTACGGCCGCATCCACCGGCTTTTTCGCCAGGGCCGCCGCGCCGACAACGTCGCCGCCATAGGCATAGGCTTCAATAATCTCTTGTGAGGCGCGTGCGTCAGGCGGCGTCGGCATAGCCTGAAGCGCCTTCGCATAGATCATCGCCTTGTCGTAATGCTTGAAATTGAGCGCCAGTCCCAGAGCATTGTGGTAGGTGGCGCTCTTCTGCGCATCGGGAATGTCGGGATAGGCGGCC
>DATATP010000255.1:0-8834 GCA_036268715.1 Rhizomicrobium sp. | reverse complement strand
TCTTGGAACCTGCGCCCGTTGACTGGCCGGTAAGCTGGGTGGCGCGTACCCGCTGCTCCACGTCACGTGAAGCAATCGTCGCGGCTCGAAGGTTCAGGTTATAACTATACTCCTCTTGCTCTTCCTTATAGGTGCTGGGCGCGATCGCATTGCCGTCCAGCAGGATCTTGTCGCGTGCGAGATCGGCTTTGAGCTTGCTGATCTGATGCTCGATATCCAGGAGGTCATGTTCGTACTTGAAGCGGGTCTGCTCGAATGTCAGTTGCTGGGCTTCGACTTGGAGCTGCAACGCGGGATTGGACAGGACGATGAGCTTCTGGCCGGCCTTTACCATCGCGCCATCCTCGACCAGAACTTGCTTCACCGTGCCGCCCTGGTCTGTCGTAAGGTACGCTATGGTGAAAGGCGCGACCGCACCGCGCACGGCGATAAAGTCCTCGAATGGACCTTCAACGACGGTGCCGATCGTCACTTGGTTGAACGGAACACGATAGACGTTTCCGCCCGGACCCGAGAGCAACCAGACCGCAACGCCGCCGATCACCACGATGACCGCCGCGACCGGCGCGAAGCGGCGCCAAGCTGGCTTGGGTGCAATAAAACGGTCCTGTCCGTCGGACCCCGCAACTGTGGAGCTCGCAGCCCCTGGCCGCCCTGCTCTGCGGATCAGTCCCTCAATGCGGTCCTTGATGCCATGGCGTTCGACAGGCGTATCCATTACCACAGTCAAGCAAATTTCATGCCATATTTTATATTAGGTAATTTCAATGAGTTACAGAAATTTATCGCAAAAACCTGTCCGCGAGCGTACAGGAGGGCGGACACCTGCCCGCCAGTGAACAGATGGAATTGCCCCGCGCGCCCGCCGATGTGCGGCTTCTCGTTGTGGACGACAACGAGGACATTCTGCATGCAGCGCGGCTGCTGCTGAAGCGTCACTTCTCTTCAGTCCGGACTCTGAAGGACCCTTCGCAACTGGCTGGTATGGCGCGTGACAACGCCTTCGACCTGCTGCTGCTGGACATGAACTTCAGCCCTGGGGCCGAGAATGGCGCAGAGGGTCTCGAAAAGCTGGCCGAGGTGTTGGCGATCGATCCTCAGGCGGTCGTCGTCCTCATAACGGCGCATAGTGACGTGGAGATCGCGGTGGAAGCGATGAAAAAGGGCGCCACCGATTTCGTCACCAAGCCTTGGGAGAATGAGCGGCTGCTGGCCACCATCATGTCAGCCCTGAACCTGCGCCGTTCGCGGCTTGAGGCGACTGAGCTTCGCCAGCGCAATCGCGGGCTGGCGGCCGCCACCCATTTGGAAGCCGGCATGATCGGGACATCGCCCGGCATGCTGCGCGTTTTCGGCGCCATCCGCCGCACGGCGCCCACCGACGCGAATGTCCTGGTCCTGGGGGAAAATGGCACGGGCAAGGAATTGGTGGCGCGTGAAATCCACCGGGTGTCGCCGCGCGCCAGAGAGGTCTTCCTACGTGTCGATCTGGGGGCGCTGTCGCCACAGCTTTTTGAAAGCGAATTATTCGGTCATCGCCGCGGGGCATTCACGGACGCGCGGGAGGACCGCACCGGATTTTTTCGGACAGCGACCGGCGGAACCTTGTTTCTGGATGAGATTGGCAATGTCCCCCTCCACCTTCAGAGCAAGCTGCTGACCGTTTTGGAACGGCGCGAGGTGGTGCCGGTCGGAGCGGAGAAGCCGGAGCCCATCGATGTCCGGCTTATTTGCGCCACCAACCTTTCCCCGCAGCGGCTCGCCGACGAAAATCTGTTTCGGCAGGACTTGCTCTACCGCATCAACACGGTGGAAATTCAGTTGCCACCCCTGCGCGAGCGCAAAGAGGATATTCCGCTCCTGCTGGAGCATTATGCCGCTCTGTATTCCCAGAAATACAATCTCCCGACCAAACGGCTCGGCGCCGCCCTTATCGATCGTCTTACGCATTATGCCTGGCCGGGAAATATTCGTGCTCTGCGGCACGCGGTAGAGCGGGCAGTCATATTAAGCGAGAATGAATTGCTGGGGCCGGCCGACTTTCCCATGGTGCAGCCGGAGCAGGAATCGATCCAACAAGAAAGTGCCGAATTAACGAGGCTTGAAGCGGTCGAAAAAGAAGCCATCATTCTCGAACTGGAGCGCCACAAAAGAAATATCAGCCGTGCCGCCGACGCTCTCGGCCTGACGCGGGCCTCTCTCTATCGGCGGATGGAGAAATATGGCCTTTAGCCGATTCCAAGCCGGGATATTTCTGCGCGTCAGCACTCTGGCGATCACGCTGGTAGCCGTTGCATGGATGATCACCGACACACAGTGGTACGTGACCATCGCACTTCTGGTGAGTGCCGCGCTGGTTCAAGTCGCGATGCTCACGCACTTTGCCACGCAATCGAGCCGGGAAACCGCCCGCTTTCTGGATGCGGTGTCATTCGACGATGCGTCGCAAACCTTTTCCAGGCTGCGCGGGGATAACACGTTCCGCGAACTGAGCGTCGCAATGACGCGCGTGCTGGACCGGCTACGGAAGGGGCGGGCGGAACGCGAAGAACAAACACAATATTTGCAGACCCTCATTGCCCATGTCCCCGTCGCCCTGGTTGCGGTGGACGAATTCGGGTCCGTACAGCTGCTCAATATTGCCGCCCGCCGCCTCTTCGAAGGCGCCTGCGTGGACGTATCGCAATTTTCGAGATTTGGGGACGCATTCGCCACCGGCATCGAATATCTCAAACCGGGAGACGGAGTGATCCTTAGAATGGAGCGCAGCTCCGGTACGTTGCAACTCAAGGTGGCTGGCACCGATTTCGCGCTTGGCGGTACCCGCCGCCGGCTGATTTCGCTGCAAAATATCGAAACCGAACTCACGGCCCAGGAATTGGTGGCCTGGCAGACGGTGATCCGTGTCATGGCCCATGAAGTGATGAACTCGCTTACGCCGGTGTCTTCGCTGGCCGCTACGGCACAGGAATTGGTGAACGATGTGCTTGATAAACTGCCGCCCGACGACTCCCGCAAACCCGCCCTTGCGGATGCCAGTGATGCGCTGGAAACCATGGTTCGGCGCAGCGAAGGCCTTCTGCATTTCGTGCAAAATCATCGCCGCCTGACGAAGCGCATCGTGGCCAGGACCGAAATCGTTCCCATACAGCGGATTTTTGTCCGTCTTCAACGCCTGCTTGCAAAGGAATTGGCAAGCCGCAACATCAAGCTCTCATACAGCGTAGAACCACCGACACTGGAGATCGCGGTCGATGCAGAGCTGCTCGACCAGGCTTTGATCAATCTTGTCCGCAACGCCATCGAGGCTTTGCGCGACGAACACGGTGGGCAGATCACTCTTTTCGCCTGTCGGGATCAGGACGGCCACGCGGTTATCGCGGTCGCGGACAATGGGCCGGGTATTGCCGCGGAGCAGCGGGAAAAGGTGTTCGTCCCCTTCTTCACCACCAAGAAACAGGGAAGCGGCGTAGGTCTCACACTGGTTCGCCAGATCGCGACCGTTCATGGGGCAACAGTCGGCTTGTCCGAGACACGCGGCGGCGGAGCGACCGTCACCCTGCGGTTCTGATTGCGGGCCGCGATTTCCGGCCTGCAAATGGCACCGGCGGCGCCGGCGGCCGCACAGATGACAATAACCGCACAACTCCGCCGCGTACCAGGAGAGCGGGGATGGTGCACTCTCCTGGTTCGATGTCCTACCTCCTTGCACTTGCCTTCCTATGAAGGCAAAGCGTGTCCGATCAGAATGTCTTCCGCAGCGAGAAGCTGATCACGCGTTGCAATGGGTCTCCGTTGAACTCATCCAGCGAGTTGCAATAGGTGGAACCGTTGCAGGTGCCGGCGAAGTTAAAGAAGGGCGGACGGGTGGCAAAAAGATCCCTGACATTGAGACTGAATGTCGTGCCGTTCGTCCATCCGTCCAGCCAGTCGGCGGGCAGTTTGTAATCGATATTCAGGTCGAAAGTACTGTTGGCCTGCACCCGCTGATAGCCGCCGCTGTACAGCGAGGCGGGCACGCCGGTCGGGCGGCCGTCCGGCGAACTGGCGTACGGGCCGCTTGAGGTCTGCACCCAATAGGGCGCCGTGTAGTTCCAGAACAGGGTCGCGATAAACGGATCGAACGCCCAGCCCAGATGCATCCGCCCTTCCAAGGCTTCCGCGAAAATGACGGAGGTGTTGAAGCGTCCGTTCAGATAGCTGGTATAGGTGCCCGGCGCCTGGTGCGGTCCGCCCTTTTCCCACCAGTCGAACTTCCAGGTCGCGTCGTATCCCCAGTTGAATTCGCCAAAATTGTCGGTCGGCAGATCGTAGTTGACGGAAATGTCCATACCGTCGCCGATGATGCTGAAGCCATTGACGCGGATCTGGTGGGCGATGAAGTAGATGTTCTGCGGCAACGCGCTGGTCAGCTTGGCCGACTGGAGGATGGACAGGACCTCGGGCGAGCTCGGCGTAAAGGGGCCGCTCGCAGGCGCGAGTGTCAGCAGAGGCTCAAGCTGGGGCACCGTCAGGTAACCGGCGCCGATGTTGGACGCCAGGGTAACGCCGTCATAGAAGAAGGTCTTCCAGTAGGTGAGGCTGCCGCTCAAGCCTTCGAGCGGACGCCAAAGATCGCCGCCCTGGAAATCGATGCCTGCCGAATAGCTTCTGCCCGTCATTGGCTTCAGGTTGGGATTGGGACCACCCACAGTAATGCCGGGGTAGTTGGGACCGACTTGGCACGTATTACCGACATTGGGACAGAACGATCCGGGATAATTGACGTGCGAGGACGGAATGGTGAATGCCGTCGTATTTTGCGAAACGGTAGCGATACCAGAAACAAACGTCACATTGGGCGCAGTGAAGGATGTGCCATAGCTTCCCCGCATCTTGAGGCCGTCGATAATCTGCCAGTTGAAGCCCAGCTTGGGATTGCGCGTGGTTCCGGTGGTGCTGTAATCGTCGATGCGTCCGGCGATTTGCAGATCGAGCTTCTGCATCAGGGGAATCCCCATATCCTCGCTGACAACCGGAACGGCGAATTCCAGGAAGACCGATTTCACATTCTGGGGCAGCAACTGGTTGATATTGGCGCCGCCCGTCTGGCTCGACCCGGTGTTGTTGGATGAGCTCGCGGCCGTGTAGTAATTGACCTGATTATATTCGACGCCGAAAGCGACCTTGAGCGGTCCAGCGGGCAGATCAAAAATCGGCCCGTCGAATTTGAGCTTCACGTCATTGTAGGTGATGCGGATCGTACTCGATGTCTGATCGCTCATGATTTCCTTGAGAACTTGAGCGGAAGTCTTGTTGGTCCCCGGCGGGTCCCACACGTCCAGCGCATTTGAAGTGTTGAGTACCCGCGTGACACTGGCGACATTGCCAAGGTTGAAAGGATCGATCACCGCGGAGGTCGCGATGCTGTTATTCGCGGAGCCCGCCGAATTGGTGGTGCCGTTCAACGCCAGAAGGGCACAGGTGTTGCAGTAGCCATGGTCGGTCTGGGTGAAATCATTGTTGGTGCTGGCCGACTGATCGAGCTCCGCCTCCCAGCCCGCGAACAGATTCGTGGTCAGGTAGACATTTTCATAGGCGTCGATCGAACCTTGCTTGGAAATTGGCACTTCCGTGCCGAGCAATTGCGAAGGATTCCAGCGAACGAATTCGGAGGCGGCCGTGCCGGTGGCCGTGCTGCCCTGGTAGAACGGGTTTATCGAACCCGCGCCCAATGCCGCGCTGCCGGTGCCGCCCGGCCCGAACGCGGTCCCACTGAATGACACAGGATTGCCGACGCTGGACCCGGCAGGACCTTCGTTCATGCTGGTGCGATAGAGGAAGCCGGTTTCAAAGTCCGCTTTGATCGGGCCGAAGGTCTGCTGGGCGTCCAGATAGTAATTTTGGGTGGTGCGCGACGGGAAATACTCCATATCGCCGCTGCTGTCGCAGGGCGCCGTTCCGGCCGCGCTGATGGAGTTCGAACTGCCGATCGTCGGGTTGGTATAAGGGGAAAGGTAGATGTTTGTCCCTGATCCGCTGTTGGCAGCGATCGACGCCGGTCCGCAGAACAGAGTATTGAAGTTCGCTCCGCCCTGGGACCTGAGATCGGCGCTTTTGCCGAAGGCGCGAGCATTCTGCTGCAGAGAGCTGTTGGACTGGTATTCATAGGCCAAGGTGACATTGCCGCTGTCCCAGCTGTGGCCGATCAGAAGGCCCAAGGACGCCCGTTGGTATTGATCAGCCATGCCATCCGATACCTGGGCGTTTACCCCTTCGAAGTTCTTGCGGGTGATGAAATTGACCACGCCCGCGACCGCGCTGGAGCCATATACGGCCGAATCGCCGTCCGGCATGACATCGACGCGCTCGATTGCGATGCTGGGAATGACGCTGGGATCGCCAACGCCCAACGATCCCTGAGGCATGATCGGCCGCCCATTCATCAGCAGCAGGGTGCTGGCCGATGAGGACTCGCCGAAATTGTGGATGGTGGGCGAGCTTTCGATGCCGGTGATGCCTTCTGAGGGTTTCGAGCTGACGCCGAAAGAGGCGATCAGGGGAAGCGATGTGTATAATTGCTGCATGGTCTGGGCGCCGGTCGCCTCGATTTGCTCCCGGTCCACCGCCACCAGGTTGGATCCCACGGGCGCGACACCGCGGATGCTGGTGCCGGTGACGACCACGGTTTCTGCTTGATCGGCGGGGGCGGCACCGGCGCCGTTGTCCTGCGCATAGGCCGCCGGGGCCAGGGACGAGGCCAGCGCGACCATGGCGGCGCCGCAAAGCAGGAAGGAACGAAGAGCAAGTCTGTTCTGGAATGCGTCTTTGACGGTCATTGCTTTTCCCCTTGGTTTCAGTTTGGTCGGTATGATCTGGCGTTGGGCATCCCGGTTAGCGGGCCGGTGTTCTTAATTGTCCGGATTGGTGCACAGCAAAGGCTATCCCTGGCCGATGTTGTTCTCCTTTGGCTGATACATTGCGCCCAGCGATTGTCTCACGGCGCATTGCCTGTCAGGGCGGCCGGGACCTTCATGAAATCGGACGGCGCCAATGCTCTTGATGCAAATCGCGCCCGCATGACCGCGCCCTTGAAAGGCGAGACATGGTTGATCCGGATTCCGATCGAGGAATGACCGGGGCCCTGGGGCGTATAGGCGAGCGGTCCCTCCTTCTCGAGCACGCCATCGACAAAGCTACGATGGGTTGTGCCGTCATAAGTCTGGGTGACCACATACCAGCGGCCGATCGGATGCAGCTTGGTCTTGTCCGAGAGGGCGGAGGTGTAGGTGAGCCCATGGGTGAAAGATTCGAAATAGACCTTGTCGCCATCGACCACCCGAAGCTCGAACGTGAAGCGCGGATTCTTGTCGGCGGTGGGATTGGCGGGACTGGTGGTGGCGTCCAGCCCGGTGACCGGATCGGTTTGCGCCAAGTGAAACCAGCGCTGCGCCTGCTCGCCGCCATCGGGCCGCACCAGCGCTTCGAAAGTGAACTGCGAAAAACCGGCCAGCGGATGTTTGTCGACGAACAGACCGTCATGGATCCCGTCGAACGCCACCGCTTTGCCGCCTGGTGTGGTGATGATTTTGGGCTGGCCATCGACATGGGCGGGATTGCCACCAATCCTGTCCAGGCGATCGATATTCCATACAACAATGTCGCCGGTGGGAGCCTGCGCGAGGGCGCCATTCGATGCCATCGCGGCCGCAGCGAATGCGGAAATCCCAGAGCAGGCATCGCGCCGGGAAAGGGTGTTGAAGAGCGGCACAACTGGGGTGTTCAGTGTCATGTCAGTGGCCTGCCTTGACAGTTGCGACACCGGCCGCCTGGGACACATTCATCTCGCCGTCAAGTCGGTCGAGATGGCCGGTCGAATGGTTCATCTTGAAGATCACCACATTGCCCGAGGATTGGTTGGCGACGAACAACAGGTCGCCGCTGGGGCTTAGGGTCATATTGCGGGGCGAGTCTCCCCCGGAGGGAATGCCTTCCAACAAAGTCAATTTGCCTGATGCCGAATCGACCGCATACACGGCGATCATGCTACTGCCGCGCAACGAGACATAGAGAAACCGTCCGGCATGGTCGATCTGGATTTCCGCCGTGCCGCCGCGACGCCGCTCGCCATTGGGATCGGTCGCGATTTCCTGGATCAGACTCAGCTTGCCGTCATGGACGGAAAATACGCTGACCTTTCCGTCATTCTGCCGATTGACATAAAGGAAGCGGTCATTCGGGCTCAGTTGCAGGCGTCTGGGCCCCGATCCGGCCGGAAGAGTCACGTAAGGAGGATCCGCCGGCGTTAGCTTCCTGCCGGCGATGTCGAGCCGGTAGCTATAGACCCGGTCCAGGCCCAGTTCGGCTTCGAACAGCCAACGGCTGTCCTTGGAGAACACAATGCCATGGGCATGAGGGCCGTCGCCGCGCGGGCTGAGCGGTTTGCCCATGCTCTGTTCGACCGTAAACGGCGCGCCGAGGCTGCCGTTTGGATTAACGGGAAGCAGCGCCATGTTTCCGGTACGATAATTGACGACGGCTGCGACTTTGCCGCTGGGATCGAGCACCACCTGATTGGGAAGCTCTCCCGCCGTGCTCTGCTTGTTCAATAGTTTCAGGGCGCCGGTGGCGGGATCAATCGCATAGGCGCTGACTCCTGGCGGCACGCGGGCGCTGTTTTCCTGCCAGTTCACCGCATAGAGGAATTTGCCGTTCGGCGATGCCCAAAGATGCGCGGGATTGGCGGTTTCCGCCACCAGGCCCAAAGACGCAAGCCGGCCCGAGGATTCATCGTAACGCCAGGCGTAAATTCCTTTCGATGTCGAGGGTTCGGGCGCCGGCCGGGCCGCAGCGCC
>DATATP010000254.1:0-4178 GCA_036268715.1 Rhizomicrobium sp. | reverse complement strand
CTGCCGGATGGCCGTGATCTCTTGCAAAATGGTGTTGCGAGCAGGGGGCATGCCTTGCCTGACGATCTCACCCTGTTCGTCGCGGAAGGTGGTTTTCTCGATGGTCTTCTCGGCGCGCTGGACCCGATATGCTTGAACCATCCCCTTGTTGACGGCGGTTATGTCCTTGTCCTGGAAGAACGGCAGGACATGGACGTTCATCCTGAGTTCCATCAATTCGATATAGATTGGGCTGCGGGTGCTGATCGCCAGTACCCGGACCTCTTTGAGGAGAAGTTCCGCAGCTTGGCCAAAGGTCTTTGCCTTGGGTTTTGTAGGTTCGAGCAGGCCGCCCCGGAGCTTTCCCCGAAGGTCAAGGTACCATTCCTCGGCACGCTCTTTGGCCCGTTCCAAGCCTTGCTCGCCGGTGGACTGGCGGAAGCGTTGGCGGCCGACCCGGCAGGCGGCCTGCCAGGGCCCCGCCTCTTTTCGGCGATACAATTGCAAACGGCCATCGAACATCGTATGCGCTGCCATGAAATTGGCCCTCTCGCGGCTGGTTCGGATATGCGTCTAACGTGTCCGGCGTGTGTCCGATCCCAGCGCCGAATTGGTCCGAGTTAAGTAATTGAGAATAAACAAAAAAAACGGCGAGAACTGGTCGACGCGCTGGATTTAGGTTCCAGTGACGAAAGTCGTGGGGGTTCAAGTCCCTCTGCCCGCACCAGTTCGGATTGAATAAGTAGGAAGTTGGAAATGCAGATTACCCAGACGGTTTCCGAAGATTTGCACCGCCAGTTCACGGTCACCGTTCCGGCCAGCGAGCTCGACAGCCGCATGATCGCGCGGCTGGAGGAAATGAAGCCGAAGGTCAATCTGAAAGGCTTTCGTCCCGGCAAGGCGCCGATCTCATTTCTCAAGAAACAGTTCGGCAAGTCGCTGATGGGCGAGATCGTCGAGCAGGCGGTCAACGAAGGCAGCCAGAAGGCGATCGCCGACAATGCCTTGAAGCCGGCGTTGCAGCCCAAGGTCGAGCCGCTGGGCGATGTCAATCAGGTGGTGGACGGCAAGGCGGACCTTACCTTCACCGTGACGGTCGATCTGATGCCCGATTTTGTCACGGCCGATCCCGCCGGCTTGCAGATCGAGCGCCTGGCCGCCGACATCACCGACGCCGACATGGACGAAGCGCTGGAACGCCTTGCCGCAAGCACCCGCAGCTATGCCCCCCGCGGCGAAGACGAGCCGGCGCTGAAGGACGACATGCTGGTGATCGATTTTGTCGGCAGTGTCGATGGAGTCGAGTTTGAAGGCGGCAAGGGCAATGATTTCAACCTCACCTTGGGCTCGGGTCAGTTCATTCCCGGTTTCGAGGACCAGCTGGCCGGCGCCAAAGCGGGTGAGACCCGCGACGTGAAGGTGCAGTTCCCGGCCGAGTATCACGCTGCCGAACTGGCCGGCAAGGACGCGGTGTTCGTCGTCACCATTAAGGCGGTGAAGGCGCCCGAAGCGGTGGCGATCGACGATGAACTGGCCAAAAAACTTGGCCTGCCCGACCTTGCCACGCTGAAAGACCGCGTCCGCGATCAGCTCAAGACCGATTATGCGGCTGCCGGCCGCATGCACCTGAAGCGCCGCATCCTGGATGCGTTGGATGTCGCTCACAGCTTCCCGCTGCCACCTGCGATGGTGGAAGCCGAATTCGCCAATATCTGGGCCCAGGTCGAGCAGGAACTGAAACGGGAAGGCAAGACCTTCGCCGACGAAGGCAAGACCGAGGAAGAACTAAAGGCCGAGTATCAGGCCATCGCCGAGCGCCGGGTGCGCCTCGGACTGGTGCTGGGCAAGATCGGCGAGCAGAACGGTATTTCCATCGCCAATGACGAGGTTCAGCGCGCCATCATGACCCGGGCCCGCCAGTTCCCGGGCCAGGAGCAGAAGGTGTTCCAATTTTACGCCAGCAATCCCCAGGCCCAGGCCGAGATTCGCGCACCTCTGTTCGAGGACAAGGTGGTGGATTTCATCGCAGAGCTCGCACAGGTCAACGAACGCAAGGTGGACAAGCAGACCCTGTTCGCCGATCCCGACGACAGCCTGCCCGTCAAGGAAGACTGAGCACGCCCGCCGGAGTCGCAATCGGGAGCGGAAACGCTATATAAGAGGCGTTTCTTGCGAATCAGAAGGCGTTCGATGCCCAATCCCGTGGAATTTTACAATAATACCTTGGTGCCGATGGTGGTCGAGCAGACCGCCCGGGGCGAACGCGCCTTCGACATTTATTCGCGGCTGCTCAAGGAGCGGCTGATCTTCGTCACCGGACCGATCGAAGATTACGGCGCCAGTCTCCTGCTCGCCCAGCTTCTGTTTCTTGAGGCGGAGAACCCCAAGAAGGAAATCCATATGTACATCAACTCGCCCGGCGGCGTGGTGACTGCCGGCCTGGCGATATACGACACAATGCAATATATCCGGCCGGCCATTCACACTTATTGCATCGGCCAGGCGGCGTCGGCTGCCTCGTTACTGCTTTGCGCCGGTAAAAAGGGGCAGCGCTACGCCCTGCCGAATTCCCGCATCATGGTGCACCAGCCCAGCGCCTCCTTTTATGGGCAGGCCGCCGACATCGCCCGCCATGCCCAGGAGATCGTTAAGATCAAGCGCCGGTTGAACGAGATTTACGCCCGGCATACCGGCCAGACGGTGGAAGCGGTTGAAAAACTGCTGGACCGGGATACTTACATGACCGGTGAGGATGCCAAAACCTTTGGCCTTATCGACCAAGTGATGGTGCGCCGCCCCGAGTCGGGGGAAGCGGCCTGATTGAGCGAAAGTTCCCCGGATTTTCATGGAAATTCCAGGGTTTGGGCCGGATTAAACAAATCTTGATCCGGCGGACCCTAACATGGTCGAATGTTGGGTAATAGGGTGCTTCGCGGTGCCCTCAGATTGTGCAAAGCAGCATCGGCCAGATAGGCTAGACTGCGCGAAGGGCCAGAAAGGGTCCCCAAGTCATGAGTAGCAAGGGCGGCGAGTCCAAGAATACCCTCTATTGCTCGTTCTGCGGCAAGAGCCAGCACGAGGTGCGCAAGCTCATTGCCGGGCCGACCGTGTTCATCTGCGACGAATGCGTCGAGCTCTGCATGGAGATCATCCGGGAGGAGAACAAGACCTCCTTCATGAAATCCAAGGAGGGCGTGCCCACCCCGCAGGAAATCTTCAAGGTGCTGGACGATTATGTCGTCGGCCAGAGCCACGCCAAGAAGGTGTTGTCGGTCGCCGTCCACAATCATTACAAGCGCATCAACAGCTCGGGCAAGAACGGCGATGTCGAGCTGGCCAAGTCCAACATCATGCTGATCGGCCCGACCGGTTGCGGCAAGACCTTGCTGGCGCAGACCTTGGCGCGCATCCTGGACGTGCCCTTCACCATGGCCGATGCCACCACCCTGACCGAAGCCGGTTATGTGGGCGAGGATGTGGAGAACATCATCCTCAAGCTGTTGCAGGCTGCCGATTATAATGTCGAGCGGGCGCAGCGCGGCATCGTCTATATCGACGAAGTCGACAAGATCAGCCGCAAATCCGACAATCCGTCCATCACCCGCGACGTGTCGGGCGAGGGCGTGCAGCAGGCGCTGCTGAAGATCATGGAAGGCACGGTCGCTTCGGTACCGCCCCAGGGCGGGCGCAAGCATCCGCAGCAGGAATTCCTGCAAGTGGACACGACCAATATCCTGTTCATCTGCGGTGGCGCCTTTGCCGGCCTGGACAAGATCATCTCGGCGCGCACCGCCGGCACTTCGATGGGCTTTGGCGCCAATGTGCGCGGCCCGGATGAGCGGCAGACCGGTGAAATCCTGCGCGAGATCGAGCCGGAGGATCTGCTGAAATTCGGCCTGATCCCCGAATTCATCGGCCGCCTGCCGGTACTCGCCACGTTGGGCGACCTGGCGGAAACGGCGCTGATTGAAATCCTCACCCGGCCCAAGAACGCGCTGGCCAAGCAGTATCAGCGGATGTTCGAGATGGAAGGCGTCAAGCTGCGCTTCCAGGAAGAGGCGCTGCACGCCATCGCCAAGCGCGCCATCCTGCGCAAGACCGGCGCGCGGGGCCTGCGCTCGATCATGGAAGGCATCCTGCTGGAAACCATGTTCGAACTGCCCACGCTTTCGGGGGTGCAGGAAGTGGTGATCACCGCC
>DATATP010000253.1:0-26018 GCA_036268715.1 Rhizomicrobium sp. | reverse complement strand
GTTATGGCCGCAAGATCACACAGCGCGAGCAGGTGGGTGAGCCCCTGATCGAGTTTCTCTACGATCTGGGCCATCAGTTTACGCGCAAACCGGTGCTCTTTCCCACCGAAGAGCCGGGATTGGCGACCTTGTCCACATTCTACGCCGAGATCCGCAATCTCTATCATCTGGTCCTGCCGCCGGACCCGGTGGTCAAGACCATGCTGGACAAGAACCTGTTCCAGGAGCAGGCGGAGAATCTGGGATTTCCAGTGCCGCGTAGTTTGAAACTCACCCGGGGAGGCCCGATGGCCGGGCTGGAGCGGCTGCGCTATCCCTGCGTCATGAAGCCCGCCGCCAAGGACGATGCCTATGCGCGCAATTTCGCCAAGGCTTATCGCGTATCGAGCCCAGGCGACGCCGCGGCGCTGTGGGTGAAGATGGAACTGGTGATCGAAAACGCGATCGTCCAGGAATGGATCGAAGGCGGCGACAGCGATGTCTATTTCTGCCTGCAATACCGACCGCCCGGCGGCGGCGAGCCTGTGTCCTTCTGCGGCCGCAAGACATTGCAATGGCCGCCCCTGGTCGGCGGCACCGCCACCTGCATTCCCGCCCCCAATGTGCAGCACGAATTGACCGCCACCACCAGCAGCTTTTTTGCCCGCAGTGGTTTTGTCGGCCTGTGCAGCATGGAGTTCAAGCACGATCCCCGCGACCACATTTTTTACCTGGTCGAGCCGACTGCCGGACGCACCGATTACCAGGAAGAAATCGCCGCCCTCAATGGCGTGAACATTCCCTTGGCTGCCTATTGCGATCTGACCCATGCCAGCAGCGACCGCATTTTCCAGCGTACGCCGCTGCGCGGCTGGCGCGATCCGTTCGGCTATCACAACGCCATTGCTGCGGGAGCAAAGGACCCCGCCTTGGAGCTGATGCCCAATATCAAGCTGTTCGACGCCTATTTCCGCGCCGACGATCCGATGCCCTGGCTGGCCGCAAAATGGGAGCCGTTGCGCCGCAGATTCGAGCGCAGACCCCGCAAAGCCGATCGCGTTCCGGTCGGAGTGGCATCCAAATAGAGCTTTGCCCCCAAGCCGATTCTGCGCCACTGTGCGATGCGGTCACGGCTGGGGAATTCAAGACATGACGGCAGAGCGGGTCACCGACAGGACGAGCCGTGTCGAACGAATAGCCGCAATGGTGTTGATCGCTCTGGGCGTGACGATCCGGATATGGATTCGATATCCCACCGACTTCTGGGAAGACGAGATCATCGCGGCGACCCATGCGGTGCAGCCCTTCTGGCAGATTCCGGTCGAGGCGCTCCGCAACGACACCCATCCGCCGCTCTATTTCATGCAGCTTCATTTCTGGGGATGGTTCGGCCATTCCGACGTCTGGCTGACGCTGAATTCGGTTGTTTGGAGCCTGGTTGCGATCATCAGCGTCTGGTCTGTCGGCCGAAAACTATACGGCGCGCGGGCCGCGCTGCTTGCCGCAGCGGTCTTCGCCGTATTGCCGTCGCCATCCTATTTCGCAGACCAGCTCCGCATGTATTCGATGCTGGCCGCGATTATCGTGTGGGCATTCTATCTGAGCGTGCGCCTCTTCGAAGAGCGGCGACGAACTGTGGCGATCATCGTCGGGCTCGAGCTTTTGCTGCTGGCGATCATCTACACCCATGCCATCGGCTTTGTGGCGGTGCTGCTCAACGGCATCTATGCCTTCCGTTTGGCGATGCGCAGGGGCCGGAACGGACGCGCGCTGCCGCTGTGGTTCGGGATTTACGGGCTCGCGGCCCTTGCCGCCCTTCCCATGCTGGCCAGCGGCATGCTTCACGACGCCAATCTGAGTGACGGCGGCGGCTTCGCCGGGATTCTCGCCTCCCTTGCGGCCCCCGCGCTGGGAGAAATCGTCTATGGTTCGGGACTGTTCCTTGCCCTGGACGTGCTGGCGTATCTCGCCATCATCGTTTTCGGACTTGGGAGCCGCCGTACCGTCGCGCAGACCTTGGTGTTCCTGGTGTTGCCCCTGGTGTTGAGCATCCTGGTGGGCCTGTTTTTCAAACCGATCTTCAAATGGAACTTCTTCTCCACCATGGCGGCGCCGTTCATCGGCCTGATCGTCGCGCAGGCGCTTACCGGACCTTCCGAAAAGCGTGTGAGCTGGCACGTCTGCGCCTTCCTGTTGGTGCTGCTGCTGCTGACGATGAGCATCGTTACCCGGCTGACGCATTTCGTTTCGTCGGGCTTTCGCGACCGCGCCAATCTGATTGCCGCCAATTACCGCCCCGGCGATCTGGTCTATGCGCCACAGCAGTCCGTGTTCTGGGGCGCGGCTTGGTATCTGGCCGGTCCCAATTGGGGATCGCCGCTTTCGATTGCCGCCGCCCCGAGTCCGCAGTGGCAGAGAGTCTATCGCAAGCTTGGCCCCGCGCTTGTCAGGGCACTGCATCTTATGCCTGACACGCAGTTGCTGGACCGCGGCGGGATCAAGATACTGAGCGGCAATGAATCGGGCGGCCAAGCGGCCGGTGCCTCGCGGGTCTGGATGCTCACCATGCCGCGCGTCGACCTCAAGGCCGGCTATCCGCCGGCGACGTTTAATGGCTTGCCGCAGCAATGGTCGGATCATAACCACACCTGGCTGACGCTCTACGCCGCGGGGTCGCAGCAGGTTGCGGTCCCACCCCCACTGGTGCGGCACTGATCAGGGAATGCCGCCCGGCGCTTGTTCCGCCAATATGCTGTCCTTGTGCTGGGGCGTGGTAGCCGATGCGCGGGTTTTGAATACCGCGATCGTGCCGTCGGGACGCGCGGTTCGAGACGCCGCATAAAATAGTTTTGGCTGACTTTCCGCCAGCGCCAACAACATGCGGTTGTGAGGATAGCGCATACTGTCCGGCGAAGTATCGATGACGATCCAGCCGATCTGGTTGCGAAGCAGCCAATCCTGCATTTGGGCAGGCGCGCCGAAACGCGTCCTGTAGCCGTTCCCCATGAAACTGCTTGATGACAGCATCTTGCTGGCGCGCAGCGCGTAAAGGAAGCGGGCGTGATCCGCCTGGGCAATGGTCGCAACCATCGCCCCTTCGAAGCGCGAGCTGCCGGAGATCAGGACGAGAGGATTCTTGCCGGTCCCGATCTTCGCGAACGCTTCGCGCGTGCGAAACGATTCGATATGGGGCGCCTGAAATCCCTGCCAGATAGAAATCAAGACCAGCAGGCTCGCCAGGCCGCTAACGATAAGCGGATTATGAATCCGCGAAGGGAATATCTGGTTCAGCAGGCGCCAAAGGCCCCACACCGCCACCACGGCGGCGCAAGGATAAACCGGCACGAGATAGCGCGTCTGAAGATCGGCCGGCACGACCAATATAAAGGCGAACTGCACAAGCGCGGCGAGTGCAAACACCGGGACATCCAAGGGCCCGGTTTCGCGAGGGCGCAGCGCGCACCAGGCGCCGAACAGAAAAACGGCCGTCGCGGGAATGCCGAAGCCGGCGACAAAAGCCCTGCCGAAGAACGGCACCGCAAGAGCGGTGAAGCTGCCCCAGGAATAATTCCATCCATTGGCAGCCAGGCGGTACGTCAGTACATACCAAGCTGCGGTCAAGATCACGACCACGCCGAGGGCGGCGAGCGTGCGGGCTCGAAACAGGAACCGCCAATCGCGCATGAGCGCCACATGGGCGACAGGCAACAACAGCAGGCCGATCGCCGTCCCCTTGGTGAGAATCGCTGAGATCAGTGCAGCGGCGAATAACAATGCATAGCCGGCTGAACGCCGCCGGTAATAAAGACTCCAGGCCCAGGCAAAGAGAAATACCAGCAGGCCGAGAAGATTGTCGGCCATCACCGTGTCGACCTCGAACAGGATGTTGCGGCTGCAAAAGATCAGCAATCCCGTGAGAAGTCCGGCAATTACACCGAGCTGGCGCGCAACCAGAACCGACGGCACGCCCGCCAAAAGGCCCGCTATCAAAGCCTGGAGCAGCAGGGCGGTAGCATTGGTGCCGCCGAAAATCCCGAATACCAGCGCCTGAAGCAATTCAAAAACGGGCGGCCAATGACCGATTGCGACCCTGGGCAAATGCACATAATAGTCTTTCGCGAACGCGATCGGGTTCGCAGAAGGATGGTGAAGATAATCGGCGATCATCAGAGAGGTGACAAAATGCGCCGCTTCGTCGGAGGTTTGTCCCCTGTCGGTATCGTAAGCGCCGATATGAAGCTGGACGAATAAAGCCGCGGCAATAAAAGCGGCGATCAGGGCCATGAAGAGCCAGGAACGAGAGCCCCAAACGATCAGACCCGTCTTGCCGAAGCGATTCATGGTGTCCGCGGCCGCAGCTTTCCGGAGAGTGTCGAAACTGATAGGCGATCGCCCGCGGGGCGACAAGTGCGTGCTCCCGGGATACTGTGCGATTCACGACGGATAACCCATGCGGCATCGCTTTTTCGTTAAGAATTTCGCGGTTATCGCGCTTCTCGTCATATTGTTCATCGGCTATGGCTCGCTTTACCCGTTCGATTTCCATCGGGCCTCGCTGATCGATGCCGCGGGGACACTGATCGGCGGCTGGGCGAAGCGGCCGGGCCGGGGCGATTTCCTCTCCAACATCCTGCTTTACATGCCGCTGGGCTGTTTTGGCATGCTCGCCATCCGCAGGGAGGCCAGCGCGCTGGCGCGGATCGGGATGGTGCTGGTGTTAGGCTTATGCTTGAGCATCTGCGTGGAGCTGACGCAATATTTCGATGCCGGCCGGGACACCGAAGCAACCGATGTCTATTCCAATGTGATCGGCACCGCGCTCGGCATCGGTGTGGCGCAATTTCCGGGGCGTGCCTTCTGGACCAGGCTGCCGCGACCGCGGCAAGCCGATCCGGCCGCCTTTATGCTGCTCGCGGCCTGGGCAGGCTATAATCTCTACCCTTTTGTGCCGGTGATCGACCTGCACAAATACTGGGACGCTCTTAAACCGCTTGTTCTGTATCCCGCCCTGAGCGGATACGGCCTTTTCACCCATGCGGCGATATGGATTGCGGCGGCAGCGCTGATCGACGAGGCCGTCACGGAGAAAAGGCGCGCCTGGTTCGCGGTATTCGCGGCGGTTCTGTTGGGATCCAAGATCGTTCTGGACGGCGATACGCTCAGCGCGGCCGAACTTGCGGGTGCAGCTGTGGCCTTGGCATGGCGGATGGCATTGGAGCCCTGGCCCCGCTTGCGCACCCTGTCCGCCGTCGCCTTGCTGACCAGCGCGGTTGTCGCACTCAGGCTGGAACCGTTCCATTTCGAGGCGGCGGCGATGCCGTTCGGCTGGATTCCGTTCGCCAGCTTCATGCATGGCTCCGTCGGAGTGGACATGCAGGCCTTTCTGGAGAAATTTTTTCTCTATGGCGGCTTGATCTGGCTGCTGCAGAAGGCGGGTTTGCCGCTGTTTCCCGCCATCATCGCCGTCGCGGCGATGTTGTTCGCCACCAGCATTGCGGAGATATATCTCCCAGGCCGCTCGGCAGAAATCACCGATGCGGCCACCGCCGTGTTTGTCGGCGGCCTTATCGCTCTTGTGCGTCCGGCGCGAAGCGTTGTCTGGGCCCGGCCGGGACGCCTGATTTAAGTCAGGCCAGAGCCGACTTGCGCAGAATCAGCTTCAGTCTTTCCGCCAACTCACCACCATTGGTGATGACATTCCAATAATCCCGCTGCTCGCTCTTCATCTCGTCCAGCATCTGCGGCAGGTAACAATAAGAAGGTTGCCGGAGTCCGTGATGGAAGACCAGCGGCCCGATGGAATGGAAATGGATGCCCATGCCGGCAAGCATACGCAGCAATTTTTCCTCCATCACCGCGGTCCAATAGGTAACGCCGCTTTCCACGCTCTGGCGCAGCAGGAATTGGATAAGGCTGAGGCAGGGGAGATTGCCCCGGCGCTCGCGCTCCTCGCGCGACAAAGGCGATGCGGCGACGCCGAGGCCTTTGTCGTCGCCGATACGGCGGCGAAGCTGCTTGGAGATGGCAAAGCGCGAAACCTCCACCGTCCTGTCGATCGCGACATGCTGGGCCAGATCATAGCCGTTCTCGCGCAACAGTCCGGAAATCGGCAAGCAATCCTCGGTATTCCGGTCGGGAAGGATGAGACGCACCGTGCCCATGGCATCGCCGGTCGGACGGTGGAACAGGATTCCGTGAATCGAATGGCTGTCGAACTGGTCGATTTCCAGCCCACCGGTATGCTGATCTTTGTTCTCGAATTTGCGCTCCAGGCAATAGACCTGGTAGCGCACCGAATGCGCCAGGTCTGTCATTTCCGGCGTGAATGCAGCGCGGGTCTCGAAATAGATATCGTGCCGCGTCAGCAGATCCATTTCCTGCGGCCAGGCAACCGACGTCTCCGTGAATTCACGGAATAAGACCTTGTTCATAGCGCCAACTCCTCCTTTCAGATTCCGCAACGACGGAGAAATTAAGACCCAAAAATTCTAGTTCCGGCCTAAGGACATCGGCAAAATTGTCGTCAAACTTTCCCCTTCCCCCCGGTGAGGCTATTCCGACAAATTTAGTCAATTAGACAGGCAAGCTGACAAAACGTGTTTTCCGGAAGATCAGCCCCGGATGGTGATTTCGACGGCTTCGGGCCTTACCCCGAATGTCGCGGCAAGCACAATCTTGGCGTCCGCGATGGTAAGCGCACGAGATGAGGAAGCCGAAGGTCGTGGTTTCGCCGACGCCGCGACTTCGTTGTTCGGCGAAACCGGATGGAATGCGAGCTCACTGGGATCGATGCCCAAATGTTTGAGGCTCGCATAGCGCACCGGATTGCGGCCATGGTCCCACAATTCCGGGCGATTGATGCGTGCGAATTCGCTAATCGCCACCATCCATCTGGCTCCAGCGCTGCCGTCCCGGGCTCGTTCTATCGCAGCGATCTTTCCCACTAGGAACGCCGTGCCGTGAGACTCAGTGGCGTCCGAGAATTCGTGATCCGGATTGTTTCGGTTCTGCGTGCAGACCAGCCAGCGGCATCGCTTGGCATGGGCGGGATTGAGAATCCATGCCTGCGAGCCGCCTTCCCTGACGATGCGGTCAGGGCTCCGCGCCGTGAATACGACAATCGTGTCTTCATCTTCCGTCATGGCAACCCCCCTATCCCGATGTTTGTACCGCTGACATGACAATATGACGTTATCAAGGCGTTCCAACGCGACCTCTTTCCATTCTTCAGATGTCTTTGCAGGGCTAAACATATCGTGTGACGACAGATTGCCCTTCGTATGGTTACTGCGACGTTAATCGCATTAATTAATTTGCCCGGACAGCAAAAATCGCAAGCAAAATCTGCAGAACATCCCTGACGACGTTGTGAACGTCGATGCAACAGTCGTGTGGCTCAAATGGCGCACACGGACATTGGGCAGCACCCACAGACAGATCGAAACGTCTATTCCTGTTGCAATGACGCGATGATGCGTTCGGAGGCTTTGCCGTCGCCATACGGGTTATGGATGCTGCTCATCGCGGCATAGGCGGCGGGACTATCGAGCAGAACGCTTGCTTCCTTCAGGATCAGATTGCGATCGGTGCCGACCAGCTTGACCGTGCCGGCCTCGACCGCCTCCGGGCGTTCTGTCACTTTGCGCAATACCAGCACCGGCTTGCCCAGCGAAGGCGCCTCCTCCTGCACGCCGCCGCTGTCTGTGAGCGCGAAATGACAGCGCGACATCACAAACACGAAATCGAGATAATCCAGAGGCTCGATCAGCCGCACATTGGGAAATGCCGCCAAGGTCGAGAAGGCTTCCCGCACATTGGGATTGCGGTGGATGGGGAAGACGATCTGCACGTCTTCGCGCTTTGCCAATTCAGCGATCGCAGCGCAGATATCGGAAAAGCCTTCACCGAAGCTTTCGCGGCGATGACAGGTGACCAGGATGGTCTTCTTGCCGGTTTTGAGAAAGGAAAATCGTTCCTCCAGACCCGCGATGATAAGAGGATCGGCAAGCGCCCCCGCGAGCAGGTCGAACAACGCATCGATCACGGTATTGCCGGTGACCACGATATTGGCGTCCGGTACGTTCTCGCGCAGCAGATTCTCGCGGCTGGTCCTTGTGGGCGCCCACAGCTTGTCGGCGATGGCATCGGTGACGCGGCGGTTTATCTCCTCAGGCCAGGGCGCGTAGATGTTTCGCGTGCGCAATCCCGCCTCGACATGCCCCACCGGAATCTGCCGGTAATAGGCGGCCAGGGTTGTGGCCATGGTGGTGGTGGTGTCGCCATGCACCAGAACACGGTCGGGTGCGGTGCGGATCAGGATGTCCTCCATCCCGGCGATAACCTTGCCGGTGAGCGACGAGAGTTTCTGGTTTGGCTCCATCACCTCCAGATCGAAATCTGGCGTCAGGCCGAACAGATCAAACACCTGCGCGATCATTTCCCGATGCTGGCCGGTAGAGCAAACCGCGATGGAAAGCCCGGGCGTGGCGCCAAGCCGCTTGATCAGAGGCGCCATCTTGATGGCTTCCGGCCTTGTCCCCACTACGGCGAGAAGTTTTCGCATGCAAGCGGCGCCCTTGGATGATCGGCCGACTCGTGGCCGCTACACTCCATAAACCTTTATCGTTAAACCGGAATTGCCAACAGGGGCGAATTCGTCCAGAAACGCGCACCCGCATGAAGCCGCTCTCCATCGTCACCGCCACGACCTTGTTTCCCAACGGGGCAAGGCCGACCCATGGCATCTTCGTGAAGGCTCGCCTCAGAAAACTGCTGGCGAGCGGTGAAGTTGAAGCGCGTGTTGTCGCGCCGATGGGCTGGATGCCACCCCTGGTGCCGTATCCGGATGCGGCGCGTTTGCGCGCGGTGCCAATGCACGAGACGATCGACGGGATCGCGGTTGAGCATCCGCGCTACCTGATCGTTCCCAAGATCGGCATGAGCGTCACGCCGTTCTTTCTTTATCACGCGCTGAAGCGCGCGATCGGTGCGATATTGAAATCTGGGCGGCCGATCGACCTGATCGACGCGCATTATTTTTATCCCGACGGCGTCGCCGCCGCCTGGGTGGCGCGCGATTTCGGCCTGCCGCTGACCATCACGGCGCGCGGCACCGACCTCAATCTCATTCCCCGCTACGCCGCGCCGCGGGCAATGATAAAAGCCGCTGCCATGGCCGCGGATGGATTGATCACCGTTTGCGCCGCACTGAAGGAGCCGCTGGTCCAACTGGGGATCGCGCCGGAACGGGTGACAGTGCTGCGCAACGGCGTCGATCTGGAATTCTTTCGCCCGCTGCCGCGCGAAGATGCGCGCCGCCGGTTCGGGATGACCCGGCGCACCCTCGGGTCGGTCGGGCACCTGATCGCGCGCAAAGGGCATCATCACGCGATTGCTGCCCTCCCCCGGCTGGAGAATACCGACCTCGTCATCGCCGGCGAGGGCGAGGAAAGGTCTAACCTGCAATCCTTGGCGGCGAAGCTGGGTGTTCAGGAGCGCGTGCGCTTTCTCGGCGCGGTCGATCAGGAAACACTGCGAAGCCTCTATTGCGGCATCGATGCGCTGGTCCTGGCCTCGAGCCGTGAAGGATGGGCCAATGTGCTTTTGGAGGCGATGGCCTGCGGCACGCCGGTGATAGCCTCGGCGGTCTGGGGAACGCCGGAAGTGGTGGGGAGCCCGGCGGCCGGCGTGCTGATGCCCAGCCTGGATGCGGACGGCATGGCGCGCGCTGCCGAACGATTGTTCGCAAATCCGCCCGACCGTGCCGCAACCCGCATCTATGCCGAGCAATTCGATTGGGAGCCGACAACCCAGGGACAACTGGATCTGTTTCGCGCCATCCTAGCGCGGCGCAAAGGCTTGGATTAGCCGAACAATTGAAGGTACTTTTCCGCCATTACACGATAGTCGAACTCGGCCAGCGCCTTTTGCCGGTTCAGCCGGCCTAGCCGCTCGCGCAGCGCCGGATCGCCGGCAAGAGCGATCAGGCTGCGGCTAAGACCCTTTTCTTCTTCGCTTAGGGCAGTAAGGAAGGATCGGTTCTCCGGCGTAACCATGCCGGCGATATCCCCGACATCTGTGGCGACCACCGGCAGTCCGCTGGCCATGGCTTCCAGCACGCCCAAGGGCATCTGCTCGGTATCCGAAGACATCGCGAAAATGTCCATTTGGGCATAATAGGTTTCAGGTGTCGCGGTGGCGCCCGCAAAGGTGATGCGCCCGGCGCAACCGGTATCCTTGGCGACGACTTCCAGCGCCTCGCGCTCGGGCCCGTCACCGACAAGAACGAGACTCAAATCCGCGTCAGCCCGGGCCTGCGCGGCGGCGGCAAAAGCGCGGATGAGCCGGGCGAGATTCTTTTCGCGCCGCAGCGCCGCGACGGTGCCGATGACAATCGGGCCTCCGGATTTCGTGACAGGAGCGAAGCGCGCACAATCGATGCCGTTGACCAGATAGCGCAGCGAGGATTCACGCAATCGCCATTGCCGGGTGGCGATATCGAGCAGGGTGCGCGAGGGAAGCACCACGAGCGTATGCGCCCCACCCAACGCAAGGCGCCGGAACCAGACCCGGCGTACGAGCTGGCGATGACGCTCCTCGGAGCCGAAACCATCTTCGATATGGATATGGCGCGCCAGGGGATTGAAGCGGTTTGCCATTGCCCATTCGATCGCGCCCCAATTATAAGTGATCAGAACATCGGGTTTGGCGGAGCCGATGAAGCGGCGGATCGAGCGCCAGCCGGTGGGAGAGTTCGCGACTGTCGAGCCGCAACATTTTAATGGCGCCGTCGGGGGCAACTGCGCCGCCATGTCGTAGCAACCATTCAGGGCCAGGACGGTATGGCGATATCGGCCATCGAAAGCCTTCAGAAGTTGCACCAGCCGGCTCTGTGCCCCCCCAACCGCAAAGGTTGGAAATATGTGCAGCAAATGACGGTTGGAATCGCCGGTTCCCGAGGCTGGTGGGTGCAAGGAATTTATACCTATTCTGGTAGGCCCTGTTCGGGGAAGGCCATATTAAAAATTAAGCCAGCCGTGCAAGATAGGATGCTGTCGGGTTGGCCTTGCGGGCAAGCCCGTTCCCGGGCGTGAGAATGACGGAAATACTGCCTATTATCCTATATGCGCTGACCGCCGCCGGCTATGGCGTGTTCGCCCTTCTGCTGGTCATTCGCAGCCGGCGCCAGACTCTGGCGTTGATCATGGCATTGGCAGCGGGTCTTACGGCGGGCTGGGCCGTGCTCACCCTGGCGGGCCGCTACGACATGGCCCAGGCGCCCCTGGTCTATCTCAGCAATGCGTTGCGGGACGGCGGCTGGCTCGCCGTCATCCTTGCCTTGATGGAACGGCCGGTCCAAGCCCGTCCCACATGGCGCGTCCTGGCGGTATTGACGGCTGTAGTGATGCTGACCCATGCCGCCCTTTTGTTCCGTGGTGGCAGTCTGGGTGTGCTGGCTGGCGTCGGCCTGGACGGCAGGCTGTCGGGCCTCGTTGCCACCATCCTGGGCTGCGTCCTGATCGAAAATCTGGTGCGTAATTCCGAGCGCGACAAGTTCTGGACCGTCAAGTATCTGGTCATCGGCATGGCGGGGATCCTGACCTTCCAGTTTTTCATCCGGGTCACCCAGTTTCTCACCCAGCAGATGGACCCAACGGTGATGCTGGCGGTGCCGGTCTTCTATCTGCTGGCGCTGCCGCTGTTCGCCGTGACCGCCATCCGCGCGCCCGGGTCCCGGCTCCAGCTTCATTCCTCGCGGCAAGTGGTGTTCCACACCACCACCCTGGTCATCGCCGGCATCGCCCTTCAGGGCACCGCGCTCGCCGCCTATTATCTGCGCCATTATGGCGGGACCACCGGCACCGCCCTCGCCATCATCTTCGGTTTCGCGACCTTCGTCATCATGGCCGGTGTGGCGTCGTCCGGCGCGCTGCGCTCGCGCCTGCGTCTTTTCATCAATGAGAATTTCTTCAACTACAAATACGACTATCGCGCCGAATGGAACAAATTCATCCGCGCCCTGTCGGCGGCGGAGGAAAGCGGAACCCCGCTCAAGGTGTTGCGCACCTTTTCCGACCTGATGGACTCCCCCGGCGGGGCGCTGTGGGTATGGAAGGAAAATTTCCGCCAATTCCTACCCCTCGCCAAACACTCCCCCCGAGCCGAAGTGGGACCTATCGCACCCGAGGACCCGGCCCTGGCTGCCTTCGAAAATGAAGCCTGTACGCTGATCGACCTGACGGCGACCGCACAGCCCGGGGCGGACGCGTGGAAAAGGTTGTTCCCCGACCATTGGCTGATCGTTCCGCTGCGCTATCGCTCCCGGTTGATTGGGATCATTCTTCTGTGCCGCCCCCGCACCCGGCGCAGCCTCAATTGGGAGGATTACGATCTGGTCGCGCTGGTAGCCATGCAGCTTGCGATATACCTGATGCATGACCAAACCAGCGAGGCGTTGCACGACGCGCGCCAGATGGAGGAATTCAATAAGCGCTTCGCCTTCCTGGTCCACGATATGAAGAACACGATCGGCCAACTCGATCTTCTGGCGCGCAACGCCGAGCGTTTTGGAGAAAATCCGGAGTTCCGCAAGGACATGAACACAACCTTGCGCAACGCGGTGGACAAGCTGAACAGCCTGCTAGTACAGATACGGGGCGGGGACCCTCGCGGCGACAATATGGCGCTGGCTGGGGATAAGAAGGTGGACGTGGTCGAATTGGTGAAAGCCTTTGTGGGAGAAAAACGGGGTCAGGGCCTGCCGGTCACGGTGAAAGACGAAGTTTCGCCCGCCCGCGCTACCATCGCTGACGATCATACCTTGATCAACGTGCTGGAACATGTCGTGGCGAACGCCATAGAAGTGACCCCGGCCGACGCCGATGTCGACGTTAACGTGCAGCTTTCGGCCAAGACGGAGGCGATCCGCATCGCGGTCAATGACCGGGGGCCGGGCATGAGCCAGGAATTCATCAATGAACGGCTGTTCCGCCCTTTCCGCACCACCAAGGCCAAGGGCTTCGGTATCGGCGCCTATCAGGCACGAGAGAATGTCCGCAGGCTAGGCGGGAACTTCGAAGTGTTCAGCACCGAAGGCCGGGGCACCAGTATTGTGATCTCGCTGCCCTGCAGGCTCAGCGAGCGCGCCGGCGTGAACTGACAATGAATGTGATGGACGTAAAAACCGACCAGTCCCCGGATGCTCTGCTGGAACAGATTCTTCTGGTCGAGGACGATATCGGGCTGCAAAGGCAGATGTCCTGGGCGCTCACACCCTTCGAGGTAACCGCGGCCTCCTCGCGCGAGGAAGCGGTCAGCCTGTTCCAGGACCATGGCGGTTTCCGCATCGTCGTACTGGACCTTGGGTTGCCGCCCGACCCTGACGGCGCCGCAGAAGGGCTGGGTGCCCTGGGCGACATTCTTTCCCTGGACCCGCGCGCCAAAGTGATTGTCGCCAGCGGCAATTCCGATCGCGCCAATGCGGTGGCCGCGGTGGGCAAGGGGGCATTCGATTTCATCGGCAAGCCGGTTGATATCGACGTGCTGAAGATCGTAATCGAGCGCGCGCGGCGGATGTGCGATCTGGAAGAGGAAAATCGCGAACTGCGCAAATCCGTTGGCCGCAGCAGCGGCGGCCTGGTCTATGCCTCGCCGCAAATGGCTGCCGTGCAGCGGATCATCGAGCGGGCCGGCCCGTCGGACCTTTCCATCCTGATTGTCGGTGAGACCGGAACCGGCAAAGAACTGGCGGCCAAGGCGATCCACGAAGTCTCCAGCCGCAAGTCGCAAAAATTCGCCGCCATCAATTGCGCTTCCATTCCCGAGAATCTGCTGGAGAGCGAATTGTTCGGGCATGAAAAAGGCGCCTTTACCGGAGCGGTGAAGCAAACCCCCGGGAAGGTCGAGATTGCCGACAAGGGTACTCTGTTCCTGGATGAGATCGGCGACATGCCCCTGGCGTTGCAGGCCAAGATGCTTCGCTTCCTGCAGGATCAGAAATTTGAGCGGGTCGGCGGCCGCTCTCCCATTTCGGTCAATGTGCGGGTGCTGGCGGCGACCAACAAGCCGTTGGAGAAGATGATCGAGGACGGCACGTTCCGCGAAGACCTCTATTACCGGCTGAATGGCATCAAGATTCTCCTCCCCCCCCTACGGGACCGGGACGGCGACCCGTTGATGCTGGCACATCATTTCATCCATCAGTTCAGCCGCGCGAATTATCGCAGTTTCCGCGGTCTTTCCGAAGATGCGGTGCGCGCCATTGGCGGCTATTCCTGGCCCGGCAATGTGCGGGAACTGGAGAATCGCATGAAGCGCGCCGTGGTGATGGCGGAGGGCCAATTGATTATTGCCGCCGATCTCGACCTCGCCGCGCCCGAAACCGAGACCCTCGATCTCGACCTGCGCGCCCAAACCCAGCGGCTGGAACGCCGGCTGGTCCAGGAAGCGATGGCGCTCGCCCAAGGCAACGTTTCCAAGGCGGCGAAGCTTTTGGGCGTCAGCCGGCCGCATCTCTACAGCATAACCAAGTTTCACCAGTCCTGAGCCTGTCCGGGGGAAGTTCCATGCCGCAAATCTCAACCCTTTCGAATTCCGTGATCCTGCTGGCGCTGCTTGGCGTCGCTCCGGGGGCATTCGCGCCTGCGGCGCTCGCCGACAATCCGCCGCATAAGGGGGCCGCGCCTCATGTCGATCCTCAGGTCAAGCAATTCACCGCCGCGGCTGTGCAAGCCATTCGCCAGGGGAATCTCTCGCTTGCGACGATTCAGTTGAAGAATGCGCTGCGCCTCAATCCCGACAACGGCACGTTGCGGGTGCAGTTAGGTTTCGTCGAACTGGAAGGGGGGGATCCGGTTTCGGCAGAGCGCGAGATCCGTCAGGGACGGCTGAACGGCGCCAAGGATCAGGACGCGGTGCCGCCCTTGCTGCAGGCAATGCTGGCCCGGCAGGAATATAGCGACCTGCTGTTCCAATTCCCCGATCCCGCCGCGACCGACAAGAGCAAGCTGGCGGTCGCGACCTTGCGCTCCCGCGCCGAGGCGCTGCAGGCGACCGGCGACCCGGCGGGCGCCGTTACCGCCATGAACCGCGCCCTGGCCATCCAGCGCGACGCTGGCGGATTGCTCGAACGGGGCCGGATCGCGATCCTGCAGAACCAGCCTGGCCCCGCGATGGGCTATATCAACCAGACGCTTGCGCTGTCGCCCAATAATCCGGCGGCCATGATGTTGAAGGCCTCGATCGTGCGCGCCCACGACAAGAAGGCCGCGCTGGCTATGGTCGATAGCGTGCTGAAAGCCCATCCCGAGTCCATGAGCGCGACCATAACGCGTATCGAGATGCTGCTCGACATGAATCAAGTGGAAACGGCTCAGCAGGCGACCGACGCGCTGCTCGCCCAAAAGCCCAACCTTCCCGTCGCGCTGTTCTACAAAGCGATCATCCTGGGCATCCACAACAAGCCGCTGGACGGCTGGCGGATCGCGCAGTCGCTGCCGTCGGATTTCATCCAGTCCAATCCGCGCATCGCGATCGGCGTGGCGCAGCTCGCCGACGCCTCGGGCAATTCGGAGAGCGCCAACTCGATTCTGACCGCTTTTGTTGGACAGCACCCGAAGGATGCCCAGGCACGGGCGCGCTTAGCGGCCCTGCGCCTCAAAATGAACAATCCCACCTATGCGCTGGAAATATTGCAGCCGGTGATAAATTCGCAGGACCCCCAGGTCCTGCAATTGATCGCGGCGACCTATCGTCAGCTCAAACAGGGCGACAAGATGCTTGAGTATATGCGCAAGGCCGAAGCGGCGGGCTCAACCAATCCGACCCTGAAATACGATTTGGCGGTCGCCGATCTTGATCAGAACAATACCGCTCAGGGCATGCAGGAAATGCTGGATTTGATGAAGCACGGGCAGATCAATGCGGCGATGGGCGCAACGGCCGTGCTGCTGCGTCAACGCAAATTCGCCGAGGCGCAAAGCCTTGCCGATCAGGCCGAAAAGCTCAATCCGAAAAGTCCCGTGCCGCCGCTGCTGAAGGGACAGATCCTATATGCACAGGGCAAGCTCGACGCCAGTCTGCCGCTGCTCAATCAGTCCCTCCAGCGCAATCCCCGCTTCGAGCCCGCGCTGTATGACAGGGCACAAATCCTCTCCCGAAAGGGCAAATTTCCTGAAGCTGAGCGAGATTTGAAGCAGGCCCAGGCGGTGCAGCCCAAAAACCCCTTGTCCTATGTCCAACTCGCGGAGATCGCCGCCATTCAAAAGCAGCCGGCTCAGGCGATTTCGTTGCTGAAGCAAGGTATCGGCGTGGCGCCGAAAACGATCGGCACGCGCCTCGTGCTGGCCAAGTACCAGGTGAACCAGAAAAAATTCGCCGACGCCCAGGCGACCTTGAAGGCGGCTTTACAGATTGCACCCAACGATCCCCAGTGTCTCGCGCTTCTGGGGCAGGTCCAGCAAGCGATGGGACAGAAGGCGGCCGCGGTCGGTACGGAAAAGCTCCTGACGCAGAAATATCAGAAGTCCGGTGCGGCACAGGCATTGCTGGCCAATTCGCTGCTCTCCAATGGCGACAAAAAAGGCGCCATCGCTGCACTCAAGCAGGCAACCCAGCTCAGTCCGAGCGTCCAGCAATATTATATGCTGCTGATCGACCTGCAGATGCAGACCGGCGACAAGGATGGCGCCGTTGCAACCGCCCGTAGCTGGACCACCAGCCAGAAGGATCCGAACGCCGCCATCCTGCTGGCCCAAACCCTTGCCAATGTCGGCCGTCTGCCGGAAGCGGCGGCTGTGATCGCCAAGGCCCAGGCAGTCCGTCCCGACTGGCAGTTGACGATCGTGCAGAGTGCGATCGCCAAGCAGCGCGGTGAGCAGGCGCGAGCGCTTTCGGTTCTGAAAGACTGGCTGGCCGGTAATTCCACCGATCTGCCGGTCCGGCAGGCCTATGGCGACATGTTGTTGGCTGCCGGTCAGGACTCCTCCGCGCTTGCCCAGTACGAACTTGTCCTTAAGGCACGCGGCGATAATCCCGATGCGCTCAATAACATTGCGTGGCTGCTACGCGATAGCAATCCGGCGCGCGCCCTGACATTGGCGTCCAAGGCGGTGCAATTGGAGCCCACTTCGGCGGACATGAACGATACGTTGGGGTATCTGCTGCTGCAGAAAAAGGATCCCAAGAGCGCGCTTCCCATGCTGCAGCGGGCGCATTTGCTGGGGCCAGCGAACGGTCAGATCAGCTATCATCTTGCACTCGCCTACAAGTCGCTCGGCCGCAAGGCTGAAGCCAAGCAGACGCTGCAAGACGCATTGGCAAAGGACAAGAATTTCTCAGGTGCAGATGACGCGAAAAAACTGTTGCAACAATTATAGCGGCGCGTTTCAGCCCAGACCGGCGATAAGGAACGGTCCCAGGAAGTTGGCGAGCGGCAGGGGAAGGCGCTTCCATGCCTCAATGGCAAATTTGTAGCGCGGATTGTTGGGATTTTTTTCCGGCAAGCTCTCGCCCTGGTCCAGGAAATACTCATATTCCAGCCATTGCGGCTCGAAGCCCCAATTCTTCTTGAACTTGAATGCGCCGGTGCCATCCTTGCTGCGCCCGAAATCGAATTGTCGATATCCTCGCAGGGCGGCGCGGCGCATCACTTCCCAGTAAAGAAAATCATTGGCGCCCGAGCGCCGCGCCTCGGCAGTGCCGCCGCCATAATATGGCAGCACGGTGTCCTTGAAATAGAAATTCAGCACCGCGCTGACCGGCCGGCCCTTGTCGCGGATCGTCACGATATCGCTATGATCGGGAAAAACCTCCAGCAGCATCGCAAAATAGCGCCTGGCAAAGACCGGTGTGCCCAGGTTGCGCACGCTTTCGGCATAAACGGGAAAGAAATTCTCCGGCGAAGATTCCACCGCACTGTCGAGTGTGCTGCTCAAGGCCTTGCGGACCACCGCGCGCTGCTTGCGGGGGATCGCCAGCAGATTTTCCTCGTCGCTGGCGCTGAGCGGACGCTTGAAGGTGGCGTAAAGGCCCTTGCGGGACGCCCAGCCCGGGCGCGAGGCGGTGCGGCTGCGGAATTCCACATAAGCCGCCCCAGTGCGCCGCTTCAGCGCGAGGGCGGCCTCGTCCAGCGTTTCGCGCGCCTGCGCATTCACTGCCAGCGGGCCGCCTTCGACCAGGAAAGGCGCTGCGATCAGGGCATTGCCGAACAGACGCGATTTCTGGTGCACCAGCGGCAGGATCCCGGCAAGGACGCCGTCCTGTTCCGCGATCAGATAATGAGGGACTAGGCCGAAGGCGCGCGAAAAAATTTCACTCCAGCCGGAAAGGTGGAAAAACGAACCGCCCTCCGTTTCCAGAACGAACCGGTCCCATGTGGGCATATCGTCCCGCGTCATCGCTCTGACGGCGAGACTCATGACCGTCTCAGCGGATGCACCATGGCGCTTTCAGAATGAATGATTGATGCCGACAAGGATCGAGATGGCGGAAACGCTACCGCTGCTGGCGGAAACCGACGTCAGCTCCTGGCTGGAGGAACGCTGATAATAGTCGCCGACCAGATAAAGCGAGCTGGTGTCGTTGAGCCGATAATTGAGGGAAGCATCATATTCCATCCCCGAGGCGCCCCCGACTTCCAGCCTGTCATCGTGATATAAAATGTTCAGGCCGCCGCTCACATCCTGTGAGAATTGGTGCCCGATATTGGCGTAAACGCCCGTCGTCCTCATGTTATAATTCTGGCCCGCCGGCAACGGGTTTTCCGTATCTTGCGTAGTGTTGAACGCAGCCGCGGTAACGCTGGTCTCGCCGTAATTGTAAAGCAACGAGAGTGTCTGGGTCCTGAAGCGTGCGATCGAGTTTTCGAGCCCGACAAGATTGATCAGGCCGTTGAGGTCCATGACCCCCGAGGGGGGAAGCTGGATCTGGCCGGATGCGATCCCCTGAAGCAGCCCGCTAATCAATGCGCCGGGGGTGACCAGATTGGCGCCGGGTGCGTTGACATTGTCCTGAGCGGCTGCTTGCAGGCTCAGCCGCGGCGTAAGCTGATAGTTGAGGTTTCCGACGCCGCTGAAGGAATGATACTGCTCGCCAACCAGCACTTTTCCCGTCAGTTTTGCCAGATCGAACTGCATGCCGCCCATGATAATCGGGCCGTTCAACACATCGCGTAGCGCATAGTCCGCCTTGACCGTCTGGTAGCCGCCATCGACCACCACCGACACGCCATGATCGATCGCATAGGACAATTCGCCGGTCGCGGAGCGCTGCGTCAGCCCGCCGGCCGAAGGGTTCATCTGGGAATAACTTGCGATCACACCCCACTGCATGCGGGTAAAGTAATCGCCGCTGTTGAGCCTCTCGGTGATACCCAGGGTGGAAAGATTATTGGGGAGCGACCCGCCGAGCGGGGAAACGGCCGAGCCGTTCTGCTGCACGAAATATTCCGCATTGTAGGACGGCAGCAGATCGGAATGCAGAAAATCGCCCAAATGGAAGGCGAAATCCGGCTGTATCACATAGCCGTAGAAATTCTGCAGATCGCCATTGGCGCCCGGCGGCAGTGCCACGCCCGCGGGGCCTGTATTGCCGGCCCGGTTGATATAGACCGGATTTGCGAATGCCTGGGCCTGCAGAAACACATGCTCGGGCACCAGCTCGGCCATCGCATTGGCGTTTAGGTAATTCGAAATGATCACATTCTGCGATTCATGCGCAAAATAATCTGCGTTGAAGCCATAGTTGAAGGAAAGCGTCGAATGGGCCGTAGTCGAGGTCCCGCTCATTCCCAGAGCGAGACGGGTGTCGTAATCCGATTCCCCGCCGGGTGCGCCGGCCGCGTTGCTGGAATAGCGCTCGCTGAGGTCGGCGTTGAGGGCAAACTGATCGAACAGGCCCGGCAAAAGATTTCCGGGCCCGCCGCGTTGCGGCGCCGCGCCTTGTCCGCCCGCGGCGGGAGCGGCCATGGTGGGAGGCGCCGTGGTCGCAAGACCTCCTGGCGCGAAGACCTGCGCGTGGGCCAGGGCGGGCACCAATACGCACGCCAGTGGCACCAAGCCCAGCCCACGGGCCAGACGGCCGGCGCGATCCGCATCGCCTCTTGAACGTTCCCCCTGCATTTGCCGATCTGGTCCCGAACTCCCCACGCCCGACCCGGGCCGGCGGATTAGAAATAGGATTGTGGAATGATGATGATATCGCCCGGCTTGAGCGGGACATTGGCGGAGACATCGCCATCCTTGATCAGATCGTCAAGCCTCAGTCTGGTTTCGGTATCATGGCCGTTCACCTTGCGAACCAGCACCGCCCGGTTGCCGGCCGCGAAGCGGGTCAGGCCGCCGACCGCGATCATCGCGTCCAGCACAGTCATGTTGTCCCGGTAGCCGAACGCTTTCGGCTCCGCCGCCTCACCCAGAATACGGATCTCCTGATCGTAGGTGCCCGCGAAACCCGACACCGAAACCGTAACGAGGGGGTTTGTAACGTATTTGGCAAGCCGCGTTTCGATGTACCGCGCCAACTCTGTCGGGGTTTTGCCGGCACAGACGATATCCTCCACCAGGGGAATGGAAATCTTGCCGTCAGGACGGACAGTCACGGTGCTGGACAATTCCGTGTTGTGCCAAACGAAGATCGACAAGGCGTCACCAGGCCCGATGCGGTAATTGGTGCTTCCCGGAGGCTGGGATGTCGGCGTCCCCGCGGATTGAGGAGCGAGAGGGGTCTGGGCTCCGGCCGGCAGAGAAAGACCTGCGCAGATCAGTAAACCCAAGCAAAATGCTGCAACGCAACACGCTGCCCGAGACAGGTTTGCGCGTATCATCAAGGTCCCCGTCGGAATCTTCGACCAATATAGGTGGTTGAGAACCACGCTAGCAATCTTCATTTAGGCCTCCAGGTGTGAATCTCGCGAACCATCAGGATTTTTTACCTAAGCTGTCCGCGTTCCAGATCGGCACACCCCATTCAAGGCCGGGGCGCGATTCCCCGCTCCCATGCATAAGCGGTGCCAATGATGGCCTTGAGATCGTGGTGCTTCGGCCGCCATTTCAGGCGTTCTTTCAATAGCGTGGAATCGGCGACCAGCATGCCGGGATCGCCGGGACGGCGGGGACTGACGCGAACCGGTATTTCCGCGCCTGCCACCTCGCCCGTGGTTGCAATGACTTCGCGTACACTGAAGCCACGGCCATAGCCGACATTGAAGATCGAAGATTCTCCGCCCGCCCGCAAATGGTCCAGCGCCAGCAGGTGGGCTGAGATCAAATCGCTGACATGAATGTAATCGCGCACGCCGGTGCCATCCGGCGTGGCATAGTCCTCGCCGAAAATTTCCAGATAGGGATGTTGCCCAAGCGCCGTCTGGCAAGCGCGCTTGATCAGATGGGTGGCATTGGGGGTGGACTGGCCGGTTCGGCCGGCGGGATCGGCCCCCGCGACATTGAAATAGCGCAATGCCACAAAGTGAAAATCATGCGCCCGCGCGGCATCTTGCAGCACCCGCTCGGTCATCAGTTTGGAGCGGCCATAAGGATTGATCGGATCGGGCAGCGCATCCTCGGCCACGACAGGCGAAGCCGGCAGGCCATAGACCGCCGCAGTCGAAGAGAAAATGAAATGGCGCACCCCGCGCCGGATGCAGGCTTCGATCAGCGCCGAGGATGCCGCCGTATTGTTGCGATAATATTTCAGGGGATCGGCCACCGATTCCGGGACCACGATCGAGCCGGCGAAATGGATCACGGCTTCGATCTCATGTTGGTCGAGCACCATCTCGGCAACACCGGGCTCGCCGATCGTACCTTGGACGAATTGCGCTTCCGGACTGACCAGGGCTCGGACACCCGTGGTCAGATTGTCGAGGACCACGACCTCTTCCCCGCGATCGCGCAGGCCGTAGGTCATATGGCTGCCGATATAGCCCGCCCCGCCCGTTACCAAGATCGCCATGCTCGCTGTTTACCTCTCGAGATTCAAAAAAGAATTAATTGACAGCCGCTGGCTTCGGCTTCTTTCCGCATTAACCGATACCACCTAGACTGAATCGATCATCTCTCGCCGGGTCAACGGGACATAGTGCGCGTGACCGCTTCGATCCGGGTCCCGATGAAAAGGAATGCACCGATGAGTAGGGACGATTTCGGCGGTCGGAACCGCCCCCTTCTGTGGGGACAGATCGCCCTGATCACGCTGTGCGCCTACGCCCTCGCCGCACTGGTCTGGTATTTTCCCTATCCCTCGCCACTGATAAAGCCCCTTTTGCCGCCGAAACAACGCTGGCCGGCCATGGAAGTGCGGGATTGGGTCGAGGAGGGGCAGTTCGACCGGGATTTCGCCCGTTATTTTGCGCGCGATCCGGAGCGTCAAGTTCCTGCGGCCGCGACCCTCGTCTCGCCGGCCGACGGCATCCTGCAGACGGTCGATTATAAGGACGGTGTGACCTCCATCGTCGTCGCGCTATCCTTCTGGGATGTCCATGTCGTGCGGACGCCGCTCGCGGCGACCGTCAAAAGCATCGACATGGAGGGCTCCTATCTCGAACGGCTGGCGCCGAAGGCAAAGTTCCGGGAGATGCTGTTCCTGCGGGGTAAGGCGGCGCCGGTAGAAGCCGTCATCACCCTGGGCACAATGCGCGGAGATATAAAAATCCGCATGATTACCAGTTACTGGGCCAGCCGGTTGAAGATCTGGGTCTATCCGGGTGAAAAACTCGCCAAAGGCCAGCGGGTAGGCCGCATCATGCTGGGAAGCACCGTGATCGCGGAGATCCCCGGCAAGCTGCGCCTCGACGCGCCACTCGGCGAACACGTCTCCGGCGGGGCGACGGCACTTTCGTTTCATTGAGGATGCGGATGTTTTGGATTCAAGGACGCATGGCCTGGCCGCTGGTGGTATCGATCGCCTATTCCACGCTCGTCTTCCTGCTCACCGATTATACGTGGCGGATGATCGTGGCACCGGTGGCAGTCATCGCCGGATTGTGCGCGGCATTCCTGCTGATCGGCAATCTGGCGATATTCCTGCTCGGCGCGAAGGCCCGTTGAGCAGCCGTGCCGCTATTTTTCCGGTTCGAGAGAGGGGGTGTGCAGCAGTCCCTCGCCAGTCGTCACGTCCTGGGCGAAGGTCTTCTTCTGTTTCGAGCCCAGCCGGCGCACCAAGTGCCACACGGTCTTTTCCGGGCCGTCGGGGCATCCCACCACCGCCCATAGCAGCATGACGCATCCGGCATAAGTGAAGGCGCCGGCGCCGACCGCTACGCACAGCCGCAATGGCCCAGGTGTCATGCCATGCTCGACGGTGGCGACCACGCCCGCCATAACCGCGGTCGCCAACAGGGGGCGCCAGAAAACGAAGGCAAAATCACGCCGCCGCAGGGAAAATTCTCTGGCCAGCATCCAGAACATGGCCGGTAGCATGATAGCGGAATAGACAAAACGGGCCTCCACCACCGCCTGCAGGCTGTGGAAAAAAAGGGCCGCGGGGACGATGCAGCCCGTGAGCAGCGCCACATTGGCCCATTGCATGCGGGCGGAAATTTCCGGTTTGCCGACCACATCGAAGGCTGGATAGACGCTCCAAACCATCCCCCACAATCCATAAGCGATGGCCAGCCATGGCATTAAAGGCTTTACGTCCTGCCATTGCGGCCCCAGAACGACGTCCACCATGTCGCTTGTGACCAGCGCCACCCCAATGGAAGTCGAGGAGCAGATCAGGACCGACCAATACAGCACCGTGAGATAAAGTTCCTTCAGGCGGGCCCGGTCTCCCAAGGTCTTGGCCATCACCGGAAACAATACCGCGATCATCGGATTGTTGATTTCCTGGGAGGGACTCGAAGCGAGATCGACGGCGACCTCATAACGACCCATCGCGGCGGCGCCTGCGAAGTTGCCGATCGCCAGTTTGTCCACCTGGCTGCCGATATAGACGCCGATATTCTTCAGGAAAGTCCAGACCGAGAAGGACCATAATTCGCGCGCCTTGGCCAGCGACAGACGCGGTCGATAGGGTGACAAGATGTAGCTCAGCACCAGGGTGAAAAACTCCTGGACCATGATGCCGATCACCAGCGCCCAGTAATTGCGCAAGGCGAAAGCCGCCACCAGGGTTACGACAAAGGAAATAACGGAGGGCAGCGTCTGATAGAGAAATTGCCGATGAAACTTCAGGTCGCGGCGGAAATCGACGACACCGATATTGTCAAAACCGCTCATCACGGTCTTGAAGGCGAGAATTCGCACCACCGGTATCGCCCGTGGCTCGTGAAAATAGATGTCCGCCATTGGCGCCGCGAAAAACACCGCCGCGCCAAGGAGAGTGCTGAGGATGATGAAGATGGTCCAGGCCGAGTCGTAATGAGCCCGTGTGGGATCGGGATGACGGATGATAGCGAGATGATGTCCGGTCTGGTTGAAAATTTCTACCATTCCCACCACGATCATCCCGATCGTGACGATGCCGAAGTCCCTCGGCATGAGCAGCCGGGCGAGAATGATGGTGCTGACCAGCCCCAACAGGCGCACCGACCAGCGCACCGCGACGGTCCAGGCTGAGCCTTTCGCCATATGACGCTTCAGGCTTTGAGGCGCGGGGCTGGTCATCTGGAACTTCCGGCGGCCACGGCGCGGACATCTTGCAAGTTGGAGAGGGTTCGAATGCCGACGAAATTAGAGGGCCACGCACTCAAGGTCCGAATCCCGCCCGCCACTCGGAAGGCTTAGCGGCTCCCGGTAAAAAAATCAAAAAACGCTTCGTTTCCCTCCGTGCATGCGCGTGACGCCGCGGAAACGGTAAGTTAATGAATTTACAACTTCGCGGGTGTAAGATAAAGCCCTGAATACCGGCAACGTCGAAGGATCTGGATCAGCATGAACAGCTTCCACTATGGGCTGGCGCTTCTTGCGATCCTGATCATCATGCGCTGGTATATCACCAGCGACGAAACGGGCCAGGATGACGGATCGGCGGGTCTGTTGGCGATGAAGAGCGATAAGCCGAAGCCCGCCGCGCCTCCCTCACCGCCCTCGACCAAGCGATCCTTCCGACGGAAGGCATAGGCGTGGTGTTTCCGTTTTCTCACGGCTGGCAGCTCCTGTGCGCGACGTAGCTCTCTCTCTGGTCGTTCTGATCGGACTGGTCTGGACCATCCGCCGCCCCTTTGTCGGGGTGCTGCTGTGGGAATGGATCACGCTGATGAACCCCCATCAACTTGCCTATGGCTTTTCACGGACCTTCCAGATCAACCTTCTGGTCGCGGTGGTCACGCTTTTCGCCTGGCTCTTTTCCAAAGAACGCAAAACACCGCCCATCGACGCCAACCTGGTGCTGCTGCTGCTTTTCTTCATGTGGATCACCATCGACACATTTCAGTCGGTCGATCCGACGAGCGCCTGGGACATGTGGGACCGGGTCTGGCGTCTGATGTTTTTCGGTGTGCTGGTTTCCATGAGCGCGACCAGCAAGGTCCGCGTTCACGCGCTGATGCTGGTCTATGCCATGTCGCTTTTGTGGTACGGCGTGAAGGGCGGCGGCTTCACCCTGATGACGGGAGGCGTTTATCGGGTCAGCGGCCCTCCCAACAGCACCATCGGCGACAACAATCAGCTGGCGCTCGCCATCTTGATGGCCTTGCCGCTGGCCAATTATGTGCGCCTGCAATCGGCAAATGTGTGGGTTCGCCGCATTGTATTGGCGGCGATGATATTCTCGGTGATTTCCGTCATCGGCAGCTACTCGCGGGGTGCCTTCATCGCTCTGGCGGGATTGCTCGGGGTGGCGTGGTTCCGCAGCAAGAAAAAATGGCGTTATCCTCTAGTCGCCGCAGCAGTGGTCATTCCGGTGCTGCATTTCATGCCGCAAAGTTATTTCGGCCGCATCGACACCATCTCAAATGCCAGCGAAGATGCTTCCTTCCAGGGCAGAGTGGATGCCTGGCATGTCGCGCTGGGTTATGCCACGGATCACTTCCCGTTCGGGGCCGGTTTCGATGGCCCACAGCGGCCGGAGATCTTCCATTATTACGAACCTGGGCACGATAC
>DATATP010000252.1:0-1938 GCA_036268715.1 Rhizomicrobium sp. | reverse complement strand
TGGCGGTCTGGTCCGGGCCGCTGCCGCCGCATACGCTTGAAAATGTCGGCCGGTCGGAGCTGCGCGTGATCAGCGTTGAGCTAAAGACTGTTCCCTGTTAAGAGCGTTTCGGATTCGAGGGATATTCATCCTTTGCATCGCTGTGCCGTTAGACTTAAACCGTTTTCACAAATAGAGTGTGGTCATCCACATCTGTACGGAGCCGCTTTTCTTGCCGGAAAAGCTGGGTCGATAGCTGTTCAACCCCTACACCTTTGTGAAACGGTCCAGGCCATGCGTCTTTATGCCATCACCGATCGCCGGCTGCTGCCGGGCACACATGAAACTGGACGAGTGACCGCGGCGGAGCGCGACGGACTGGTGCGGCTGGCTGAGGAATGGGCGGTGGGTGGAGTGGAGTATGTGCAGCTGCGGGAAAAGGACCTGGGTCTGCAGGAGCTCACGGAACTCGCTGGAGCGATGCTGGCGGCACTGCGGGATTGCGCTGGAGATTGCGGGCCTGGCCGACAGCCGCGGCTGCTGGTGAATGCGGGGGCGGCGGGCGCGGCGGAGGCGGTGCGAGCGGTGGGCGCGGCGGGTATCCACTTGCCGGGACGGTGGCACGCGGAGCAGGTGGGGAGGGCACGCATTTCGGGAGTTGTTTCCGTGGGCTGCCATTCGGTGGGCGAAGTGGCGGTGGCGCGGGCGGCGGGGGCGGATATGGCGCTGCTGTCTCCGATTTTTGCGACGGAGAGCCATCCCGAGGCGCGGCCTCTGGGGCTGGAGGTGCTGGCGGAGGCTTGCCGGACAGCCGGGAAGATGCCGGTGTACGCGCTGGGTGGGGTGAACGGGGCGAATGCGGCTTCGTGCGTCGAGGCGGGCGCGACTGGCGTGGCGGCGATACGGATGTTTCTGAGCGACGGCTGGAAAGCTCTGCACAAAGAAGAGGCACCCCACTGAATTACGTGCGGGTGCCGGTTGGCGAATGTCGAGCGAGGTTGCCGAACGAACTCAGGCAGCGCGGGCGGCCCAGGGATCGATCACGATTTTTGTAACCGCTTCCTGCTTGTCGCGCCACACCTTGTACATCTCCGGTGCTTCGTCGAGCGTGATCCGGTGGGAGATGATGTAGGTGGGATCGATCTGCCCCTTTTCGATCCGATCGAGCAGCGGCTTCATGTAGGTGTGCATGTTGGTCTGGCCCATCTTCATCGTGATGCCTTTGCCGAAGGCGGCGCCAAAGGGGACCTTGTCCAATAGACCGCCGTACACGCCGGGGATGGAAAGTGTGCCGCCCTTACGCACGGCCTGGATCGCCTGGCGCAGAACGCTGGGGCGATCGGTTTCAAGCATTACAGCGGTTTTGATCTTGTCGTAGACGCCCTGCAGCTCGGTGGAGTGCGACTCGAGGCCGACGGCGTCGATGCAGCCATCTGGGCCTGTGCCTCCAGTGAGGTCCTTCAATGCTGTGAGGACACTCACATCCTCATCGGAATAGTCGACGGTGATGGCGCCGATCGACTGCGCGAGCTCGAGCCGTTCGGGAAGGCGATCGATGGCGATGACGCGGGCAGCGCCGAGCATGAAGGCGCTGGCGATGGCGAACTGGCCGACGGGGCCGCATCCCCAGACCGCGACGGTATCCCCCTCTTCAATCTGCGCGTTCTCCGCGGCCATATAGCCGGTGGGGAAGATATCGGAGAGAAAAAGCACTTTCTCGTCCGGCAGATCGCTTTCGATCTTGAGCGGTCCAACGTTTGCGAACGGCACCCGAACATATTGCGCTTGGCCGCCGGCATAGCCGCCCATCATGTGCGAGTAGCCGAAGAGACCTGAGCCTGAATAACCGTAGGCTGCTTCCATAAGGTGCGCGTTGGGATTGGTGTTGTCGCAGGCCGACCAGAGTTTCTTCTTGCAGAAAATACAATTGCCGCAAGCGATTGTGAATGGCACGACCAC
>DATATP010000251.1:0-1900 GCA_036268715.1 Rhizomicrobium sp. | reverse complement strand
CCGCCCACGAACCACCAGAAGATGAAAATCGCCAGGAAGGTGGTGGCGACGGTCCAGCCGATCTCAATCTCGTGGCGCAGAACTTTGGGCAATGGGCCGCGCCGGGCGCGCGAGCCGCGGCGATAGCGGATGGCGAACACGATCACCAGCACGGTCAGCAGCAAAAGAATTGCGCCCGAAATCGCCAGCACCGAGACAAAGTCGATGTCGACGCGCCGCGCGGTGTCGGAGGCTTCAGTCAGCGAGTACACGAAACCCTTCATTGCCGCGATCCCGCCCAGGAGAGAAATCCGACTCCCGCCGCCAGCAACAGGGCCGTCGCAAAGCCAGCCAGCTTGAGCAAAAACGAAATACGCGGCGTATAGACGCCGGTCACGGGATCATAACTATAGCAAAGCGCGTGGATGCGCTGATAAAGACTCGGTGGCGCGGGGCCGCGCATCGCCTGTCGAAGATCGCCGATGGTCAGCGACAAGGGCGATAATACGGACCGCACCGCGCCATCCGGCGCGAGGGCATAAACGACCACCGGGTGGGCGAACTGGTCGATCTGCGGGTCATAGACATAGTGAAAGCCCAGAGCGCCGGTGGCCTTCGCGATCACCGCCTTGCCGGGCAACAGAAAGGTCGAGACGGACCGAAGGCTTGGCGGAATCTCCTTGTCCTCCATCTTCAGGGCATCGGCTGGCCCATCCTTGGGATCGATGCCGAGGACGATGATGCGAAAATCACCGGGGCGCAGCCCCGCCCGCTGAATGCCGTTCGCCAGCAGCATGAGATCGGTGCCGCAAAGCGTGTTGCAGGTGTAATCGATGAAATTGAGGAACACCGGCCGCCCGCCTGCGATGTCGCGCAGGCTGCGCGACGTCCCCGCTGTGTCGCGCGCGGAAATTCCCATGTCGAGATGGGCGCCCGGCGGCAGACGAGCCGCGACCGTATCCAGTGCGGCGCGCGACAGACCCGCTTCCGCCGCGCCGGGCAGCAGCGCGAAGAGCAAAGCCATCGCTGTCAGCCGCTTCTTCATTGCTTGACCGTATCGAAAGCATGGGGGCCGCGCGCCGCGATATCGTGCATCGCCTGTTCAATCGGCAACCGCCCGTCTGCACCGCTCAGCTCCCGGCGCTGGCGCGCTTCCAGACCCATGCGCTGGGCGCGCTCGTCGGGAATGACCGCAGGCAAGGGAAAGGAATGGCGGGGGACAAAGCGCACGCCGATGCGCTGCGGAAAGAACAGGGCAAGGCCGAACGCCACCACTGTCAGCAGCGCCAGAAGCCCCAGCATTGTTGCGACGATGACCGGTGTTCGAACCTGCGGGCTTTCGCCCCTGCCAAGATGGGGCTCAACCATGACGCAACCTCGGCGGTTGCAGCCATGCGATTTGCGCAAACAGCAGGATCGCAAGCACCGAAAGAAGCGCCGGAACGACGCAGGCATAGCCGAAGGCCGGCAGCGTCAGCCAGGCGACATGCAGCGCGATGCCGGTCAGCACCAGAATGCCCAGGATGCGAAGCGGCAAGACATTCCCGCGCACCGCGGGATGAAGGATGGCAAGGAACGGGATCGCGGCGCCCAGCACAAAGCTGGCGAAGGCGACCATGGGCCAGGCGCCATAGGCGCGCGCCACGAACCAGCTCACCTTCTCCGGAATATTGCCGTACCAGATAATGACGAACTGCATGTAGTCGAAATACACCGTGCCAAGCAGGGTGGTGAGCATCAGGCCCGCAAGATCGCGATTGGCGCGCGGCTCGGTCGCTCGTTGCGGCCAGAGCGCGGCGAAGGCGAGAGCCGCGAGGATCTGTTCGACGCCGAATCCCAGCCCGACACCCGCCGATGAAGAACCGGGCCGCAAGGTCAAAATCCAGTCGGCGGGAACCAAGGTGAGAAGAATGCCGTGAAC
>DATATP010000250.1:0-7097 GCA_036268715.1 Rhizomicrobium sp. | reverse complement strand
GTGCGGCGGTCGAGAATGAACATCAGACCTTGCTTGGTCACTTCCACCAAGGCCGGCACGCGCTTGCTCTTCACCGTCAGGTCGACCAGAGCCGGCGGCGTCGCATCGTCATAGTCGAACAGATCGTGATGCACCATCTGGAAGTGCCAGCGGTATTTTCCCGTGGCGGCATCCAGCGCGACAATGGAATTGGCGTAGAGATTGTTGCCCGGCCGGTCGATGCCGAGATAGCTGTCGGCGGGATTGCCGATCGGAATGAAGACCAGCCCTGTTTGCGTATCGACCGAGGCCATGCCCCAGGCGCTGGGTCCGGCGCGATCCCGCCAGCCATCAGGTCCCCATGTTCCGGCGTTGGGCTCGCCGGGACGCGGCACAGAATGAAAGTGCCAGACAAGCTTGCCGGTGATGGCGTCATAGGCGCGTGGATCGCCAGGCGGACCCTTGGAGCCGAATTCCTGTGTGCCCGGTCCGGTGATCAGTAGATTCTTGTAGACGGTCGGCGGCGAGGTCAGGTCGTAGTTGGATTTCGCATCGGCAAAGCCGTGGCGGATATTGACATAGCCCAACGCGCCGCCGAAGCCTTCCGCCGGCTTGCCGGTGCGGGCATCCAGCGCATAGATGCGGTCCTGCACGGCCATGATGACGCGAGGCCCGTGCGTCCCGTCGCCGGGCCACCAGGACACGCTCCGCATTCGGCCTTTAAGGCCCGTGGAAAAGCGCCACAACTCACGGCCAGTCTGTGGGTCGAGCGCGAAGGCCATGCCCTGCATGTCCTGGTCGTACAGCACGCCGTTGACAACAATCGGCGTCGTCTCCCAATTGCCGCGCTCGGGCAGTACATATTTCCATACCGGCTGCAATTGCGAGACGTTGGCCGCGTTGATCTGGTCGGCCGGAGAAAAGCGGTCGAAACGCAGGCTGTTGCCCCAATCCGTCCAGCCGGAGGCGCTGGGCGATGACGGGACGGGCGCAGCCGCAATCGATAATGCGACAATCGCGGTTGCGGCAAATAGCTGTGTGAGCTTGCTCATCATTCTTCAGCGATATTGCTGGGGTGGGTTTGCGGACAGATGCTCGACCACCCAAATCAAGGTCGCGTCCTCGATGTCCTTGCCGACATGGCCATGGGTGCCCGACGACCAGGAATAATAATGTGCTTCCGCTCCTGTCTCTATGTATTTTTCGTAGAAGGCGCTGCTGTTGATCGGCACATTGCCCACGTCATGACCCCCGACCGCGATCAGGGCGGGCGGCGCATCCTTTTTCACGTAATTCAGGGGATTGACCTCTTCGATGCGCATGACGTCCTTCCAGAACGGACTGGCGGTATCGTGGTGGCGATAGGCCGCGACGATGGCGGCCGAATCGGCCGGGCTGGTGCCGAGATAATCGCTGAACATCTGCGCCGCCTTGTCGTCGGCATTAAGGAACATGTCCGTCAACGGAAAATAGATCACACAGGCTGCGAGCTGGCTGGACTGGTCGGTGTTGCCGCCGATCGTGCCTTCCAGCGTCTTCACATCGCCCGTGACGGCCAACATCGCCGCCAGATTGCCGCCCCGCGATACGCCCCAGATCGCAAAACGCCGCGGATCGAGATTGTACTGGCCGGCATGCGCGCGGAAATAGCGGATATAGGCCTTGGTATCGAACAGCATCGCCGGCATCCGCCCGCTCTGGCGGTAATCGATGGTCGCCACCGCGATGCCGCTGCCAGTGAGACTCTCGGCAAGCTGGGCGAGGCGGTCCTTCGGTGCATTGTAGCTGCCGCCTTTGCCGTGAATATAAAGCAGGAGCGGCGTGGGCGAGCCCTTGGGGCCGGGAGGTAGATAGAGATTGGCTTTCAGGTCGAAAGGCTTGCCGAGGTCGTCGATATGCGCCACCTGAATATCGGAATAAGTCGGCGCCGCGAGCGCGGGCGCGGCCGACAGCAGCACCAGCGCCAGCATGAGGAACGACGTTCGCATCCCGCCCTCTCTTAATTATTGTGCCAAGAGAGTTCCTGCGTGGCGCACGAAAGTCTAGCAAAAAGGCGGCCTGTGTTTTGCTGCGATCTGCCTCAGGGGAGCATTGTACCTCTCGGGACGGCGGTCGAAACCGTGCCGCATCCACCCTTCGCCGTCGACAAGGCCGATTTGGATCGGGGGCCGCGGGGACAAAGCCAGAACAGCGGCTGGCAGGGCGGGGCTTTCGTTTCGTGTCGACTGAGGTTATAGAGGCCGCCCGTCGCAAAAAGGTTTCCGGATCGCCGGACACTGTTGAGATCGGGGCGCGTAGTTCAGCGGGAGAATGTCTCCTTGACATGGAGAAGGTCACAGGTTCGATCCCTGTCGCGCCCACCATTCTTAAATTCATGAGAGCGAGGGTAGTTCTGAATCTCTCCCATCGTTGTCGAGTTCCTTCGACTTGGGAGTTGGAAGTATCTTGGAAGTATCCGGACCCAGAAGCTCGCGGTCGGTGAGACGCGTCCCCAGTATTCACTAAATCTCGTCAGCTTTCGCGCCGTGAGGAATCGAGTCAGCACGTGGCCGCAGGTCCGTGAAAGGTACAAGTTTTCTCCGGCTTTCGCACCACAGAGTGAGCCGAACTCCCCGCAGGCTTTCCCAAAAGGTCAGCCTGCCAACCTTTTTCAGTTCGGGGTGATCGTCCAGGACCTGCTGCAGCCGGTAATAAGGTATCCGGCTATTCAGATGATGGACATGATGGATACCAATGTTGGCGGTGAACCAGCGCAACACGACTGGCAGATCGTAATAGGAGCTACCCGAAAGTGCCGCCTCCTGCGGCGCCCAACTATCATCACGCTTCCACATCACATCTTGGAACTGGTGCTGTACATAGAACAGCCACACTCCCATCGAAGCTGCGAGCAGCATGATCGGCAGATGCACCAGTAAGAAAGGGCCGGTTCCCACCAGCCAGATCATGGCCGCAATGGCCAAGGCGATTCCAGCATTGGTTGCCATGGTGCTGACCCAGGGGCGCCAGCCAGTCCGCATTTGGTAAAATGGCAACCGGTGCTGCAGCAAGAACATATAGGCGGCACCGAATCCGAACATGACAATGGCATTGCGATAGATCCGGTAGACAGCGCGCTGCGGCAGAGACCGCGAGCGATATTCCTCCACCGTCAGGGTTCCGATGTCGCCAATGCCCCGGCGGTCCAGGTTGCCCGATGTCGCATGATGAAGCGCGTGATTGTGCTTCCAGTAATCGTAAGGCGTCAACGTCAGAACGCCCAGCACGCGGCCTACCCAGTCGTTCACCGCACGACGGCGAAAAAACGCACCATGACCGCAATCATGTTGGATCATGAATAAGCGCACCAGAAATCCCGCCGCCGGGACGGCAAACAGAAGCGTTAGCCAATAACCGACATCCAGCGATAGCCACATCAGAACCCAAAGCAGTACAAGCGACAAAACTGTGACGCCCAGCTCGAACAGAGCGCGTGGGTGGTCCGGCTCGCGGTATCGCAATAGAGCGATAAATAATGTCTTGGGGTCGATCACGTTAGCCATCTGGCCCGGAGATGGGTTGTGGTAATTCATCGGCAGAAATAAGCTCCAAACGAAGTGGCGCGCCAGCGATGCCTAGCCGTAAGACGGAGAATGGCAACCGATGGCTGCGGCCAAAAAATGATTTCGATCATTTGGCTAGCTAACATGAACTAGGTTAATAGGCCATATCAAATCGGATGCAGAATGAATGTCCGCTTCGGTAACGAGCCTGGGGCTGTCCATGGCGCGACATGCACGAGCGTTACCGCAAGTGGAACCCGGTCTATGTCCGCTTCCGGTGCTGGCCGAGCAAGGGGTGGGGATGCGATCCGGAGACCCTGATCGAGCTGGGCCTTGCCGATAAGTGGCAACACATGATCGACAGGACCACGGTCCGGGGTTATAGCCACGCCGCTGGCGCGAAAAGGGGGACTTATAAGGAAGGCTGTGGTCGAAGCCGTGGCGGCTTTACCAGCAAAATCCATCCCCGCTGTGACGACCACGAACCGGCGGCTCGTCACCCTTGGGATGTGGGCAGTAGGCCAGTTGGCGTGCTGTTCGAGTGACAGATGCCCATCAGTATTGATGCCGAGCGGACCCTTACCTTCGCCGGCGGCGATGAATCCCGAGCCGGGTTCTGTGTCGAACGGAATTGCGCCGCGGCGACAAGCGATAGAAAGGCAAGATAGGATTCCGCGGTTTTGTCATATCGCGTTGCGATTCGGCGCCGGCCAACACACTCAGCGGTGGAGATTTGCCCGAGGCTGGGATCGGCCAGGTCCGCATGGATTGACGAATGTGAGTAGGAACGCGAAAGTGGATGAGGCGGCGGCGCGTCTCGGCAGGGCTTGGCTGCCTTTAGAGGCGATTCTAATGACATACGAGGCTAAGCGAATTCCACGCACACCGGCAAACTGTGATGCGTGGCGTCGAGGGGAGGGTATCTTGGCTTTGAAATTTGTTTTACGTTCGCTACTTTCAGCGGTGTTTTGTATTGTTGTCGCTGCTCCTGCATGTGCTGCTGATAATTACCAGACCGATATCGGGCCGACGCCGAAAAATGGCAGGCAGGGAACCAACGTCCAGGGCCGCGGCACCATCCTTGCCACGCTCGCCGGCGCCAAATTTTCCGTCCATGGGACATTCTCCGGATTGTCGTCTCCCGCGACGGACGCGCATTTGTGCGTGGGCACCGTGATGGGGGGGACTGGCCCGTCCATTGGCGACCTCAAGATCCCGCAGGCAGAGGCAGGCGCGATCTCTGCGACCGTTACGCTAACCCCCGATCAGATCGCAGCTCTAAAGAGCGGCAAGCTTTACGTGATGCTGGACAGTCAATCGGCGCCCAAGGGAAACCTGTGGGGCTGGTTTCAGCCGGCGCATGTGACCGTCGGACCCGATGTGCCGCAGATTGGCCACTGGTACATTCCCAATCTTCTGGAACAAACCCCACCGCCTAACTCCGCGTCTCAGCGCATAGGCTAACGGGCGTCAAACGGGTTAATTAAACCGATAGAGGAAGCCATGGTTAAGGGCCGGAAAAACTTGTTGCGTACTTCCATCGCGCTGGGCGGGAGCCTGACATTCGGTGCAATCATCGGGGTCGGGGTATGGGGCACGCATGCGGTGGCGCAGACGAGCAACGTAGCGGGTCCGTTTAGCGAAGCGCAGGCTACCGCGGGCCAGACCCTATTTGATGGCCGTTGCGCCACCTGTCACGGCACTTCCGGCGAGGCTGCGCCGCTGACGGGTGACAGCTTCAGAAAGCTTTGGAACAATCGTACCACCCAAGATCTTTATAATCGCATCAGGACGACGATGCCGGTCGATAATCCTGGCAGTCTGAGCGATGGCGCCGCTTCATCATTGGTCGCATATCTTCTGCGGGAAAACGGAGCCGCGGCCGGGACTGCGCCCTTCACACCCACGACAACCCCGGTGGCGATTAACACGCTCATAAGCACCCAAGCGGGGGGGCCTGCAGGCTCCGCCACTCCGGCAGGTGGCGGACGTGGCGCCCCCCGCGGCAATAATAACAATGCCGATGACTCCGCTGTTCGTCGGGGCGTAGTGGTGTTTAAGACAGGCATCACGGTGCCCGGAACGGTCGCAAAATACACGCCCGTTACCGAAGAAATGATGGCGCATCCGCCCGCCTCCGATTGGCTGATGCACTACCGGAATTATGCTGGCTGGAGCCATTCGCCCCTCAAACAGATCAATGCCAAGAACGTGCACAATTTGCAGCTTCGCTGGGCTTGGGCATTGGACGATGGCGAACGCCAGCAGATGACCCCTCTGGTGCATGACGGCGTGATGTTCGTGTCGACGAATGTCGACAACAGAGTTCAGGCACTGAACGCCAAGACTGGTGATTTGATCTGGGAAAATACGATAGGGCCAAGACTTGTCAGCGTGCAGAACGCACAGCGGGACATGGCGCTTTACGGCAATCAGCTTTTTCTCGGGACCACCGACGCAAATGTTTACGCGCTGGACGCCCGCACCGGCAAAATCAACTGGAAGATGAAGCTTTCCAGTGTCGGTGACGACAAGGTCGGCGGGATGATGGTGGCGGATGGGAAACTCATCATTGGGCTTGGCCGTTGCGACGAGCCAATCGCAGACGATCGCTGCTACATTGCCGCTTATGACGTCAATGACGGCCATCAGCTCTGGAAGTTCTATACCGTCGCCTATTCGGGCGAGCCCGGTGGCGATACATGGGGTGACATGCCCAACGGATCTCGCTCCGGGGCCGATGCCTGGATCGCAGGCACCTATGATCCGAAGCTCAAGCTCACCTATTGGGGCACGGGCCAGCCCAAGGCGGGACCGAATGGCATCGGGGACAAGCTCTTCGGCAATACCACAATCGCGCTGGACGCCGATACCGGCAAGCTCAAATGGTATTACGAGCCGGCGCCGGACGAAGGCCTCGATCTCGATGAGGTTTTCGAGAAGGTCCTGGTCGACGAAGGACCGCAGAAAATACTGCTGACCTCCGGCAAGAAAGGAATCTTGTGGAAGCTCGACCGCGCGACGGGCAAATTCCTGGGCTACGTTCCGATGGTTTTCCAGAATGTCTTTACCAAGGTCGATCCCGTTACGGGTCGCGCGACCTATCGAGACGATATCTTGCATCGGACACCGGAGGGCTCACGGTCCTCATGCCCTGCCGCATCCGGCGGCCACAACTGGCAGGCATCGAGTTACGTCCCCGAGGATGACCTGATCGTCACACCGCTGGAGCAGATTTGCGTGACGACGACGGGCGAGATGATTGGCAACTACGAAGCGCCGGCATCGGACGGTAACATCGGACGCCTGAGCGCCTATTACGCCAAGACACTGAAGCCCGCATGGACGATTCAGCAGCGTGCGCCGTTCCTGACCAGCGCGTTGACCACAGCCGGCGGCATCGGTTTTGTGGGCGACTGGGACCGCACCTTCCGGGCGTTCGACCTCAAGACGGGTAAAACCTTATGGACCGTCAGGCTCCCCACGACAGCGCAAGGCTATCCGACCGTCTACAGCGTCGGTGGCGAGGAGTTCGTCGCTGTGCCGACCGGTTACAATGGCGGCAGCCCCGAAGTC
>DATATP010000249.1:0-3805 GCA_036268715.1 Rhizomicrobium sp. | reverse complement strand
CCGCCGCGCAGCGCATTCAAGGTCCGCGTCGGCGCGCGCAATATCTCCGTGCCGCGGTAGCGCACGCTGCCGCTGACCCGGCCGTTGCCGGCAAGCAATCCCATCGCCGCAAGGAACAACTGGCTCTTGCCGGAGCCGCTTTCGCCGACCACACCGAGGCATTCGCCTTCACCGATGTCGAGGCTAACGCGCTTCACCGCATGCACTTCGCCGTCGGCTGTATCGAAGCGCACATCCAGATCACGGATTTCCAGAAGCGCGATCATCGGTCCTTCGGGTCCAGGGCATCGCGCAGGCCATCGCCGATGAAATTGAAACAGAACAGCGTCACCGCCATGAAGAGCGCCGGAAAAATGAGCATCCAGGGCGCGGCTTCCATCTGCTCCGAACCGTCGAAAATCAATACGCCCCAACTTGTGAGCGGCTCCTGGATGCCGAGTCCGAGAAAGGAGAGAAAGCTTTCCGTCAGGATCACGCCGGGCACCGTCAAGGTCACATACACCACCACCGGGCCGACCACATTCGGGATCACATGGCGCAGGATAATGTCGCGGCCGGAGACGCCCCCCGCCCTGGCCGCCTCGATGAATTCCTTCTGCTTGATCGACAGGGTCTGGCCGCGCACGATGCGGGCCATGGTGAGCCATTCCACCGCTCCGATCGCCACGAACAGCAGCACGAAATTACGGTCGAATATCACCATCAAAATGATAACGAAGAAAATGAATGGCAGGGAATAAAGGACGTCCACCACCCGCATCATCAGGGCATCGATCCGGCCGCCAACATAACCGGCCGTCGCGCCATAGATCACCCCGATCAAAAGGCTCACCAAGGTCGCGATCAGTCCCACTGCCAGCGACACCCTCGCGCCATACAGAACCCGCACAAAGAGATCGCGTCCAACTGCGTCGGTGCCGAACCAATGCGTGCCGCCGGCCGTGCAAGCGGCCGCCGCCGGCCCCCAGTCCGGCGCGCAGGAGATCACATTGTAATCGATCGCGTCATAGGGATATTGCGATAAAAAGGGCGCGAACACTGCCATCAGCGCAATCAGCGTCAATAGAGTCACGCTCGTCATCGCGGCCCGGTTGCGCATCAGGCGGCGACGCGCATCGACCCACAGGCTGCGGCCGCGGATACCTTCTGCCCGCTTGATGGCCTCGACGCCGGCCGGACCGCCGATGGCAATCATGTAAGGCGCACCCGCGGATCGAGCAGACCATAGGCGATATCGGCGAGGAAATTCAGCACGACGATCAGGGCCGCGTAACAGATCACGACACCCATCACCATCGTATAATCGCGGTCGAGCGCCGCCTGCACGAAATAGCGTCCAATGCCGGGAAGGCCGAAAATTTCTTCCACCACCAGCGAGCCGGTGAGGATGGCGGCGACCGCCGGCCCCAGATAGCTGACCAGCGGCAGCAGCGCCGCACGCAGGCCGTGCCGCAACACCACCAGATGGGCCGGCAAGCCCTTGGCGCGGGCGGTGCGGATGTAATTGGCGCGCAGCACCTCGATCATGCTGCCGCGCATCAGCCTGGCTATGATCGCGATCTGCGGCAACGCCAGAACCATCACCGGCAGGATCATGTTGCGCAGGGCGCCATCATTCCATCCGCCCACCGGCAGGGAGATGTCATGGCCGAAGAAGCTCACGCCATAGATGCCGAAGATCAGGGTGAGCACCGGCGCGGTGACGAAAGTGGGGATGGTGATGCCGAACATGGCAAGCGTCATCACCGAATAATCTTGCCAGCAATTCTGCCGCAGCGCCGCCCAGATACCCGTCGCGCTTCCCAGTAGCAGCGCAGCGGCCATCGCCGCCAACCCCAGCTTGGCGCTGACCGGCAGGCCGATCCCGATCAATTGCGCGACGGTGAAATCCTTGTTCTTGAAGGACGGTCCCAGATCGCCATGTGCCAGCTTGCCCAGATAGATCAGATATTGCTGCAGCAGCGGCTTGTCGAGATTATAGGCCGCCTCGATATTATGCTCGATCTCCGGCGGCAGGCGGCGATTGGCGTCGAACGGGCCGCCGGGCGCGGCGCGCATCATGAAGAAGGTAAGGGTAACGATGACGAACAGGGTCGGCAGCGCGCCCAGAAGGCGCCGAAGGGAATAGCCGAGCATCCTGCCGCAAATCATCCATTTGCTTCCGCCTCATTCAGCGGCGGCCAAGGCGGCCTGTCAATGCGCCTGCCATGCCCGCCAGCGGGACATGATCCCGGCTTCGTGGGTCAGCCACCAGCCATCATCGACCGCAAAGGCAGTGTCGAAATGGGCAGTGGGCAGATTGTCGCGCATGGGGATTTTCAGATCCGGATTGCTTCCGACCAAAAGCATTGACGAGCGCCGAGCCGGGCCGAGCGGAACCCAATCGGCAACCCCTGCCAGCGGTGCGGAGCCGGTGGCGAAGCGGATGAAATCCATCGCCATGTCCTTTTTCGGATCGCCTTTCGGTACGCCGAACACGTCGAATTCGTAAAGCTGGCAGTCCCAGATCACGCCGGGATGAAAGCCATGCAAGCCCGCGTCGAATACCGCCTGGTTGAGAGTGGTCGCGAAAGCGGCCTGGCCAGAGCGGACCAGATCGACCGCCTCGGCGGCGCTGCCCGCCCAGATGATCGCGTTGCGGATGCTGTCGAGCTTGGCGATGGCGCGGTCGAGTCCCGCCGGCGTTTCCAGGGTCCGGTAGATGTCTCTTGGCGTCACGCCGTCCGCCAGAAGCGCCATTTCCAAATTCAGCTTGGGGCTGGCGCGGCGCAGGACGCGGCGCCCGGGAAAGCGGTTGAGATCGAAGAAATCGGCCAGTGTGGCGGGAGCAGGACCGGAAAAACGCCTCGGATCGAAAATGATCACCTGCGAATAGATCACGCTTCCGATCCAACAGGGACCGATTGCGCCCGGCAGGAAATCCTTTGTGGCGGGCGTGTCGTCTGCGCCTGGCGGCAGCGTGGCGGCATCGATCCTTTCCAGCAGGCCCTGGCGGCAGGCCGCGATGGCGCCAGGAAGTTCGAAATCGATCACATCGCCCTTGTAAATGTGACTCCCGATCGCGTTCCTGACGTCCTGCAGGTCGCCGTCCCATTGGGCGATATGCACATCGACCCGTTTTGCCGACGCATAAGGCCGCATCAGCGCCGCTGCCTGGGCCCGGCCATAGTCCCCCGGCCAGGTCGTGACCGTAAGGATTGGAAGGGGCCTTGTGTACCAGTAAAACGCGACCGCCCCCGCAAGGAGGACGATAGCGATTGCCGCCAGAATCTTTCTGCGCATGCTAGCGTCCGATTCCGAAATTCGCGTGATCTCTATATAGGCTCCTGGCGAATTTCGGAATCGAAGGATATTCGCAATTCATTGATTTTAGTGTCGTTTCGGTTTCGAAGTTCGCTTGGGAAGCCTGATATCGGTAATCTCGCGAACTTCGAAACCACGATACTAGCAGTCTAAACCGGGAATTCAGTGGATACCGGGCCAAATTGCCGCCCGCCGGGGCGCGATTCCGGCCGCCGGAGTCTTGCTTTTGGAAGGGGCGGCCCATAGTTTCCCGGCTCTCGCGAGAAGCCCGTCAGGGCAGATGTGCAGTCGTAGCTCAGCTGGTTAGAGCGCCGGATTGTGGATCCGGAGGTCGGTGGTTCGACCCCACCCGACTGTACCAGGACTTCCAACTACTTACGGGAACAATTGGTTTTTGGTGGCCCGTGTATCTACTGCCGGTAAGCAACCGGTAAGCAGAAATGTCGGTTTCGCGCCGCAACTCTGCACGCACATGTGTGGGCAGGTCGGCCACAATTCGGCC
>DATATP010000248.1:0-12544 GCA_036268715.1 Rhizomicrobium sp. | reverse complement strand
TTGCAGCGCGCACCAGCGAAAGATGGCCCTCATGCAGCGCGCCCATGGTGGGCACCATGCCGATGCGCTGCGGTTTCGCGCCAGAGGATTGTTTGAGTTTCGCGAGCGCCGTCCGCAATGCCGCGACCGTCGTGACGATCTGGGGCATCTATCTTGTCTGTACCGCCGCAAAGCAGGTCTGGCCGCGCTGAGTCAGGCGGCTGCAGACATCGCGAGCCTGTCCTTCGGCAAACAGGCCGAAACGGGCGCGATAAAGCGTATGACCGTCAATAGACTGGAATGGTACGACGATGCGGGAGGCGTGCCCCAGCACATCATGGGCGTGGCTCGCATAGGCGGCGAGCTGCGCCTTGGCCAGGGCCGGGTCGGCGAACGCGCCGATCTGGATGGTCCAGTTACGGCCCGGCTGAGGCGAGGGAACGTCGATATCGCCTTCCCCTGGCGACATCGACTGGTTGTTCGAAGCCACCAGAACCGCGCCCGGACGGGGACTCGGACGGACGCTGGGCGCGTGGCCCGGCAGAGGAGATTTTGCTGCAGGAGCAGGGGGGCCCGGTGCTGCCGACACGGCCGGCACAGCGGCCTCCTTGACCGGCTTGGGCGTGGGCGGGGGACCGGCGAAGTCCTCATCCGGGGCGCGCATCTGCTCGGCTGTATCTTCGTCTTCGGACTGAGATGCGGCAGAGGTCGCTACTCGCTGGCTGGCGGTGCGGATCTCGTCTGACTTGGGCTCGGCCACGGCGAACCCCGCCACTCTGGGCGCGCTGCCGCTCTGAGCCATCGCGGTTTGCCAGGGCACATTGACCCGCGCGACAAGGGCAGGATTGGCTGCGATCTCGGTAAAGGCATTGTCGAGCAGGTGCATCATCTCGAAATCCCGGCGAACCGCCGTTCGACCGCCCATCACCACCCCGATGATATGGGCGCCGCCCCGCACAACGGAGCTGACCAGATTGAAGCCCGACGCCCCGGTATAGCCGGTCTTGATACCATCGGCGCCCTGATAATGGCCGATCAGATTGTCGTGAGTCGGGTACCAGGTGCCCCTGTAGGTAAAGCCCGAAAGCGAGAAATAGGGAAAATATTGCGGGAAATCGTAAGCAACGTGCCGGGCCAGCACGCCCAGATCAGCGGCCGTCGTGATCTGCAGCGGATCGGGTAGGCCGGAAGCGTTGTGGTAATTTGTTTCCTTCATGCCCAATTCATGGGCCTTGCGGGTCATCATCTCCCCGAAATGGGCTTCGGTGCCGCCGAGCGCCTCGGCGATCACCACCGCCACATCATTGGCCGAACGGATCACGATGGCGCGGATTGCTGTATCGACCGAGATAGTTTCTCCGGGGCGCAAATTCAGCTTGGTTGGCTTTTGCTGGCTGGCATGCACCGACACCGGCAAGGGAGTCTGCATCGTCACCTTGCCGGCCTTGAGGGCTTCGAACAGCAGATAGAGTGTCATCATCTTGGTGAGCGAAGCGGGATGGCGCTCGGCATATTGGTTGCGGGCATAAAGGACTTTGCCGGTAGCCCCATCGAGGATCAGGGCTGCGTCCTTGGCCGGGTCGGTCGGACTGCCCGCCATGTGAACGACGCGATGGGAGCTGCGCCGGACGGGATGATGTCGCCGGGCCTGAGCGGGAGAGACGAGGCAAAAGGCCGCGATGGCGGCCAAAATCAGGGCCGACCGGCCGTGGCGGAAACGTGCCCGTCTCGAACAAAACAAAGCGTACAACCCCAACTGATTTGGCCAGTCCGTAAGGGAAAAAGACCAAATTGTGACTCGAAGCGCAAGAAAGAAACCATGATTGAGCTTAATTTTCGTTGCTTTACATCGGCTTAAGAATGGTCCGGCACCGCGCATAAATTATTTGTGCAGCGCAATAAAACGGTCTTGACGACATGGTTATTCACGTCCATATATGTTGCAGTGCAATAGGCCACCGGAACCCCCGGGGAGTGCTTGAATATCGAAAGGGATCAGACATGACCAAGGCAAAAACGGCCGGCGAAAAGGCAACCGCGACCGCTGAATTCGCAATGGCCAATGGCGCCGACGCCGTCAAGGCCGGCTTCGAGAAGGCCGTCAAAGGCTATGAAGCGGCCCTCGGCTTCGGCAAGGACACCGCAGAAGCCTGCGCCAAGTCCGCCAGCGTGGCCGGCAAGGGCGTCGAGGGCTTCAACAACGAAATCTATGCCTATTCCAAGCAGTCAATCGAGGACACCATTGCCGCCACCAAGGCGATCATGGGCGCCAAGTCGGTGCATGAGGCATTCGAGTTCCAGACGGATTTCGCCAAGACCGCGTTTGAAAATTATGTCGGCGAATTGTCCAAGGTCGGCGAGCTGGTAAGCGCCACCACCAAGGAAGCCTTTGCGCCCCTGCAGGGCCGCGTACAGGCGTGGCTCGATGTGGTGCAGACCGCCCGTCCGGACTGAAGATCGGTCCACATTTAAATCTTGTCTTGCTAAGGGCCTGGGTAGCGAACCCCGGGCCCTTTTGCGTTTAGCGCAACTGCACGATGGGAATCGGCAGATTTATGGCTCCTCACTTCTTTCGAACTTCGCTCGATAACCCCTATTGAGGCCATGGGGATTCGGCATCGGGACACTAGCCAGAAGCCGGGCTTGGTTTAGGATAGAATGGTGATTATTTGGCGCACTGACATCGATGAAAGACCAGGGCAACGACAGAAAAGGGCAGGATGGCGGCGCCGGCGGCGTCGGCACCGGCATTGTCACGAGAACGCGCCCCAAAACGAAGAAACCCAGCCTTTACAAGGTGCTGCTGCTGAATGACGACTACACCCCGATGGAATTTGTCGTTCACATTCTAGAAAAGATATTCAGCAAGACTCGGGAGGACGCGGTGGAAGTGATGCTGCATGTGCACCGCCACGGCGTGGGGGTCTGCGGGGTATTCACTTATGAGGTGGCCGAGACAAAAGTGACCCAGGTCATTGAATTCGCCCGCCGCCATCAACATCCTCTACAATGCACCATGGAGAAGGAATAGGCATGCCGTCATTGTCGCGGAGTTTGGAACAGGCACTTCATCACGCCATCAAGCTCGCGAGCGAACGGCATCACGAATATGCGACCACTGAGCATCTGCTGCTCGCCCTGATCGACGATTCCGACGCCAGCCAGGTGATGAAAGCCTGCAATGTCGACATGGATGCCCTGCGCCGGACGGTGCAGAAATATGTCGATGAGGACCTCCAGACCCTCGTCATCGAGGATGCCGAGGAGGCCAAGCCCACCACCGGCTTCCAGCGGGTGGTGCAGCGCGCCGTGCTGCATGTGCAGAACTCCGGCCGGGACGAGGTGACCGGCGCCAATGTGCTGGTCGCCCTGTTCACCGAGCGGGAAAGCCACGCGGTCTATTTCCTGCAAGAGCAAAACATGAACCGGCTGGATGCCGTGAGCTATATCAGCCACGGCATCGCCAAGCGGCCCGGCATGAGCCAACCCAAGCCGCCGCGCGGCGCTGATGAGGACGAACAGGAGGAAAAGCCCTCCAAACAGGGCACCGAGGCCCTGGAGGCCTATTGCGTCAATCTCAACGAGAAGGCCAAGTCCGGCCGCGTCGATCCCCTGATCGGCCGGGGGCCCGAGGTCGAGCGCACGATCCAGATTCTCTGCCGCCGCCAGAAGAACAATCCTTTGTTCGTGGGCGACCCCGGCGTGGGCAAGACCGCCATCGCGGAAGGGTTGGCGCGCAAGATCATCCGCGGCGAAGTGCCGGAAGTGCTGCGCAGCGCCACCATATATTCCCTCGACATGGGCTCCTTGATCGCCGGCACCCGCTATCGCGGTGATTTCGAGGAGCGGCTCAAGAACGTGGTCAAAGAGCTGGAGAACCTTAAGGGCGCGATCCTGTTCATCGACGAGATTCACACCGTAATCGGGGCAGGCGCCACCAGCGGCGGCGCTATGGATGCTTCCAACCTGCTGAAACCCGCGCTTGCCGCCGGCAGCCTGCGCTGCATCGGCTCGACCACTTATAAGGAATACCGCCAGTATTTCGAGAAGGACCGCGCCCTGGTGCGCCGCTTCCAAAAGATCGATGTGAGCGAGCCGACGATCGACGACTCCATCAAAATTCTGATGGGCATCAAGTCCTATTTCGAGAATTATCACAAGCTGCGCTACACCGCCGACGCGATCAAGGCGGCGGTCGAGCTGTCGGCCAAATACATCAATGACCGCAAGCTGCCCGACAAGGCGATCGACGTGATCGACGAGGTCGGCGCCAGCCAGATGCTGGTGCCGGAAAATCGCCGCAAGAAAGTGGTGGGGGTGAAGGATGTCGAGGACGTGGTCGCCAAGATCGCACGTATCCCGGCCAAGTCCGTCTCCAAGAACGACGCCGAGGCGCTGAAGACCTTGGAAAGCGATCTCGCTAGGGTGGTTTATGGGCAAGACGCGGCGATCCATGCCCTGGCCAGCGCCATCAAGCTAGCTCGCGCCGGCCTGCGCCAGCCGGAAAAGCCGATTGGCTCCTATCTCTTCTCCGGTCCTACCGGAGTCGGCAAGACTGAAGTCGCCAAGCAGCTCGCCTCTGTGTTGGGCGTGGAATTCCTGCGCTTCGACATGAGCGAGTATATGGAGCGCCACACCGTCAGCCGGTTGATCGGCGCTCCGCCCGGTTATGTGGGCTTCGATCAGGGCGGTCTTCTGACCGACGGCGTCGATCAGCATCCGCACTGTGTGCTGCTGCTGGACGAAATCGAAAAGGCTCATGCCGACCTGTTCAACATCCTGTTGCAGGTGATGGACCATGGCAAGCTAACCGACCATAACGGCAAGAAGATCGATTTCCGCAATGTGGTGCTGATTATGACCACCAATGCGGGCGCGTCAGATGCCGCCAAGGAAGCCATCGGCTTCGGCCGCGGCAAGCGCGACGGTGAGGACGAGGAAGCGATCAAGAAGCTGTTCACGCCCGAGTTCCGCAACCGGCTGGACGCGACGATCTCCTTCGCGCCCCTGTCGCGCGCCACCATCGACAAGGTGGTGGAGAAATTCGTGCTGGAGCTGGAGGCCCAGCTGGCCGACCGTGACGTCACCTTCGACCTCACGCCCGAAGCCACACGTTGGCTGGGCGAGAAGGGCTATGACGATGCCTTCGGCGCCAGGCCCTTGGCACGCGTGATCCAGGACCACATCAAGAAACCGCTGGCGGACGAGATCCTGTTCGGCAAGCTGAAAAATGGCGGAACGGTGCGTGTGCTGCTCGACCGCGAAGCGGACAAGCTGGCCTTCGAATTCATCCCCGCTGCTGAAGCCAAACCGCGGCCACCCAAGGGCGCAGGCAAAAAGAAGCCGGCCGACAAGGAAGACGTTTAGGCTCGACTGTCGTGGCCGGGCTTGACCCGGCCATCCAGCAGGCGAGCGTCCGTGAGCCAGTAAGTCTGGCCCCCATTCGCTATTCACTGGCTCCTGCCTCCGCGGCGACTTGCGCCGGCGCGGGCCCACTAGCACGGGAAGCCGGAAACCGAACGGGTTGTTAGTGTGAAAGTTGGATTCCCGCTTGCGCGGGAATGACAATCATCCTCTTACCGCCCGACTTCCAGGATCGTGAAGGAATCCGGGATCATCGGGCCGCGCGCGATTCGGCCCGGCTGCGGGGTGGGGGCATTCGCCGGCGGCGGCGCGAAATCTGCGGTGATGAGAAACACATGCCCGGTCTTGGAATCCAAGGACAATGTGCGCGCGCCATCTTTCGTTGCAAGCGTCTGTTCCAGCACGAAACGACGGGGTGCGGTTTCCTTCACCACCGCTAGACTGCCGTCGCCCTGCGAAGCAAAGGCTTCCTGCGTGGCGGCATTGAACACCACCCCGTCATTCTGTTTTCCCAACGGAAACGCATCCAGCACCGCGCCGGTGTCGGCATCCAGCATCACCAGCGCCTGGGGATCGCGGCAGGCCACAAACAGCACTCTGTTCCTCGCATCCAGTGCGAGCCCAACCGGCACGCCACCTTTTCCGCCCAAATCGTAGCGCGCCGTGACGGAGAGCAATTTCGCATCGACAACCGCTATCTGGTTGGCGCTTTCCAGGTCGATATAAAGATGCCCATTGCCGTCGCTCGCGGCTTGCTCCGGCGCCGCGCCCAGATCGAGGGTGCCTACCTGCAGCCCATCCTCCGCGTTGAGCACGGTGACGTTCGGCGCGGTGTGGCTGAAGACGTAGACATGGGCGTTGAAGGGATCGAACAGAATGCCATCCGGACTGCCGCCCACGCCCACGGTCCTGACCAGGGCAGGCGAGGCGGTATCGAACATCGCCACCGGTTTGGAAGTGGCGAAGGCATGATGTGAAACCGGGTCGACCGCCACACCATGGGCATTGACCCCAGCGATTTCGCCCGCCGGTTTCAGCGTGTCCAGATCGAAAATCGTGATGCGCGGATTGTCCCTTCCGCTGCGCGCGATATAGAGCCGCCGCCCCGCAGGATCGGCATGGACATAGTCAAAGCCGCCAACCCCGCCCACGCGCACCGTTTGCAGGATGTGGTAGGGCATCGCGTCATCCGCCGAGGCGGCGGTGAACAGGAGCGGCGCGAAAAGGGCAAATAGCAGTCGGCGCATGGGGACCTCCCGTGCGGCGAGACTAGCATGCCGTGGCCCGGCCCGGCATTCTCCCAAATTGTTTTTCGCCAATTTCTGCGGTCATGCGGCTATAGGAAATTCCTATAGCGGCAAAGCGATGAGCCGCCGGTGCCGGCTTTCCCTTCCGCTCCTGTCGTGGACCCGTTACCGTCGCGGCCTGTTCCGCTGTCTTCGGGGACGCGACATGGCCGACAGAATTCTATCGCATGTGCCGGGCATGAAGACGGCATCTGCCATTCCGGTGCTGGATGCGGCCACGCTGTCCGTGGCTGTCTTCCGCGATGACTATGTCGCAAACAGCCGGCCTTGCGTGATCGCGGGTGCCGTGCGCCATTGGCCCGCCTTCGTGCGGTGGCGGGACAAGGATTATCTGAAACGCCAGTCGGGCCATCACGGCGTCGATCTTTTTCTCAGCGAACTGCATGTCACCAAGAAGCGGATGCAAGGCAACATCCGTGCCGCCAGTTTCGCTGAGGCCGTCGATTATCTGCACGCCGAGGAAACCGGATGCGGCATGGTCGTCACCGGCGATATCCCCGAGTGTCTCGCCGATGTGGGCGACATCCCTTTTGTGGACCGCTCCTGCCCTGCCTTTTGGTACCATCCGGCGCGCTGCTTTTTCTTCCGCAACGCCGGTTCGGCCTGGCACCATCACCCCTTCGACGAAACCCTGATGTGCCAAGTCATCGGATCGAAACAGATCGGGTTGGCGCGCGCCGATGGGCCGGGCGGCACGGCGCTACGCGACATCTTTTTTCGGGAAGATTATTATGACGATCCCTCCGCCTTCGCGGATTTCGACGGCACGGCGGTCGCTTGGATGACCGCCATCCTGCAGGCGGGCGACGCGCTCTATATCCCGCCCTTATGGTGGCACGGGGTGATCCCGCTCAGCAGGGGCTTCGGCGTCACCACCCCGGTCACCTGGCAATCGCCGCCGCATGTGATCGCCAAGTGCCTCAGCAAGATCGCGCGGGGCGAGATCGACATGATCGGCAAGACCTCGGCGCCCAACGTGCAGGGCCTAGTCGATGTCGCGCGCCGGCTGGGCCTGGAACGCGAATTAGCGGCCGCCTGGGATCGCGGCGTTTAGCGCCTCCCTAAAGCGGCTCGGCGTAATGCTCCATCGCGGGCGATCCGGCGAAATGGGGGGAGAGCAGGGCACGCCATTCCTGGAACGCCGCGGAATCGCGAAAACCTTTCATGTGATCGTCGATACCGTCCCACAGCACCATCAGGATGAAGGTGTCGGTATTTTCGATGCCGCGCCGCATCTCCGCCTTGCGGCAGCCCTTGGCGCGTTCGATCAGCTTGCGGGCCTTGGCATAGGCAGCCTCGAAATCCTTGGCCGTGCCGGGTTTGACAGTGAAAATGGCGCGTTCGAGGATCACAGGGCACTCCTGATTTTGGCGGCTATGGGTTCGAGGACGCTGGCATCGACCATATTGCGGGCATGCAGCCCCAGATCGATCCCCGCACTTCGGGGGATGACGTGGAAATGCACATGGAACACGCTTTGACCGGCAGCGGAACCATTGAGTTGCGCCAACATGACGCCGGCTACTCCTAGCCCCTTCTTCACCGCCCGCGCAACCTTTTGGGTTGTCGCCATCAGCGCCGCGGCACCCTCGGCCGACAGGTCAAAAATATTACCGGCGGCTTCCTTGGGAACTACCAGGCAATGGCCTTCGGCCTGCGGCATCACGTCCATGAAAGCGAGGGTATGCGCGTCCTCATACACTTTCACGCAAGGAATCTCGCCGCGCAGGATTTTGGCGAAGATGTTGTTGTTGTCGTAGGGCATTGAGTCTCTCTGTCCTGCGCGAATATGTCATGGCTGGCCTCCGAGCCGGCCATCCATCCGTGAGTACCAACACTACTTTGTTGAGATGGATGGCCGGGTCAAGCCCGGTCATGACAGACTAAGATTTCCTGAACGGCCCATGCCGCGCCAGTTCCGCCATATTCTCTTGCACGGCTTGGCGCTCCGCGTCCAGGAATTGATCCACCGCCCGGCGCAGCCCCGGATGGGCGATATAGTGGGCGCTATAGGTCTCAACCGGCAGATAGCCGCGCAGCAATTTGTGTTCGCCCTGCGCTCCCGCTTCAACTCTTTTCAGTCCCCGCGCAATGGCGAAATCGATCGCCTGGTAATAACAGGTTTCGAAATGCAGGAAGGGCACATATTCCGTGGCGCCCCAGTTGCGGCCATACAACACGCCTTCGCCGAACAGGTTGAGGGCGCCCGCGATGGCGCGTCCCCCGCGCCGCGCCATTATCAGCAGGACTTGGCCTTTAAGCGACGAACCGATGCGGCTGAAGAAATCGCGGGTCAGATAGGGGTGGCCCCATTTGCGCGAGCCGGTGTCCATGTAGAAATCGAAGAAGCGATCCCAGGCCGCTTCGGTGAGATCGTGTCCGGTCAGCCAATCGAATGTAATGCCTTCGGCGCGCACCGCCGCCCGCTCCTTGCGCAGGGTCTTGCGCTTGGCCGAAGAGAGTTCACCAAGGAAATCTTCGAAGCTCCCATAACCGCGATTATTCCAATGGAATTGTTCGCCGGTGCGCAAGAGGTAATCCGCCGCGCCCGCCTCCTGCCATTCTTCGCGGGTGGGAAACGTGATATGAAGCGACGACGCGTTGAGCTGGCGCACCACGGCCGTCGCGGCCTTGAGCAACTTGTTGCGGTCTGCACGGTCTCGCGCCAGCAGCCTGCGCCCGGTCACGGGCGTGAAGGGCACGGAGCATTGCAGCTTGGGATAATAATCGCCGCCCGCCCGTTCCAACGCGTCTGCCCAGGCATGGTCGAAGACATACTCGCCCTGGCTGTGGCTCTTGAGGTAAAGCGGCATAAGAGCGAGGTCTCTTGCCCCCTCCGTTTCTTTCGCGCTCGCGCGCTCAGAGCCATTTGCCCCGCCAGCTTCTTTGCCGCGCAGGGGAGGCGGGCTTGCGTGCTCCAAAACAAGATGGCAAGGCTGCCAGCCGGTCCGGGCAGTCGCCGAGCCGGATTCTTCCAGCGCCGAAAAAAATTCATAGGTCATGAAGGGATGCGGATCGGCCACGCCTTCGGGATTGGCCAGCGCGTTCCAACGCGCCGCGCCGATTTCTCGGGCGCCGGTGATAAGTCGCGCTGTGGGGTTGCAGGCGGTCACTTTATCTCGAACACCGCGTCCACTTCCACCGCCACCCCGCGCGGCAGCGAGCCTACACCGAGCGCAGCGCGCGCGTGACGGCCCGCCTCTCCGAACACCGCGGCAAGGAGGTCCGAGGCGCCGTTCGCCACCTCCGGCTGGCGGGTATAGTCCGCTGTGGCATTGACGAACACGCCCAGCTTGATGCACGCGACCACCCGGTCCAGGTTGCCGCCACATGCCGCTTTCAGTTGCGCTAGCAGATTGATGGCGCATAGCTGCGCCGCGGCCTGGCCATCTTCCAGCGATATTGTCTCGCCAAGCTTGCCGACGAAATGTGGCACGCCATTCTGCATCGGCACCTGCCCGGAAATGAAAACAAGATTGCCGCTGATCACATAGGGAACATAGCTCGCCACCGGCGCCGGTGGCGCGGGAAGTTTGATGCCAAGGTCCTTCAGGCGCGCGTCAATGCTCATCGTGTCCTCGTTTGCATCTCGGAAGGCTATCGCCTTGCTGCATCCCGCCACAAGTTCCTGACCGATCGGTAATGCCGCACCGCCGGGCGATATGCTAGACCCCGCGCGTTTCGCGGAGTCCGAGGCAATGCGGGCGGTCCTGTTTGTGGTTGCGCTTTATGCGTTGGCATCGGCTTCCGCGGTCCGGGCGGACCCGCCCAAAGTCGTGCCGGTGGTTTTTGCGGTCACCGACAATGACTGGCGGGACCGCAACCTGATGGAATCGATCCGCGAAGCCCTGTCGCGCACGCCGTCCTTCAATCTCATGGCGAAGATCACACCGGAGGCGCTGGTCATCACCGTCCCCGACGGATTCGGCCGCGATGGTCATGAGGACGACACCAAATACAGCTTCATGGCGATGTTCTTCCGCAATGGCGAGAAGATCGGGGAAAGCCAGGAGGGCTGCAAGGCCAAGGCGCTGCCGGATTGCGCCAACCAGATCGCGGCCGACGCGCAGAGCGCGGCCGATGTGGTGAAATAATTCATTTGCGCAAGCCGCGTCCGGTTGCCACCGCCTCGCCGCCCCACTTTGCCCTGATCCTGTCCATCGCCCGTTCCGCCGCAGCGCGCTTGTCCGCGCCGGCATCGATCAGGTCGACGGGATCAGCGCCGGCCGCAGGCACGAGATTGGCAAGACCCACTCCCAGCAGGCGAAATCGCGTGCCGTCCGCTTCGCGCTTCAGCGACACGCGCGCCATCCGGAAGATGCGGTCGGCAAGCTGGGTCGGCGCGTCCAGGGACGAAGATCGCGTGCGAAGCTGGAACCGTGCGGTCTTCAGCTTGAGCGTAATGGTATGCCCGGCAAGGGCCTTCGCCTTGGCACGGGCTGAAACGCGCTCGGCCTGGCGCCACAACACCGCTTCCAGATCGGCGAACTGCCAAAGATCGTTGTCGAAGGTCGTCTCCGAGGAAATGGTCTTCATCTCGCCGCCGGGATCGACCGGGCGCGTGTCGTCGGCGTGGGCCATGCGCGAAAGCCACATCCCAGTGGCGCCATAGCGCGCCGCCAGATCGCGCGGGTCGGCGTCTTGCAATTGACCAATGGTGCAAAAGCCGTCGCGCGCCAGCCGGGCAGCAAGCACCTTACCGGCGCCGCGGATCAGGCCCACCGGCTTGTCCCGCAGGAAAGACTTGGCTTCCGCCAGGCCGATTACCGCAAAGCCGCGCGGCTTGTCCAACTCCGAGGCCAGCTTGGCGAGGAACTTGTTGCCCGACAGGCCGACGGAGACGGTGATGCCGATCTCCCGCTCGATCGCGAGCGCCAGTTTCGCCATGGTCCCGGCGGGACTCGTGCCGTGTATGCGCTCCGTCCCGGACAGGTCGAGATAGGCCTCGTCCAGCGACAGCGGCTCGACCAGGGGCGTCAGGGCCTGCATCATCTCCCGCACCTGCCGCGCCACCCCGGCATAGACAGCCATGCGCGGCTTTACGACCACCGCCTCCGGGCAAAGCTTGCGGGCCTGGAACATCGGCATGGCCGAGCGCACGCCCGATTTGCGGGCGAAATAGCAGGCGGTGGCAACCACCCCCCGCACCCCACCACCCACGATCAGGGGCCGCCCGCGCAAGGACGGATCGTCGCGCTGCTCGATGGCGGCATAAAAAGCGTCGCAGTCCAGATGGGCGATGGCGAGGCGGTCGAGTTCGGGGTGGGCGAGGACGCGGGTAGAGCCGCAAAAAAGGCAGGCTCCCTCGAAAGAAACATCGGACTCCCCGCTGGAATTGGCGTAAGACTGCGGCGTTCGCGATATGTCGGACAGACAGTCGCGGCAAAGAGCCGGCCAATCACACATCGCCATACGGACAGGGTAACCGGAATTTTACGGCCTGTCTGGCAATCTCTAATCAGGCATCGGGGAATGGACGTGCATCCACACGCAAAGCAGGCTTCGGCCAAGGTGATCGGGGTTCCGCCCTGGCAGGAACAACTCGCCGAATTCGGTGCCCAGCTGTGGCGCGACCGGGCCAACTATTTCGATGAAATGCTCGCCGCGGCCGTCCTGCTGCTGGCGTTCGGGGTCCTTGCCGCCGCGCTTTAAGCCGGCCACAGCCACGCTGCGCCGCGAACCCCGCTCGAATCGCCATGTCTGTTCTTCGCGATGCAGGGCGGCCCGCCCAAGGTAAAACCGTAGCGCTCCACCAGCGGCGGCAACTCGCGATATAACGCGTCGATATTGGAAAGTCCGCCTCCCAGCACGATCACGTCGGGATCGAGGATATTGACCACCGTCGCCAGGCCCCGCGCCATGCGGTCGATCAGCCGCGCCACCGCCGCGCGGGC
>DATATP010000247.1:0-8230 GCA_036268715.1 Rhizomicrobium sp. | reverse complement strand
CCGCGTTCATGGCCGAACAATTCGCTTTCCACCAGCTCCTTGGGGATCGCCGCCATATTGACCGCCACAAAAGAGCCGCGCCGCCGCTTGCCGTAATCATGCAACGCCCGCGCCACCAATTCCTTGCCGGTGCCGCTTTCGCCCATGATCATCACTGTCAGGTCGGTCTGGGTGAGGCGGGCGATGACGCGATAGATCTCCTGCATCGCCGGGCTGCGGCCGATCAGCGGCAACCGTTCCTCGCCGGCGCCTGCCGGCTCGTTGGTGCGGCCGGATGGGGTCGCCAGCGCCCGCTGTACCACGGCGATCAATTCTTTCAGGTCGAAAGGCTTGGGGAGATATTCGAACGCTCCCCGTTCCGCCGCAGTAATGGCGGTGAGCAGCGTGTTCTGGGCGCTCATCACCAGGATGGGCAGGTCGGGCCGTATCCGCTTGATGCGCGGGATCAGGTCGAAGCCGCTTTCGTCGGGCAACACGACATCGGTGATCACCAGGCTGCCATCGCCGGCGCTGACCCAGCGCCACAGGCCCGCCGCGGTGCCGGCCGTGCGCACCTCGAAGCCGGCTCGGCCCAGCGCCTGATTGAGCACAGTGCGGATCGCGCTGTCGTCATCGCAGACCAGGATAGTTGCGGCCGCCATCAATTTTCTCCGCTTATGGCCATCGGCAGCAGGACCCGGAAGACGGTCCGGCGCGGCACCGAATCACATTCGATCACTCCGCCGTGGTCGCCGATGATCTTGGCGACCAAGGCCAGACCGAGGCCGGAGCCCCGCATTTTGGTGGTGACGAAAGGATCGAAGATATAGGGAAGCAGATCGGCGGGAACGCCCGTGCCATTGTCGCGCACTGTCACCTCCAGCGGCAGCGACAGCCACTCGCCCGCAACGGCCGCGCCGAATTTGACGCCGGGCCGATAGCCCGTTGTCAGGGTGATCTCCCCGCCCGTTTCCGGAATCGCATCCACAGCATTGCGCACCAGATTAAGGAAGACCTGGATCAACTGGTCATGATCTCCCGCGACCGGCGGCAGAGAGGGATCGAAATTCTCGATCATGGTGACGCCGCGTCCGAAACCGGATTCCGATACTTTACGCACCCGGCCGAGCACTTCATGGATATTGACGGGCCGACGGGTAAAGCCGCGTGTATCGCCGAACGATTCCATCCGGTCGATCAGGCCCCTGATGCGGTCGGATTCCGCCACGATGAGCTGGGTCATCTGACGTTCTTCGGCCGCCAGGGAATCCTCCAGCAATTGCGCGGCGCCGCGGATGCCGGCCAGCGGGTTCTTAATCTCATGCGCCAGCACCGCCGCCATGCCATGCATGGAGCGCACCGCACCGCGGGCCATCAATTGCCGGTCCATCCGCTGCGCGAGACTGCGTTCCTGCAGCGTAAGAACGAGGGCCCCCGCAGGCTCGGACAAGGGAGTCACCGTCACATCGGCCAGTCGTTCGCCATGTCTGGGCGTGGACAGGTCGACATCGCGCTCCGCGGCGGAAGCGCCCCGTTCCTGGGCCTGGGCAATCAACGAGAACAAGGGGCTGTCGAATGGCAGCAATTCGGCAAGATTGTGCTTGAGCAGCAGCATCAGGCCGGTATCAAAAAATTGTTCGGCGGCCGGGTTGGCATAGATCACGTCCCGCCCGGGGCCGATCAGCAGGACCGGCATTGGCAAGGCATTGGCAATAAAGCCGGAACCACGAAGCTCCGGGACGGGATTTTGAAGCCGGGAGAAAATGGCGTTAGACATGCCTATTGTTTATGCAAATAAATCGCATGACAATAATATAGGCAATTTCGCTCGGCGCAAGTTATTATCGCAGTGCAGCGCAGCCGATGTTAATCAAAAGGCCGGGGAGACTCATGCCGCGGATCATCACACTGATAGTTGCCGCAGGCCGGGGCGAGCGCAGCGGGCTTGGCCGCCCGAAACAATATGAAATTCTGGCCGGAAAACCGATGCTGCGCATGTCGGTGGAGGCATTCGGGGCATTTCCTGTCCAGGTCGTCGTCGGACAGGGACAGGAGGAATTGGCGCGCGCCGCCCTCGCCGGATTGGCCCTGCCAGCGCCCGTCATCGGGGGCGCTACGCGACAGGATTCTGTGCGGCTGGGGCTGGAAGCGCTTGCCCCGCAGGCCCCGGAATTCGTGTTGATCCATGATGCCGCCCGTCCCCTCGTCTCCGCGAAAGTGATCGGCAATGTGGTGTCGGCCCTGAAAAAGGGCGCGCGGGGTGCCGTGCCGATGGTGGCGGCGGCGGATACGTTGCGACGGCGCGAGGGCGGAAGCTTTGTGTTGGTAGCCCGCGACGATCTTTATCGTGTCCAGACACCGCAAGGATTTCGTTTTGCCGATATCCTGGCGGCGCACCGCGCCCATGCCGGCCATCCGGTCACGGACGACATGGCGCTGGCCGAGCTTGCCGGCATCTCGGTCGAGATGGTCGAAGGCGACGAGAAGAACTTCAAAGTGACGGTGGGAGAGGATTTTCGGATGGCCGAAGCGCTTCTCGCCGCGGGAGAATCCCGCAGCGCGATGGGATACGATGCACACCGTTTTACGCCGGGGGACCATGTCTGGCTGTGCGGCGTGAAGGTACCGCATGATCACGCTCTTGAAGGCCATTCCGATGCCGACGCCGGACTGCACGCCTTGACCGACGCGATCCTGGGCTGCATCGCGGCAGGCGACATCGGCCAGCATTTTCCGCCTACGGACGAACGCTGGCGCGACGCTTCGTCGGACCGTTTCCTGGACCATGCCGCAAAACTGGTGCGCGAAAAGGGTGGTTCGATCCTGCATTGCGACGTGACCCTGATCTGCGAACGGCCGAAGATCGGCCCCTACCGGGAAGCCATGCGGGCTCGCATCGCCGAAATATTGGGGATCGGGATCGATCGCGTGAGCGTGAAGGCCACCACCACCGAAGGCATGGGCTATACCGGCCGGCGCGAGGGCCTGGCGGCCCAGGCCGTCGCGACAGTAAGGCTGCCATGAAGCTGCGCGCCTCGACCGTGACCGCTTCGGTGTTCGGCATCGGCTATTTCGAATTCGCGTCCGGCACCATCATGAGCGCGGTGGCGACACCGCTGGCATTTCTCATCATGCTGCGGGGCGGTGCGATCAGCCTGTTCTGCGCGGCGCTGATCGTGTTCTGCATCGGCATCTTCGCCTGCGCGGACCATATGCGCGAGACGGGACGCGAGGACCCGCCTGAATGTGTGATTGACGAATTGGCGGGCCAATGGTTCGCCTGCGCGCTGGCGCCGCTGTCGCTGCCGGCCTTCGCGCTCGCCTTCCTGCTGTTCCGGCTGTTCGATATCTGGAAGCCTTGGCCGGTATCCTGGGCGGAGAACGGCCTATCGGGCGGGCTGGGGGTGATGGCGGACGATCTGGTGGCGGGACTTATCGCGGGCGCCATCGTGTTCGCAGTGCATTGGTTTGGCTGGCTGTGATCTTTTCGGAAGACCTCCTTTCGCTGGCGCGTGATGTGCTGGATGCGGCGCGGGCGAAGGGGCTCAAGATCGCCACGGCGGAAAGCTGTACCGGCGGGCTGATCGCCGGGCTGCTGACCGAAATTCCCGGCTCGTCGGATGTGTTCGAACGTGGCTTTGTCACCTATTCCAACGAAGCGAAGGAACAGATGCTGGGCGTTCCGGGCGAACTCATCGCGGAGCATGGTGCGGTGTCGACGGAGGTTGCCGGAGCAATGGCTGATGGCGCGATCCGCAATTCTGCTGCTGACATCGCTGTCGCCGTCACCGGTATCGCCGGTCCCGGCGGCTCGGGAGTCAAACCTGCGGGGCTGGTCTACATCGCAATCGCTCACGGACCCATTGTCGCGCAGGAATTCCGTTTCGGAGACATCGGCCGCAGCAAAGTGCGGCTAGCGACCGCGAAAGAGGCACTTACACTTTTAGTCCGCCATATCTAGTGGTCAAAATCTGACATTTGAGTCCTGCCGGATCGACAGCGCCATGTCCGAGCCGGGGCGGCTTACGGAGTGCGCAAGCCCGCGCGTCTTCATTGGATCTGCAAATCGTCCCGAAGCTTACCCTTCGTGAGACCACGAAGCAGCACTATAATCACCTTGCGGTGGACACTTCTTCCATTGTGTGGTTTCAAGAGTTCGACCCCGGCATTCGCGCTCCCGCTGCCGACACAATCCCGCCGTCCACGAGAATAAGATCGAAGTCGGCTGCCCCTTCGCGGAGTTTCTTCGCTTCCTGGTAGGCCCCGCTGTTGTACCACCGCCGTGCCTCTTCCATTGAAGAAAACTCAAATAGTACAACGCCTAGCACGCCGCCATCGCCCTCAAGGACTTCGAACGGAGTGTAGGCGACGAGCGGCTTGGCTATAACGCTCTTAAACGCTGGCGCAACATTTGCCCAATAATCTTCCAGGCGCTTTCGGTCAGTAACGTGTCTGCACAACGAAATAAGATACGCGGGCACGGTTTCTCCTTAATCAGCTTGATCGGTTCGGCAAAGTTCATTCGTTTAGGATACCGCAGAGTTGACGCTTGAGTCCTGGGGGGCTTCTCGGGGGCTTGATCAAGTGCGACTCTATGGGATGCGAACAGGCACCTCCATAGAGGTGAGCCCCGCCGATCGCCGCCGGCTCGGCGCGATCTTGGCGGACCGAAACAGTCCCCAGAAGCACGTTTGGCAGGTGCGGATCGTGCTGTTGAGCGCCGATGGCGTCGGCACGGCCGAGATCATGCGCACGGCCGGCGTCAGCAAGACCGCGGTGTGGCGCTGACCCTTCAGGACCCGCCGGGCCAGACCGCTTCCTCAACGCCGTTGAGGGAGAGGTCACGAAGGGCAAGATCATCCACGCCATCCTCGACAACTACGCGGTCCACAAGCACCCAAAGGTGCGCGCTTGGCTCGGCCGCCATCCCAGGTGGGTCTTCCACTTCACCCCAACCAGCGCGTCCTGGCTCAACGCCGTCGAGGGCTTCTTTGCCAAACTCACCAAGCGCCGGCTCAGGCGCGGCGTGTTCAAGTTGATCGTCGACCTCCAGACCGCCATCAATCGCTTCCTCGCGGAGGCCAACGATGCGCCAAGGCTCTTCACCCGGACCGCCAATCGAGACGACATCATCGCTGCCGTCAGGCGCGGGCACCAAACGTTAGATTCCATCCACTAGATTCACCCATCAGGATTGTCATTCCCGCGCAAGCGAATCCAACTTTCATATGACTGCACAGTTGAATGCCCGCTTTTGCGGGCATGACAGTTGCCTCAGGGCGTAGCTGCCAACTGATCGTGCGCGATCTGTTCAAGCGCATGAGTCTGCGGTTTGGAGAAGCCCATATCCTCGGCCACCGTCTCATTGTCGCCCAGGGACAGCGGGTCCTTGCCCGTCACCTTGCCGAAATCCATCAGCGCTTCGAGATAATAGCCATAGATGCTGGCGTGATAATGGTCCCAGGCCCAAAGATCGACCTTGCCCGCCGCGATGCCGTCATAGGGATTGCCGTCGGCAAAGCCCATATCGATGGCGCGATTCCAGGCCAGGCCCACTGGCACCACGCCCGTATCGCCGGCATTCTTCGCCGCCTGCTCATAGGCCGCTTCGTTGTCCTTGCCCATCTGTTCGATCGATTTGCCGTGCCATGGTTTGCCGTCGGGATAGGTCTGGTCGGCGCGGCTCCAAGTGGCGAAAAGCCAGACCGCCGCCTGCGGATTGCGGGCACGCAACATGTCGGTCATCTGTTTGGCAGAGCGGATCAACAGCGCCGGATCGCCGGGATGGGCCTGGTCCAGGGTCGAATAGCCGTGCACCACCACCACGTCCCAAGGCTTGTCGATCAGCGCGCGCTTTTCGGCGAAATGATAATCCATGCCCTTGCCGCCCACCGTCTCCAGGCTGACGTCGTAATCGAGACCGGCCTCCTTGGTGAACGCCTTGAAGATCGCCGGCACGCCCCCGACCGTCTTGCCGTTCGCTCCTGGTCCGTTGAGATCGGTCACCGTGTCGGACTTGTAGTAACGGGCCGGCGAGTTCGCGCCGAAAGTAAAGCTGTTGCCGATGAACAGAATGGTGCGCGCGCTCGCCGGCAACGCGGCAAGTAGGAACACCGCGGCGGCGGCGATCAGTCGTTTCACGAAGCCCTCCCCGCATCTCGAACGGATGCCGGCTGCACTATAACCTATCCGGCTTGCCGCGAAAGCGCCTCCGCCCGCGCCACAAAAGCATCGGCCATCCTGAGCATCACTTTCTCGAATGCGCCGCCCGTCACTTTCTCCAGCATGCGGCTGCGGAATTCGAACAGGATCGAAAATTCGATCTCGCAACCCTCGTTCTTTGGGGTGAACCGCCAGTGGTTTTCCAGCGTCTTGAACGGTCCTTTGGTCTGCACCACGTCGATGCGCCGCCCTTGGGGATCGAGTGTCACCCGGCTGGTATAGCGCTCGCGCAGCGCGTTATAGCCGACCGCCATTTCCGCCAGCAGCCCATTGTCGTCACGCGACAACACCCGCAAGGCCACGACCCAGGGCAGGAATTCGGGATAGCGCTCCACATCCGAAACGACGCGATACATCAGTTCCGCCGTGTACGGAACGATCCGGGTTTCGCGATGTTCGATCATCCGAGCTTTTATTGGGTCGCGCGGCCGGACGGAAAACCGGAAGTCCACTTTTCCTGGCCGACGCTCCCACGGGCTTTCTTCAACTCCGCGAAATCGCTGTCGGCGTGGTAGGAGGAGCGGGTCAGCGGGGAAGCCGACACCATCAGGAAGCCTTTGGCGCGCGCGATGCTTTCAAGCCCCGCGAATTCCTCGGGCGTCCAGAAGCGCGCCAGCGCCGCATGCTTTCTGGTTGGCTGCAAATATTGGCCGATGGTGAGGAAATCGACCTTCGCGGCGCGCAGATCGTCCATCACCTGCATGATCTCCTCGCGACTTTCACCCAGCCCAACCATCAGGCCGGATTTGGTGAAGCCGCCGGGCATCAATTCCTTAGCGCGCTCTAGAAGCCGCAGGCTCGCATAATAACGCGCGCCGGGACGGATATTCAGGTAAAGCCGCGGCACGGTCTCGAGATTGTGATTGAACACTTCGGGCCGCGCCGCCATTACGGTTTCGATGGCGCCGTCCTTGCGCAGAAAATCGGGCGTCAGGACCTCCACCGAGGTTTGCGGGCTGGCGGCATGGGTGGCGGCGATCACCCGCGCGAAATGCTCCGCGCCGCCATCGGGCAGGTCGTCGCGGTCGACCGAGGTGATCACGACATGCGCCAGGCCCAGCGTTTTCACCGCGCGGGCGACATTGTCCGGCTCCTGCGGGTCGAGCGCGCCGGGCAATCCGGTCTTCACATTGCAGAAGGCGCAGGCCCGGGTGCAGGTGTCGCCCATGATCATCATGGTGGCGTGGCGCTTGCTCCAGCACTCGCCGATGTTCGGACAGGCCGCCTCCTCGCACACAGTATGAAGCCCGTTCGCGCGCACCACGTCCCGGGTTGCCGCATATTCGTGGCCGACGGACGCTTTCACCCGGATCCAGTCCGGCTTGCGCAGCACCGCGCTGTCGGGCCGGTGGGCTTTCTCCGGATGGCGCAAGGAGCGATCGATCACGGTGGTCATGGCCCGACGTATAGACGCTGGTCGTTGCGAAAGCACCCCGGACCGGGATCAACTCAGACCCGCATATTGGGAATATTCTGGCGATTATGCCTTACTCGACTATCGGTCCATGGGATGTGTTGGCGATTATCCCAAACTTAACTGGACTAGGTGATTATTCCTAGGATGGCTGCGGCGGGCTGGCAGAGGGAGGGCATCGCTAGATGCGCCTTCCTCTTGAACTCACTGAGCATCCTCGGCGCGATTTCTGGGTCTGTACGGTCCTCTGAAAAGGATCGGCTGCGTTTCAGGACACGAAGAAGGTGGGCCTGAATATCGGCATTTAGCACGGCCTGATTACCGTGAGCCTTCGGAGAATAGAACTTATCGATATCAGTCTGAGCCAATGTCTTGTAGCCAAGATTTTTAGCCATTGCAGACATTAGCTCCAGAAACGCATGATTATATCGCTGGAGTAGAAACGGCTCTGTTTCAAGGATCGTGTAAAGCGAGTGCCAAAGAGTAACAATTGCTGGCACATCTGAGAGCCGATCCCGGAAGTTCTTGAGTCTGTGGAGTCGGTTGTGATTCTGTGATTGGTGCCTGATTCGAAGGAGGCACTGATGTGGAAGCCGGAACACCGCCGCACCTCGG
>DATATP010000246.1:0-21883 GCA_036268715.1 Rhizomicrobium sp. | reverse complement strand
CATTCTGTTGCTACGGTCGCAGCCAAAAAGGGGCCTTAGGTGTCGCGCCAGAACGAACAACAAGCCGCGGCGCGTCCGCCGCAACCGGAGTTGTGGACGGGACTTGTGTTTCTTGCCCTTGGCGCGGGTCTGCTCGCTGCCTCGCTTTTGCTCCGTCGGCTTCCTCCCGCGCCCGTCCGTCTGTTCCTTGAACTGAGCGCCATCCTGCTGGTCGCGGCGGCTTCGTTCCTGGCTGCTTTCCTTACGGCGCGGGCGCGGCGCCGGGGCGTCCTGCCGCGCCGTTCCCCCCGCCATCCGGGCAAGGCGCTTCCGCCGGTGTTGGAAAAATTGCGCGGCGCAGCGCACAGTGCGCGACGCGTCGTCACCAGGATCGATTGGATCGGCGACTGGTCGGCAATCGCGGTCACGGTCTTGCTCGGTCTCGCCGCCCTGTTCGCGCTGCGCAAGGCGTGGCTGATGCTCGCCTCGCCTTCCGGTCCGCTGTTCGACGAACTGACCGCGGGCATTCTGCTGGCAGCCTGCTTTCCGTTGCTGGTGCTGGAGCGGCGATATGCCGGCCTGCCGGAGGAGGTCTTACCAGAGGCCCCACTGCTGGACCGCATCATCCGGCTTCCGCTGCTGGGATTTCTCGGCCTCGCTCTCGCTGCCGGGCTGCGCTGGCTTGGGCTGCGCACCGCGTCATGGGTCGAACACGCGATCGTCATTGTCACCGCTCTGGTCGCGGCCGAACTGGTGTTGCGCAGCCTGGCCTATCTGCTTTTGCCATTGCCGCCGCTTGCTAGCCGTCGCAGCCATGCCGACAGTTTCATCGCCGGTCTGATCCGGCCGCAACTTCCCAATTTCACCGCGCTCAACGCTTCGGTGCGCCGCGAGTTCGGCATCGATCTGGCGCGCAGTTGGGCGCTCGGCTTCATCCGCCGTGCGTTCGTGCCGCTGCTGCTGGGCATGGTGGTGTTCAGTTGGCTTTTGACGGGAGTGACGGCGCTCGGCCTCGACCAGCGCGCCGTCTATGAAGCGTTCGGTACGCCGGAAGGCGTCATGCATTCGGGCCTGCATCTGCATTGGCCCTGGCCCTTCGGTGTCCTGCGCCCGGTGGAATATGGAGAAGTGCGGGAGATTCCGATCGAATACCGCAATTCCGGCTTGCCGCAGGCAGAGGGCGCGCCGCAAGCCTCCGCCGCCGACATCGAAGGCGAGGCGCCGCCTGCCGCGGACCGGCTATGGGATTCGTCCCATCCGGAAGAAGCGAGCTATCTGGTCGCCGCCATGTCCGAAGGCCAGCAAAGCTTCGAGGCCGTCGATATCGATCTGTCCATTGTCTATCGCATCGGCCTTTCCGACCAGGCGGCGGAGCAGGCGGTTTACCGGCTGGCCGCCCCCGCCGCCATCATCAGCAGCGCCGCCAGCCAGATGCTGGCGCGCTATTTCGCCCATTCCACCATCGAGGAAGTGCTCGGCCAAAACCACGTCACCTTCGTCCACGACTTCCAGAAAGCGTTGCAGGCGCGGATGAACGCGCTGGGGACAGGCCTGGACATCATGGCGATCGTGGTCGAAGGCATTCATCCGCCGCCCCAGGCGGCAATCGCCTATCAGGGTGTGCAGGCCGCCGCCATCGAATCGGTGGTGCGGGTCGCCACCGCGCGCGCGGAGTCGGCGCGGGAGATGAAGATGGCGGCGCTCGTAGCCAATTCCACCAGCAACGATGCGACTGCCGCGGCCGAGGAGCGCATCGATCAGGCCCAGCGCGATTTCACGCTCTTCGACGGCGACCGCCAGGCCTATGCGGCGGGCGGCGCCGCCTTCCTGTTCGAGCGGCGGCTGGACCGTCTTCAGAAAGGCCTCGCCGACAAGCCGCTCATCATCGTCGATCATCGCATCAAGCGCCCCGAAGGTCCGACCGTCAATCTCGTCTCGCCGCGCGTCGGCGTGACGGGGTCCGGTCTGGTGCCCAGCGACGATTGAGCTTTCCGGGGACCATCATGGCAGACCAGTTTCACGATCATCATGCCGGCGAGAGCGAGGACAATCCCTTCTATCGCAACCGGCGCTATCTGGTCGCCTTTGTGGTGATCGCGGCCCTGGTTCTGTCGGCCTGTCTGGTGCTGGTCAATCCGGGCGAGGCGGTGGTGATCACCCGTTTCGGCAATCCCGTGCGGGTGGTGACCAGCCCGGGTCTTGCCTTCAAGCTGCCGCCGCCGATCGAAAATGCCGTCGCGGTGGATTTGCGCCTGCGCACCACTTCCAGCGGCCTGCACGATGTCGGTACGCGCGACGGGCTGCGTATCCTGGTCGAGGCCTATATCGCCTGGCAGGTGCCGGATGATGCCGATCACATCCGCCAGTTCCTGCGCGCGGTGCGCAACCAGCCGGGCATCGCGGCGGAACAGCTCCGCAGCTTCACCGGCTCGGCGCTGGAGATCGCGGCATCGCGCTTTGCGCTCGCCGATCTGGTGAATACCCAAGCCTCGAAGGTCAAGCTGGATCAGTTCGAGGACGCGCTGCACCAGAGGATCGACGATCAGGCGCTGAGGGTTTATGGCATCACGGTGCGGCAGGTGGGCCTGGAACGGCTGACCTTGCCGGCGCAGACCCTGAACGCCACCATCGAGCGGATGAAGGCCGAGCGCGACACGGTGGCGGCCGAACGCTCCGCCGAAGGCGAGCGCGCCGCGGCGCAGATTCAGTCGGATGCCAATCGCGACAGCCGCGTGTTGATCGCCAAGGCCAATGCCGACGCCGCCGATATCGAAGCCAAGTCGCGCATCGAAGCGGCGGGGATCTATAAGAAAGCCTATACCGGCGATCCCCAGCTTTACACCCTGCTGCGGTCGCTGGATTCGCTCGATCAGGTGATCGGCCCCAACACGCGGCTGATCCTGCGCACCGATTCCGCGCCGTTCCGGGTCTTGGTGGAAGGCCCGGACGGCGCCGGCAAGAGTGTCAAATGACCAGTGCCGACGATCTGCGCGCGGATATGAGGGAGATCGGTCCGCTTGGCCAGGCGGTCGCGCTCGCCTTCCGGTTTCTGTTTATCGCCGCCTGCGTGATCGCTGCCGGTTGGTTTGTCTCCAATTTCCGCCAGGTTCCGCCCGACAGCCAGGCGGTGGTGATGCGCCTGGGCGCGGTCGCGCGCATTCAAGGCTCGGGCCTCTTGATGGCGTTGCCCCGGCCGATCGAGCGCATCGTGGTGCTGCCCGCGCCGGCGCGCCAGATCCCGCTCAGGATCGACCGCTTCGTCGAAGGCGCAACCCCCGCTCCGGGCGAAGGCTATGACCTGTCGCGCGACCCACGCTTGAACAGCGGTTTCCTGCTGACCGGCGATTCCAACATCGTGCACCTGGAAGCGCAGCTATTTTATCAGGTGAGCGATCCGGTCGCTTATATGGTCGCCGAGTCCCATGTGCGCCCGGCCCTGCAGCGGCTGTTCATTGCCAGCGCGATTTCCGTGATGGGACGGCGAAACATGGATTCTATTTTGGTGGCGCGCCCGGAAATCGCCGCCCGCTCTGCCGAAGCGGCGGAGCGTGAGCGCCTGCGCGCCGATCTTGTCAAGGAAGTGAACCGGCGGCTTGCCGCGCTGGCGACGGCCGATGCCGGGCTGGGCGTCACCGTCTCGCGGGTGGATCTGGTGCCCTCGATTCCCGCCGGCGCCAAGGAAGGTTTCGACAATGTGCTGACCGTCAGCCAAAGCGCCGACACTGCCGTCGCCCAGGCGCGCACTGCCGCCCAGTTGACCGGCCAGGACGCGCAGGCCAAGAAGGACCATATCGCTACCGACGCGGCGGCGACGGCGGCGGAGATCGTCACCAACGCTACGGCCGAGACCGCCTCCATCGCCGCCTTGGCGCAGCAATCGCGCGACATATCGCGCAGCATGTTGATGACGCGCTATTTCTACGACCGCATCGGGCCGATGCTGAAGAAGGCGGGCGGTATCGATTTGCTGGACCCGGACGGCACGGTCCATGCCATCCTGCCGGGTGTCTACACTGCGCCCAATCGCGGAACCACCCCATGAGCGCGGCCGGCAACACCAGCGATGCCGTGCTGCTGTCGGGCAGCGAACAGCGCGCGCTCGCCTTGCGGCTCTCGCTGTCTTTGGCGGCGGCGGGCTGCCTGATCGTCTCGGTGGGGCTGGAGCTGCTCGAGCCGGGCCAGCATGACGTCGCCCAGCTTGTCGCCGGCGTGGCCGCGCTGCTGGTGGGAGTGCCGGCGCTGGCGGCGGCCTGGCAAAGCCTGCGCCATCCCGATCTGGGCGGCATCACCGACCAGCTGATCGCGCTCGCCTTCATCGCCGCCTGGGCCAATGGTGATCTGATCACCGCCACGCTTCTGCCGCTCATCATGATGATCGGTCATATTTTGGAAGAGCGTTCGCTGCTCGGCTCGCAGGAAGCGATCCGCGCCTTGTCGCGCCTCACCGAAGCCACCGCCCGGCGATTCAATGCCAGCGGCGAAGTGGCGGAAGTCCCGGCCGGCATCTTGCGTCCGGGCGACCTGATCGAAGTGCGGGCCGGCGACCGCATTCCCGCCGACGGTGTCGTCGAAAGTGGCAGGTCCGCGGTCGATACCGCGTCCATCACCGGGGAATCGGTGCCGGTCGATGTCGATCCCGGCGATCAAGTGTTCAGCGGCTCGATCAATCTGGAAGGCCTGCTTGCTGTGCGCATCACCCGGGTCGGCGGCGAGACCACCTTGGGGCGGGTGATCGCCCTGATGCAGGACGCCGAGCATATCAAGCCGGCGGTGACCCGGCTGCTGGAGCGTTACGCTCCCCGTTACATTGTGTTCGTGTTGCTGCTCACCGCTTGCATCTGGCTTCTCTCGGGCAGCACCGCGAGCATGCTGGCGGTGCTGGTCGCATCCTGTCCCACCGCCTTGGTGCTGGCGGCGCCCGCCACCTCCATCGCCGCCATCGCGGTGGCGAGCCGACACGGCATCCTGGTCAAGGGCTCGGCCTTCCTGGAGCAGTTGGCGAGCGTCGATGCAGTGGTGTTCGACAAGACCGGCACCTTGACCATCGGCGAATTGCGTCTGGTCGGCACCGCGCCCCAGCCGGGCACCAGCATGCTTGCTTTGTTCCGGCTGGCGGCAACCCTCGGCGCGGCGAGCAGCCATCCGGTCAGCCGCGCTTTGACGGTGCAGGTACCCGAAGCCGAACGCCTGCCGGTCACCGACATCAAGGAAACGCGCGGCCTGGGCATTGTCGGAACGCTTGACGGCCGGATGGTGGCGCTGGGCCGGGCGCAATTGTTCACTGAGCTTGGTGTCGCGGCACCGCCGCCGCCCGAACATACCGGACCCATTGCAGGCGTTTCTTCCGGCCCGGAGTTTCTCGGCTGGCTGCTGTTGGCCGACGAGGTCCGTCCCGAGGCCAAGGACGCGGTGCAGGAATTGCGTGCGCTGGGTCTCAGCCGCCAGCTTGTCATCACCGGCGACCGCGCCGCGGAGGCGAAGCGGGTGGCGGACCTTCTTGGCGTGGGGAAGGTCCATGCCGAGGCGTTGCCGGCCCAGAAGATGACTTTTGTGATGGACGAGATCCGGCACGGCTATCGCCCGATGGTGGTGGGCGACGGCATCAATGATGCTCTGGCGCTGAAGGTCGGCGCCGTCGGCGTGGCGATGGGCGCCCAGGGCACCGATGTCGCGCTTGCTTCCGCCGATCTGGTGTTGATGACCAACGATCTTAGGCGGCTCGGCACTTGCGTGCGTCTTTCCCGCAAGAGCCGCCGCACTATTCTGGTCAATGTCGGCATGAGTCTCGCCTGGACGTTCCTGGTGATCGGTCTCGCTGCCGCGGGCATCCTGGGCGCCAGGGGCGCGCTGGTGGCGGCGCTGTTGCAGAATGCCGGTATTCTGCTGGTGATGGCCAATGCCGGCCGGCTGCTCAAATTCCAGGATGACGGCACGGAGCTTCCCGGCACCGGCGCGTGACATTATAAGCGCCGATGTCCCGACGTCGAAATCCGGAGATTGGAAGGACGGTCCTTTGACCGACAGAGTTGCGCCGCCGCCCGTCGTGCTGATGGGCGTCTCGGGTTCGGGCAAGACCACCGTGGGGGAGGCGCTTGCGGGGCGCCTTGGCGTGCCCTTCATCGAGGCCGACGACCTGCATCCCAAATCCAACCGCGACAAGATGGCGGCGGGCATCCCGCTCACCGATGAGGATCGCTGGCCCTGGCTGGACGCGATGGGCGACCAGCTGGAACAGGTGCGGCGCGAAGGCCATGGCGTGATCGCCACCTGCTCGGCGCTCAAGCGGGCCTATCGCGACCGGCTGCGGGCCAAGGTCGAAGGTCCGGTGCTGTTCGTGCTGCTGGACAGCCCGCCGGAGGTGCTGGCGGCGCGGATGGCCCATCGCAGAGGCCATTTCATGCCGCCTGCGCTGCTCGCCAGCCAGCTCGCCACCTTGGAAAGGCCCGCGCCGGACGAGCCCGCCATGATGGTTGTCGATGGCACCAAGCCGGTTGACGAACTGCTCGCCCTAGTCGCGGACCGGCTTCGCGGCGGCCAGGGTTAATGCGGCTTCTTTGTGCCTTGCACCCCGGCCCGTCATCCTTATGATCCCCCGGACTCCAGGACAAAACCGGTCAATACACCGCCCCATTTCGTCCCCATACTGCCTTGGCAGGACGGGCATCAAGACAGGTAGACATCATGTTTCGCAGAGTTGAGTTGTTCGCCCTATGCGCCGCCATGGGCGTTTCGATCGCCGGCCCGGCGGTCGCGCAGGGCGCCGCGCCGACCGTGTTCACGGCCGATCAGGCGACAGCGGGAGCCCAGGTCTATGCCGCCCAATGCGCCGCATGCCACGGCAACGCGATGGAAGGGGTGGCGGGCCCGGCGTTGAAGGGGCCGCAATTCAAGGCAATGGCGCAAGCCCAGGGGATGAACGCCCAGTCGTTGCTGGAGGTCGTATCCCAGTCGATGCCGCAGAGCGATCCCGGCTCACTGACGCCGGATCAGTATAACCAGGTGGTCGCCTACATCCTGCAGCAGAACGGCTATGCCGCCGGCAGCACGCCGCTGTCACCCAATGCGGCGGACTTGAAGAATCTCGATCTCAGCAAATAACGCACGCGGAAGGCCGCGGCGGAAGGGGAGACTATGAAGAGGCGATGTGCCCCTCTGATCGCGGTGGGCGCGCTGGCGCTGTATGCTGCGCAGGCATTCGGTCAAACAGCCCCGGCGCAAAATCCCGCCGCCTCAGTCACCGCACCCGTGGGAAGCGCGGGCGAAGCGGCGCGGGCCCGCGGCGCCCGCAGCGCGCCTGAACCTTATTCCTCGATCGCACCGGTCAGCGCCAAGGTCGATGTCGGCGATGCGCAGCTTTTGAATGCCGGTTCCGATGAGGATAATTGGCTGCTCTATGGCCGCACCTATGACAATCAGCGCTTCTCGCCGCTGACCGGGATCGATGCCGCCAATGTGAAAAAGCTCCGTCCGGTCGCCATCATCCAGACCGGCATCACCAAGTCGTTCGAGAACACGCCCATCGTGGCCGACGGCGTGATGTATCTGGAAACCGGCGACAATCACGTCCAGGCCTGGAATGCCGCCACCGGCAAGGAGCTTTGGTCTTATAACCCGCCGATCGGCTACAACAATCTGTGCTGCGGCGAACAATCCCGCGGCGTGGCGGTGGCCTATGGCAAAGTGTTCGCCGCACAACTCAGCGGCCATGTCGTGGCGCTGGATGCGCGCACCGGCAAGCCGCTGTGGATCACCGACAGCAAAGACGCGTTGCCCGAACCGGCGCAGTTCTACACCTTCACCATGGCGCCGCAGGTTTATAACGGCATGGTGCTGGTGGGGAATGCGGGCGCGGAATGGCCGACCCGCGGCTTCTTGGAAGCGCTCGACGCCAATACCGGCAAGGTGATCTGGCGCTTCTCCACCACCGCCGCGCCGGACCAGCCGGGCGGCAAGACCTGGGAAGGCGATAGCTGGAAATTCGGCGGCGCCTCCATGTGGAACACGCCCGCAATCGACGCCAAGAACGATCTCGTCATCTTCGCCACCGGCAATCCCAATCCCGATCTCGACGGTCATGCCCGCAAAGGCGATAACGCCTATACCGACTCCATTGTCGCCATCCATGGCAAGACCGGAAAGCTCGCCTGGTGGTATCAGCAGGTGCCGCACGATCTGTGGGATTATGACGCCTGCGCTCCCGTGGTGCTTTTCGATACCGTGGACGAACACGGCAAGACCGTGCCGGCAGCGGCGGAAGCGGGCAAGGTCGGCTATCTCTATGTCGTCAACCGGCTGACCGGAAAGCTGATCCGCAAGTCGCAGCCCTTTGTCACCGTCTATCCCAATCAGTTCCGCATTCCCGATGCGACGCCCACCGTCTATGTGCCGGGCAACAAGGGCGGGGCGATGTGGTCGCCGCCGGCCTATTCGCCGCTGACCAAGGATCTCTATACGATGGGCGTCAACGAGGCGCACATCTTCACCCTGAAGCCTTTGCCGGATCATTATGTGCCCGGCACGCCGATCATCGGCCAATATTCGGGGGGCAACATGGCGACCGATCTGAAGACTTTTCCGCCCAATGGCACCTTCTCGGCGATCGATACCAATACCGGCAAGATCGCCTGGCAGTATAAGTCCGACCGGCCGATGTATGGCGGGGCGCTGGCGACCGCGAGCAATCTGGTCTTCGCGGGCGAAATGAACGGCAATTTCGATGCCTTCGACGCCAGGAGCGGCGCGCTGCTGTGGCAGTACCCGCTCGGCGCGGGCGTCTGCACCCCGCCGATTACCTATCGCGTCAAGGGCGTTCAATATATCGCGGTGGGCGCCAGCGGCTGCCATGGCGGCGAAATCCTGATGCAGAATGACGGACGGCCGATTTTCGGCGACGTGATGGCGGTATTTGCCCTGCCGGATTGACGCCAAGTCAAATCGATGGGGCGGGTTTGTGCGATGCAACCCGCCGCTCGATTGACCTGCCGCGGTAATGCTGGAACTGTTGCCCCGACGAGGCAAGTCGGGGGCTCGATGCTTTCACCGCACGATATTACCTTGCTGCTGCTGGCGGCTGCCGCGATCGCTATCGTCATCGTCCTGATCGCCAAATTCAAGCTGCATCCTTTTCCGGCGCTGATGATGTGCTCGCTGGGCCTCGGGCTTGCGGCCGGCGAAAGCGTGGCCGCGGTGCTCAAATCGGTGATCGCGGGCTTCGGCGACATCGTCGCCAATGTGGGCATCGTGCTCGCCTTCGGCGCGATGTTCGGGGGATTGCTCGCCAAGTCGCGCGGCGCGGACCGCATCGCTTCCAGCCTCATCACCGCCAGAGGGCTTTCCTTCGCGCCCTGGACGATGGCGGGATTGGCGATGGTCCTGGGATTGCCGGTGTTTTTCGAAACCGGCCTTGTCATGATGATGCCGATCATCGTCGCGGTCGGCGCTCAGTTCGAGGCCGCGGCCAAGGCGGGGCGGCCGGTGCCCAAGGGCGCGCCCTATCTGATCGTCGGTCTTCCGACCATCGCGGGCTTGTCGGTGCTGCATGGGTTGGTGCCGCCGCATCCCGGCCCCCTGATCGCAATCGCCGCGCTGCACGCCGATATCGGCGAGACGCTGTTGCTGGGCATCCTGATCGCCATCCCGACCGTGATCGTCTCCGGTCCGCTGTTCACCTTGTGGGCGGCCCGGCATGCCGATGCCCGGCCGCCGGCGCAATTGGTCGCCGAATTCTCCCGATTCGATCCCGACCAACGCCAGCCCGGAACCGCGACCACCGTGCTGACCACGCTCTTTCCGATCGCGCTGATGATGGCCAAGGCGGCCGCCGACCTGCTCCTGCCCCCGGCCAACCCGCTGCGCGCCGCGCTGGAGTTCATCGGCGCGCCCATCGTCGCCCTGCTGCTGGGCACCTTGCTCGCCATGTTCACCTTCGGCTTCGCGCTGGGACGCTCGCGCGATGAGGTCACCACCATCATGGGCGATGCCCTGCCGCCCATCGCCGCGATCATGCTGGTGATCGGCGGCGGCGGCGCGTTCAAGCAGACCTTGGTCGATCTCGGCCTGGGCGCCACCATCGCGCATGCCGTGGCGCTCGCTCATGTGACGCCCTTGCTGCTCGCCTGGGGCACCGCCGTCCTGATCCGCATCGCGGTGGGGTCGGCCACCGTCGCCACCGTCACGACTGGCGGATTGCTGGCGGCCACCGTCGCCGCCAATCCCGCCATCAATCCGTCGCTGGTGGCGCTCGCCATCGGGGCGGGTTCGCTGTTCTTTTCCAATGTCAACGATGCCGGCTTCTGGCTGGTGAAAGGCTATCTCGGCATCTCGCTGCCCGACATGTTCAAGACCTGGTCCTTGCTGGAGACCATTATTTCGGTGATGGGTCTTGTGCTGGTGCTATTGGCTGCCAATTTCGTGTGATGCCAGCCCAATTGACCGCGTTTTTCCGTGCGCGGCACTCGACCGATACAGGATAGTTCCAGGACGTAATATTTGGCAGAAGAGACCGCAGATAGGCTAAGGTTTCGTGCCCATGTCCCAACCCGTCTCTTCCGTGATGGAATCCCGCCGCCACCAGATGTTTCCGATTCTGGAAGCGCAGGATATCGCGCGCCTGCGCCGCTTCGGCGATGTGCGGAATTTTCCGGCCGGCACCGTGATCGTGAAAGCAGGCGAGATTTCGCCCGGCCTGGTGTTCGTGCTTCAGGGGCGCATCGCCGTCACCCAGGGTGGCGAATATGGCCGCCGCGAGCCGATCGTGGAACATGGTCCCGGCAGCTTTTCCGGCGAGTTGGCGCAATTGTCGGATCGGCCCGCGCTGGTCGATGCCATCGCCAGCACGGCGGTGGAAGCGTTGGTCGTTCCGCCGCCGCGGCTGCGCGATGTGCTGGTGCAGGAAGCCGAATTGGGCGAGCGCATCATGCGCGCGCTGATCCTGCGGCGAATCGGGCTGTTGGAGGCGAAGGAAAGCGGACCCATCATCATCGGCGCGGTCGGCAGCAGCGATGTGGTGCGGCTGGAAGTCTTCCTGCGCCGCAATGGCCATCCTTACAGGACCTTGGACGCGGCGACCGATGCATGTGCCCTGACGTTGCAGCGCCGCTTTGAGATCGCACCGGAACAGTTGCCGATTGTGCTCTGTCCGGGCGGTCAGCTCCTGCACAATCCCGGCGAGAACGAGCTGGCGCGCTGCATCGGCCTGGTGCGGCCCATCGACCCCCACACTGTCTATGACACGGTGATCGTGGGCGCCGGCCCCTCCGGCCTGGCGGCGGCGGTCTACGCCGCGTCGGAGGGTCTTTCGACCCTGGTGCTCGATTGCCGCAGCTTCGGCGGCCAGGCGGGCGCATCAGCGCGGATCGAGAATTATCTGGGGTTCCCCACCGGGATTTCGGGCATTGCCCTGATGGCCCGGGCCTACAACCAGGCGCAGAAATTCGGCGCAGAGATCGCCATTCCCGACGAAGCGGTGCGGTTGGAGGGCGACAATGGCACGTCCTTCTGCCTGAGACTCGGCAATGGCGAAAAGGTGCGCAGCCGCAGCGTGGTGATCGCCAGCGGCGCGCGCTATCGCCGGCTGGACATCGCCAATCTCTCCGATTTCGAAGGCAGTTGCGTGCATTACTGGGCCTCGCCGATCGAAACCCGGTTATGCGCGGGGCAGGAGGTGGCGCTGGTGGGCGCTGGCAATTCGGCCGGGCAGGGGGCGGTCTATCTGGCCGATGTTGCTAAGAAAGTGTGGCTGGTGGTGCGCGGCCGCGATCTGGAATCCACCATGTCGCGTTATCTGGTGGAGCGCATTCGCTCCCTGCCCAATGTGGAAATCCTTACCCGCACCGAAATTAGCGGCCTGGAAGGCGAGCCCGGCAATCTCAAGACGGTGCGCTGGCGCAACCGCGACAGCGGCGCGGAACAGGCGCACGCTTTCGGCCATGTCTTTCTGTTCATCGGCGCCGAGCCCAATACCGACTGGTTGGCCGGCTCGGGCGTCGTGCTGGACGACAAGGGCTTCGTGCGGACCGGCGGGGCCGGGCTCGCGACCAGCCGCGACGGCGTATTCTCGATCGGCGATGTGCGAGCAGGCTCGGTCAAGCGCGTCGCCGCTTCGGTGGGCGAAGGCGCGCAGGTCGTGTCGGCGCTGCATGCTTTCCTGGCGCGCGAGCAGCTGCCCAAGGCCGCGGAATAGGGGCATGACGAAAACCTGCTCCCATCTCGGCCTGATCTGCGATGTCGTGCCCAGCGCGCCCGGCTGCGAGGAATGCCTGAAGATCGGCGATAGCTGGGTGCATCTGCGCCTGTGCCGTATTTGCGGCCATGTCGGCTGCTGCGATTCCTCGAAGAACAAGCATGCCACCAAGCATTTCCACCATACCAGACATCCCATCATCGAGGGCTATGACCCGCCCGAAGGCTGGGGTTGGTGTTATGTCGACGAGGTGATGTTCGATCTTTCGGACCGCATGACGCCACACAAAGCTTCCTTCTCGCATTGAACCCAAGGAGACATCCATGACCACGGAAAGGATCGAGGAGGGATTCGACGTGTTCCTCCATGACGGCGACAAGGCCTTCGGCGCGGTGCGCCAGGTGCGCAAGGACGAGATCGTGGTCTATATCGAGAATGGCGGCGATTTCGAGGTGCCGCTATCGGCGGTGGTCGACGCCTATTCCGAGAAAGTGATCCTGGATTCCGGCAAGATCGGCGCCAAACTCAAGGAAGCGATCCGCAAGGCCCATATCGGCGAGGACCCGCATATTCCTTGAGCCGTGGTTCCTCGCACGGGACAAGGGGCGATGTTCCGAGTCAAATCTCTCGACATGATTCTGGCGACGGCGGCGAAAAAGCCGCTGCACCGCTCTCTGGGTCCGCTGCAACTGACGCTGTTCGGTATCGGCAGCGTGATCGGCACCGGCATCTTCGTACTCACCGCCGAAGCGGCGCAGAAGGCCGGGCCCGGCATGGTGCTTGCCTTTATCATCGCGGCTGCGGTCTGCGCCGTGGCGGGCCTTTGCTATGCCGAGCTGGCGGCGATGGTGCCCGTGGCAGGCTCGGCCTACACCTATTCCTACGCAGTGTTAGGAGAATTCGTGGCCTGGCTGGTCGGCTGGGCGCTGATCTTGGAATATGCGGTATCGGCCGGCGCCGTCGCGGTGGGCTGGTCGGGCTATGTCGTAGGCCTGCTCGCCCATCTACCCACACCCCTCGTCATCCCGCCCGCGCTGGCCGGCGGACCCGATGATGGCGGATGGATCAACCTGCCCGCAGTGGTCATTACCCTGGCCGCCACCGTCCTGCTGGTGGTCGGCACGCGCGAAAGCGCCCGCGTCAATGCCGTGCTGGTTGCCGTCAAGCTCGCCGCCCTCGGCGTGTTTGTGGTCCTCGCTTTTCCCGCGATGCAGATGCGAAATTTCCATCCTTTCGCGCCCCTGGGGGGAACGGGCATCGTGGGCGCCGCCTCTTCGATCTTCTTTGCCTATATCGGCTTCGACGGCGTCTCGACTGCGGCGGAGGAGACGCGTAACCCGCAAGCCGATCTGCCCATCGGCCTGATCGCCACACTTGTTGTCTGCACCATCGTCTATGTGCTGGTGGCGCTGACGGCGATCGGCAGCTATGGCGCCCAGCCCGTGTTCGGCCCACACGGCGCGATTTTGGAAGCGGGTTCGGCCCAGCTTGCCGCGCGTTGCGCCCAGCTTGCCGGACCGTTGCCGATGGTGTGCTCCAACGAGGCGCTCGCCTATGTGTTGCGGCAGCTTGGCCATCCTTTGGTCGGCAATCTGCTGGGCCTGGTGGCGGGACTGGCACTGCCGTCGGTGGTCCTGCTCACCATCTACGGCCAGACCCGCATCTTCTTCGCGATGGCCCGCGACGGGCTTCTGCCCGAGCGCCTCAGCGCGGTGCATCCGCGCTTTCGCACGCCCCATCTCGTGACCTGGCTCACCGGCGGCGGCGTCGCCCTGGCGGCGGCGTTCCTTCCGGTCGGCCGCCTGGCCGATTTCGCAAATTCCGGCACCCTGTTCGCGTTTGCCGTCGTGGCCGTGGCGGTGATGATGTTGCGCGTGAGCCAGCCGCAACGCCGGCGCCCGTTCACGACACCCTTCGTATGGCTGGTCGGCCCGCTGGCGGTGCTGGGCTGTTTGCTGCTGTTCTTCTACCTTCCGACGCCGGCGAAGATATTGTTTCCCGTCTGGTCGGCGATCGGACTTCTGTTCTATTTCGCGTATGGCTTCCGCCACAGTCATGTCGGCCGCGGGCTGGCCGTCGCACCGGATGAGACCGTGCTGGAATAGGCGCGTTTTCCGGGCGCTATCTTTGTTCTAGGCTCCGGTCCAAACGACAGGGGAGCAACGATGACCGGACCATATTCCATCGCGCGGCGCGATTTTCTCGCCGGTGTCGCGGCCTCGGCGCTGGCAACATCCGCCCCTGCGCAGGCCGCGATCCCCATCATTGACACCCATGTGCATCTGTTCGATCCGCGCCGCCCGCAAGGCGTGCCGTATAGCGGCCCCAAGGGCGAGCCACCGCAACTTGCGCTTCCCGAGATTTATCACCAGCTGGCCGCGCCCACCGGTATTGTCGGCGCCATCGTGATCGAGGCCAGTCCCTGGCTGGAGGACAATCTGTGGATTCTGGAGCGCGCCGGCAGCGATCCCCTGTTCGTGGGCGTGATCGGCAGCCTCAAGCCCGACGCGCCGGATTTTGCCGAATATCTCGGCCGTTTCTCCAAGGACCCGCTATGGCGCGGCATCCGCTATGCCCGTGTGTGGGTGATGGAGGACGGCAAGATGGTGTTCAAGCCCGGCATGGTCGATGGCCTCAAGCGGCTGGCCGATGCCGATCAGGTGCTGGACATGGCCAATCCGTCCTTCGATCTGCTGCGCGCGGCGCTGATGGTCACCAAAGCGGTGCCCGCTCTACGGGTGGTGATGGACCATATGCCTTCGCTCGACCCGACTCCCGACACCCAGGCGCTGTATGACCAATTACTCGGCGAACTGGCGCAGCAACCCAATTTTTTCGTGAAGCTTTCGCAAGTGATTCACAAGGATGCGGCCGGCAACAATGACGTACATCTTGCCGCGCACCGGGCCCGGCTGGACCGGCTGACCGCCGCGTTCGGAGACGACCGGGTGATGTTCGGCAGCGATTGGCCCAACAGCGCCGGCACCGACACCATCCCGCAAGCCGTGTCGCTGGTGAAAGAATATTACTCGGGCAAGCCGCGCTTGCAGGCGGAGAAGTATTTCTGGCGCAATTCGTCCCGCATCTACAAATGGCGGCCCCGCACGCCGGAGCAGCCGCGCGCCTGACCCGCGCCGGCAGCCTCGGTCATTCCGTAGTGCGGAATAAGGGGGCCTTTTGCCCAATGCGGAAGCCCGCTAGGATTGCCCGAAAATAGGGAGGGCTGCAGGTGAAGGGCGCGTGGCTGATCGTTGCCGGTGGTCTCATAGGGGCTATCGTCGCGGCATATTATTATTTCATTCCGGGAGCGGGTCTGGACGGGGAGTACGGCACGTTGCTGGTGCTGATCTCATCGTTGCTGATGCTGCTGGCCGGGCTGGTTCTGCGGGGCCGGGCCACCGGCTTCCTCGTGTCGCTGTTCGTGGTCCTTATTCTGCTCGACATCATCGGAACCGGGGTCTGTGCCTATTTCCTCGAAACCCCCGTCATTCTCGCCGCGATGGTGCTGGCCCTGATCGGCTGGCTGATGCGGGTGATCGGCCACGCCGCCGACAACAGCGTGGAGGTCGCGTGATGAAACCGAGATTTGCTCTTCTCGCGCTTGGCGCGGCAAGCATCGCGGGCGCACTGGTGCTTTCCAGCGGCGGCATCGCGCAAATGGCCGCCAGCACAGACAATCAGGTGTGGGACGCCTTTGGCGGCAACCAGCAAGCGCAGAAATATTCCACCGGCACCCAGATTACGCCGGACAATGTGAAGAACTTGAAGGAGGCGTGGAGCATCCACACCGGGGATGTCGCGCATGGCCGGGAGGAGACGACTTGGGGCGCCACGCCGCTCTTCGTCAACAACACGGTCTATGTTGGTACCCCCAAATACAAGATTTTCGCGGTCGAGCCGGACACCGGCAAGACCAAATGGGTCTATGACGCCGGCAAGGACGCCAAGCTGGACAATCAGGGCTTCAAGAATCGTGGCGTCGCCTATTGGGCCGCGCCCGATCCGCAAGCGGGCCAGCCCTGCCAGAAGATCGTCTATATCGGCACCGTGGTCGGCACCCTGCACGCGGTCGATGCCGATACCGGCAAGCTGTGCAAGGATTTCGGCAATGGCGGGGTGCTTAACGTCAATCAGTGGAACACCGTCAACAACAAATGGAAGTACGGGCTCATTCAGCCCCCCGCAGTCTACAAAGACACCTTGATCCTGGGCTGGGCCGGTTTGGACTGGGTTTATAAGGTCGAAGACCCGGGCACGGTGTTCGGGATCGATGCCCGCACCGGAAAGTTGAAATGGACCTTCGATCCGATCCCGAAGGACATGCAGAACCAGACCGGCACCTCCAATGTATGGGCCGGCATTTCGGTCGATCCCGAGACCGGCCTTGTCTATCTGCCGGTTTCTTCGCCCAGTCCCAATTATTATGGCGGCGACCGGATCAAGGAGATGCCCTACGTCACCTCCACCACCGCCCTCAATGCGGAAACCGGCGAGGTGGTATGGAGCCGCCAGTTGATCCATCACGACATCTGGGATCTGGACATCAACTCCGCCCCCACCCTGCTCGACATCAAAAAGGACGGGCAGACCATTCCCGCTCTGGTGCAGGCGACCAAACAGGGCTTCCTGTTTGTGCTCAACCGCAAGACGGGCGAGCCGATCTTCCCGATCGAGGAGCGGCCCTATCCCGCCTCCGACGTGCCGGGAGAAAAGGCCTCCCCGACCCAGCCCTATGTGCCGCTGCCGGAGCCAACCGTTCCTAACAAGGCGCCGGGCATTTCCACCTTGGCCGACATCACCAGCTTCGGGGAGTGCAGCCGCTGGAAGGCGCGCCTGCGCGACGAGGGCCGCTTCACGCCGCCCAGCATTCGCGGCTCGATTGCTTTTCCAGCCACGGTGGGTGGCGTGGAATGGGGCGGGGGCGCCGTCGACCCCACCACCAATACCTATGTCGTGAACAGCGACGATGTGGTGCAGGTCTATACTTTGGTGCCGCGGGCCGAAGCCGACAAATTCATGAAGGGCAAGCAACGTTACCCGGGCGGCTATTCCGCGCAGGAAGGCTCGCCCTATGCGTTCCGGCTCCAGAACTTCCTCAACAGCTGGGGCATGCCCTGCTGGAAGCCGCCTTACGGCACCTTGTCATCCTATGACATGAACACCGGCAAGCTGCTGTGGAAGAAGCCATTCGGCGAGGTGCAGTGGAACGGCTTCTACCTGCCGAACAGTTGGGGCTCGGTGACGATCGGCGCGCCGGTGATCACCAAGGGCGGACTGGTCTTTATCGGGGCCTCGATGGACAGCCGGGTGCGCGCCGTCGATCTCAAGACTGGCGATGTGCTGTGGAAGTGGCACGTCGACGCGCCAGCCGTGGCCCAGCCCGCGGTCTATACCTACAAGGGCAAGCAGTATGTGGTGTTCGCGGTCGGCGGCAACGGCATCCTCACGCCACGCCTGTCCGATCAATTGGTGGCCTTCGCGCTGCCCTGAGCGTGGGTGTCGCGCCCGGCGGGCCGGAATCGATCAGTGTTTGCGATAGGCCCGGTCCAGGGCGCGCGTTGCTTCTTCGCGCAGCTGTGCGAAATCCGGCCTATCCGGCAGCTTACCGGCGAGGTGTAATGTCACCAGCCCATGCAGGGTCGCCCACATCGCTTGGCCGACCATTACCGGATCGCCTTCATAATAGCCGGCCTCGACCATCAGCCGCACATGGCCGACCATAGTGGCGCGGATGCGGCGGCTGGCCGCGGCCAGTTCGGGAAACGCATCTTCCCGTGGCTGGCAGAGGTCATACATCAGCCGGTAACGTTGGGGCTTCTCGATCGCGTAGCGCAGATAGGCCTGTGCTACCGCGGAGCTTTGCTGTTGCGGCTCGCGTGGCTGCGCCAAGGCCGTGTCCAGATTTCCGGCGAAATCCTCGAAAGCGCGCGTGCGCACCGCGGCGAGAATCTCGTCCTTGTCCTTGAAATAGCGATAGGGCGTCATTGCCGAAACGCCCAGCCGCGCCGCCAATTCACGCATGTTGAAACCGTCGCGGCCGCGCTCGATGAAAATTTGCGCCGCTGCTTCGCACAATCTTTCGCGAAAACCGGCTACGTCTTCGTCACTTAATACCCGAGGCAACGCATCGTCCTTTTACGCAAATCGCGGCTCTTTCTTTGGCAAAGTCGTCTCCATTAGGCTACCTCTTTACGAGGTAAAGCTGCTGCTTTACTTCGAATCAACACGCAGCATCGAGCATGCACAAAACGAAGTTTATGGCCCATTTAACCCATATGGTTCTCGATTGGCTGCGGCGCAACGGTTTCGGCCGCTTCGCCGCACTGTTGCCGTTATCGCTGGCGGTATTGCCTGTCACCGCCGCTGCGATGCCGCAATCGGCCTGGGTGCAGGCGGTCGCCGATGGGTTCGAGGCGCGCGTCGTTACGGATGCCGCGACTTGTCCGCTTCTCATGACCGACAAGGGCGAAAAAGCAATGACGCCGCGCGCCGCGGCCGATCCACATTTTCCGCTGCTTTGTTCCGTCCCGCTTACGAAAAACCTGACCGCGATGTCGATCGCGGGCGCAGCCCTGCCGCTCCCGAAAGCACAGCCGCAACGCATCCTGGTGCTCGGCGATACCGGCTGCCGCATCAATGGTTCCGATCTGCAGGACTGCGGCGACCCGCAGAAATGGCCCTTTCCCTCGGTGGCCGTGGCGGCGGCGGCGTTGAAACCCGATCTGGTCATCCATCTGGGCGATTATCTCTATCGCGAATCGCCATGCCCGCCCGGCAATAGCGGCTGTTCCGGTTCACCCTGGGGCGACAATTGGCCGAGCTGGAAGGCCGATTTCTTCGCACCCGCAGCACCACTTTTGGCGTCGGCTCCGATCGTGCTGGCGCGGGGCAATCATGAAGATTGCACGCGGGCGGGCAGCGGCTTTCTCAGATTGTTGGGACCTTTCGCCCTCGATCCGGCCACGGCCTGCAATCCCCATCTGCCGGTTTATACCGTCGATCTCGGCGGCCTCACCCTGGCGGTGATGGACGATGCCGCCGCGCCGGACACCGATATCGATGGAACTTTTCTCCCCGCCTTCACGCGCGAGATCAGGAATCTCGGCAACCTTCCCGCACCGGTCTGGTTCGTGCATCACCGTCCGATCTGGTCGCCTATCGCCGGGCCCTTGGATATTCCCGTGGGCGGCAACCGGACTCTCATCGCCGCAGCAGGCAAAAGCTTGATCCCGCCGACCGTGCAGCTGATGCTGTCGGGCCATATCCATACTTTCGAAGCGATCAACTATCAGCGCCGCGTGCCGCCCCAGATCGTGGCGGGCAATGGCGGCGACGAGTTGCATCATGCGCCGCGCGATCTGAGGGGCTCGATCTTCCAGGGCCGCTCCGGCGTGATGGTGAAGGACGGGCTCTCGGTCGGCGGCTTCGGATTCCTGCTTTTTGTCCGCGATACCCCGTCCAACGGGTCGGCCTGGACCGTCGAACTTTACAAGCCCGATGGGACCATGGAAGGGACGTGCCGCCTGACGCCGGGCGCGGACGGCAGGCGTGCGCGGCTCGATTGTCCCGATCTTGCGGGGAAATGATGAGAGCAGGATCGCGCTCTATGGCGCGGCCGAACCGATGGTCCTGGCCGCATCTTCATCCAGCAGCGCCAACAGAGCCGCGGTGGGAAATCCGTCGGCGGCATAGCCGTGCTGCTTTTGATATTGGCGCAGCGCCGTGCGGGTCCTGCGCCCCAGCAAACCGTCGGCGCTTCCGGTATCGAAGCCCAGGCTGGTCAGCTCGCTCTGGAAGCGGACCCGCTCGTCGCGCGACAAGGACCGTTCGTCACGCGGCCAGCTTGCCCAGTGCGGCGGCCGGCCCGCGATGCGGCCGGCGAGCAACCCCACGGCCAAGGCATAACTGTCGGCGTTGTTGTATTTGAGCAGGACCCGGAAATTGTCCAGCAGCAGGAAGGCGGGGCCGCGCGCCCCCGCGGGCAGATAGACGGACGCCATCGCATCGCCGGGCGGCAGCGCCGCGCCTGTTGGGTCCGTTACTCCAAGCGCCGCCCATTGCGAAACCGGCTTGCGGATAGCGGCATCGGCATCCTCATAGGCGAAACCCGGCGGCAGCCCCACTTCAAAGCCCCAGGGTTCCTCACGCTGCCAGCCCGCATCCGCCAGCAATCTGGCCGACGAAGCGAGCGCATCAAGCGGCGAATGCCACAGATCGATTTTCCCATCGCCGTCCCCATCAACAGCCTCCTTCAGGAAAGTGGTCGGGGTGAACTGGGTCTGGCCGAATGCCCCGGCCCAGCTTGCCGTCATCTCCATCGGGTCCAGATGCTGGTCCTGGCAGATGCGCAGGGCGGCGAAGAATTCCGGCGTCGCGTAATCCCGGCGCGGGCCGTCATAGGCCAGAGTCGCGAGCGCCCCGAACAGGTTGAAATTCCCCATCACATGGCCGTAATCGGTTTCCATGCCCCAGATGGCCACCAGGATTTCTTTTGGTACGCCGCTCCTGGCCTCGATGGCGGCCAGCGCCGGGTCATAGGCCGCGGCCAGCGCCTTGCCGTCGGCGATGCGCTTGGCCGATACCGCCGAGTCCAGGTAGCTCCAGATCGGCTTCACGAATTCCGGCTGATTGGCGTTCATCTGGCCGATGGCGGAAAGAGGGGATAGGCCAGCTGTGGCGCGATCGAAAGTTTCGGGCGCGATGCCCTGGGCCAGCGCCTTCACCCGGGCGTTGCGCAGGAACGCGGCAAATTTTTCGGCCGCCGTCGGTGGCGGCGTGGGCGCGGCAGCCTGTGGCGGCAGGGTGGGAGGCGGCGCCGTGGATGGCCTGGGCGGCACGGTGGCGCAGGCAACCGCCAGCAGCAGCCCGGACAAGGCTGCCAGGCGGCGCAGCGGCGAGAAGAAGCGTGCGAAGCGGTCCATATCGTCCTTTAACATAGCCGACCAAGGTTACTGCGGGATTTTCCGCGGAATTCCTGGCTTTTTGGCGTCCGTTTTCGAGTTGACAGGCCCCTTACCCTCCCATAGTTTCCGCGCCTCCCGATCGCTAGTTTTCGGCCAAGAAGGCGTGTCATGAAGGTTCGCAACTCCCTCCGTTCGCTCAAGAAGCGGGACAAGGACTGCCGCATCATCCGCCGCAAAGGGCGGGTTTATGTCATCAACAAGAAGAATCCACGGTTCAAAGCCCGCCAAGGCTGAGCGATAGTGGCGCTTCAATCCTGAGCGGCGCCGATGAAGTTCCCCGAATCCAACACCGCCATTCTCTCCCGCCGCGACGAAATCGTCGCCGCCCTGCGGCAGATCGTGCCCGACGGTGTGGTGGCCGACAAATCCGGCCTTTCCACTTTCGATTGCGATGCCTTGTCCACCTATCGCCAGCAGCCTTTGGTCTGCGTGCTGCCATCGAACCGCGAACAGGTGAGCCAGGTGCTGCGGTATGCGAGCGCCGAAGGCATCCCCATTGTGCCGCGCGGTTCGGGCACCTCCTTGTCGGGCGGGGCGCTGCCGCGCGCCGACGGCATCCTGTTGGGACTGGGGCGCATGAAGCGCATCCTGGAAATCGATTACGAGAATGGCTGTGTCGTCGCCGATGAATCGGGCCTGGCAACCTTCGATGCCGACGCGCTCAGCGCCTATCACCAGATGCCGCTGGTCTGCGTGCTGCCGTCCGACCGCCACCAGGTCAGCGAGCTGCTGAAATATGCCGCCGCCGAGGGCATTCCCA
>DATATP010000245.1:0-17966 GCA_036268715.1 Rhizomicrobium sp. | reverse complement strand
CATGGCAATGAGTACCAGCACCGCAGAAGGCGAAGTAATGGTGGAGATGAACACCACGCCTCTGATCGACGTGATGCTCGTTATGCTGACCCTGCTTATCATCACTCTGCCGATCCAGACTCACGCCGTGAAACTGGATATGCCGTCGCCAAATTCGCCGCCGCCGAAAATCATCCCGCAGACGGTGGAACTTGGCGTGGACTTCGATGGTACGGTCACTTGGAACGGAACGGCGGTCAATCGGTCGACGATGGATTCCTATTTTGAGGACATCGCCAAGAAGCCGAGTGCGGAGCAGGATGAAATCCACATCACCGCCAACCGGCTTGCCAAGTATGATGCCGTTGCCAAGGTGCTGGCCGACGCCCAGCGCCTGGGTGCGACTCATATTGGTTTCACTGGAATTGACCAGTATAGTTGATCTGCGAAGGATATGCCGCGAAGCGAAAGTGTGCGGCGCCCCCGCACGCTTTTTCGTATGTGATGAGGAAATGAGGTCTCTGTTATGACTGCCCCCTGTTTGCGAGCCGCGTTGACGGCGATCTTGCTTGCCACGGCTTCCACCGGCACCGCCATGCTGGTGCTGGCCACTCCCGCCCAGGCCCAGTCCGTGCGGGCGGTGGTAGGCAAGCCTCTGAACGAAGCCAAGGCCCTCGTCGCTGCCAAGAACTGGAAGGCTGCGATGGCGAAGGTGAACGAGGCGGAAGCGGCGCCGAACAAGACACCGGCTGAAAATCAGATCATTGCCCAGATGAAGCAATATATCGCGGTTCAGTCCGGCGACGTGAGCATCGGCGGTGTCGTTGCGGCCAAGGCCAAATTCGCCCGGGATTATAACGACCGCAAATTCAAGGACGTCATCGCGGACGGCGAAATCCTGCGCAAGTTCAATGCACTCGATGCCAATTCCATGCAGGTCATTGCCCAGGCCTATTATCAAGCCGGCGACAAGGCGGGTTGCGAGAAATACATCAAAAGCAATTTCGGCAATAATGCCGGCGATTCGACGCTCGAACTGTTGATGCGTTGCGCCTATGAGAATGGCGACGAGGCGACCCAGCGCCAGGCCTTGGAGACTCTGGTCGCCCATACCGGCAAGCCTGAATTTTGGAACGATCTGCTCAAGATATCGGAACATGCCCAGGGCATGCGCGATCCGGACACGCTCGATATCTATCGCATCAAGATGGTGACCGGCACCTTGGCGGGGAAGGACGATTACACCCTGCTTGCCCAGCTGGCTCTGCAGCTCGGCTATCCGGCGGAAGCTGTGTCTGTACTCGAAAAGGGCCAGGCCGCGAAAATCTTGACCGATGAGCGCACCACCAAGCTGCTTGCGCTGGCCAAGAGCCAGGCCGGCACCGACGCGGCCAACCAGCCCAAAGCGATTGCTGCCGCCAAGGCCGCGCCCTCGGGCGATGCGCTGATCAAGATCGGTACTGACCAGATTGGGCAGGGCAACGCGAAGGACGCTATCGCCACTATCCAGGACGGGCTCGCCAAGCCGGTCAAGGACAAAAATGACGGCCTGATTCGCCTTGGCATGGCTTACTATTATGCTGGTCAAAAGGATCAGGCGGTGAAGACCTTCAACGAGGTCAAATCCAGCACTCCCAATGATAAGACCGCGATGATCGCTCATCTTTGGTCGTTGGCCGCCCACCACTGAGAACCCTTTTGGATGACGAGAAAACGGGCGCCGATCGCATCGGCGCCCGTTTGCGTTCCGCATCCGCTATAACGGCGTGATGATTCTGCTGGACCCTGCCGAAAGCGAAGCGCTGCTGCTGTCGCTGCGCGTGGCCGGGGTGGCAGTCGCGGTAAGCCTGCCTTTCGCCCTGGCCGCGGCGCTGCTGTTGGCGCGGGGGCGGTTCTTCGGCAAGGGCCTCCTCGATGGGCTGGTGCATTTGCCGCTGGTGCTGCCGCCGGTGGCGACCGGCTTCATCCTGCTGATGTTGCTCGGCACCCGGGCCGGGCTGGGGGGCTTTCTGTTCGCGCATTTCGGTATTCGGCTGGTATTCCGCTGGACCGGAGCGGCGCTGGCCAGCGCCATCCTCACATTCCCGTTCCAGGTCCGTGCGATCCGGCTGGTGCTGGAAGCTCAAGGCCTGGGCCTGGACGAAGCCGCCCGCACCCTGGGAGCCGGGTGGTGGGACCGGCTGTTCTCCATTACCCTGCCGCTGGCGATGCCGGGCCTGATCGCCGGTGCAATCACGGCTTTCGCCGCCGCGCTGGGCGAATTTGGCGCGATCATTACTTTTGTCTCCAACATTCCGGGCGAGACCCGCACGTTGCCGCTCGCGATCTATACCGCGCTTCAGACCCCCGGCGGCGAGGTAGAGGCCGCGCGGTTGTCAGGTCTATCCATCGGGATGGCGCTGATCTTTATGGGCCTGGCGCAGGCCGTGACGCGCTATGCGCTGCTGCGGGATGTTTGATGGCACTCGAGGTCCGCATCCATCAGCGCCTGGGCGCCTTTGACCTGCAAGCGGAATTCGCTGCCGCGCAAGGTGTGACGGCCCTATTCGGGCCCTCCGGCGCCGGCAAGAGTTCCATTGTGCGCGCGGTGGCTGGCCTGTCGCGGCCCCGGCAAGGGCGCATCGTGCTGGCTGGCAGGGTGTTGCTCGATACCGACCGGGGCGTGTTCGTCCCGCCCCAGGCCCGCCGCGCGGTCCTGATGTTTCAGGACGCGCGGTTGTTCCCCCACATGACGGTGGAGGGCAATCTGCTATTCGGCTGGCGCCGCGCGCGTGCGAAAGCGGGGCCGGACGAGATTGCGCGGGTAATTTCCCTGCTGGGATTGGAAAAACTTCGCCAGCGCATGCCGCGCAGCCTGTCCGGCGGGGAGAAAAGCCGGGTGGCGCTGGGCCGCGCACTGCTCGCCGCGCCGGATATCCTGCTGCTGGATGAGCCGCTGGCCAGCCTGGATGCCGCGCGGAAGGCTGAGATTTTGCCTTACCTGGAGAGGCTCCGGTCGGAGCAGGACATCGCGATGCTGTATGTAAGCCACGCGGTGGAGGAAGTGGCGCGGCTGGCCGACAGTGTTGTCTTGATCCGGGAAGGGCGGGTCACAGGCCAGGGGCCAGTCTTCGACATGCTGACCGGGATTCACGCAGGCCTGCCGGCGTTGGGCGCGGTTCTCGAAGCGACCATGACGGGCCAGCGCACCGACGGACTTGCCGAACTTGCCTTTAGCGGGGGAATCATCGCCGTGAGCGCCACGCCTCCCACCGGCGCCCGGCTCCGCTTACGAATCGCGGCCGAGGACATCCTGATCGCGCGCGAGCAGCCCCAGGCGATCAGCGCCAACAATATCCTGCCGGTGATTGTGTCGCGGATCGCGCTGGTGGGCGAGCTTGCCGATGTCGAACTGCTCTGCGGCGCAGCCAGGCTGGTGGCGCGCATCACCGCAGCTTCGGCCAGGCGGCTGGAACTGGCGGCTGGCGCTCGCGTCTATGCGATCGTCAAATCTGTGACTGTCGATCGGAATGCCGGTCCGTTCCCGTGAAAACCAATCGTTTCGACATGGTGAAGTTGAACACCATCCCGACCAGGACCCCGCAGACCAGCCCAACAATCTTGTTGTTGAGCGGCGGTGGCATCAGATAGATCGCCAGCAACGATACGCCGTAGTTGATGAACGCACCGACGCTGTTGGCGGCGACAAAGGTAAGCCATTCACGTAGCACGGCCGGCAGGCCATGGGCCCGCGTCTCCGCGAATGTGAGATAGCGGTTGCCGAGATAGGTGCAGCACATGCCGAAGGCGATGGAGACCGCCCGGCCCAGCCACACCGGTAAGCCGAGCGCGCCGGTGTCGAAAAGAAAAATGCTGGTATCGACGACAAAGCCGACGCCGCCCACCATGCCGAAGCGGATGAAGGGATGGCCGAACAGATACTGGATGAGTGCGCGCGACCGGCTCACGGTGCCTCAGAGTCTTGCGGGCCGGAGATGGCCAGATACGCCATGCGCTTGGCCTCCCAACGTCCGCGCGTCACCGTGTCGAGGATCAGGCCGCACATCAGCAGCAGAAAGGCGAGCAGCATCAGGCTGGCGGCCAACACGGCGGTCGGCAGGCGCGGCACCAATCCGGTCTGCACATATTCGACCGCAAGCGGAATGCTGATGATGATCGACGCCGCTGCCAGTAGCGCGAAAAAGGCCGAAAAGAATATCAGCGGCCGTTCCTCGCGCACCAGATGAGCGATGGTGACAAGAATACGCCAGCCGTCCCGCCAAGTGTTGAGTTTGGATACCGAACCCACCGGGCGCTCCTTGTAGCGCGTGTCCATTTCGCTCATCGGCATCATCAACCGCACCGCATGAACGGTCAGTTCGGTTTCGATGCCAAAGCCCGTGGCGGTGAAGGGGAAGCTCTTGACGAAACGCCGCGAGAAGACGCGATAGCCGCTCAGCATGTCCGTCAGCTTGACTCCGAACAGCCCGGCCGTAAGGCCGGTGAGCAGCCAGTTGCCGAACACGTGCCCGCGGCGATAGGCGGCCGCCTCGGTATGGATGCGCCGCGCGGTCACCAGATCCGCGCCATCGGCGATCATTTGCGCAACCATGCCGGGCGCGGCGGCCGCATCATAGGTATCGTCCCCGTCGACCAGCACATAGATATCGGCTTCGATATCGGCGAACATGCGGCGCACCACATTGCCCTTGCCCTGGCGGGTCTCGCGCTGCACGACCGCTCCGGCTTCGCGCGCGCGGGCCATGGTCTGATCGCGGGAATTATTGTCATAGACATAGACGGTGGCACCCGGCAGGGCGGCGCGGAAATCGTGCACCACTGCGGCAATCGCCGCTTCCTCGTTATAGCAGGGCACCAGCACCGCGATTTTGCTTGTCATGGCCTTTAGGATTTCTTCGTCAGTGGGCACCATTGATAGACGCCGACCAGGTTGGTGTCGAATTGCTGGCATTCGGGCCAGCGAATGGCAAGCCCGTAATCGGCCAGGGCGTCGCGCGCGCGATTCATGTCTTGGCGATCGGCGATCAGGTAAAGATCACCCCCCGCCGCCAGATGCCGGGCCACGCGGCGCTTCATTCGGCGGGTCATCAGGGTGCCGTCGCGCGGCTGGACCATCCAGCCGTCGATCCGCAGGACGGGGATTTGAGGCGGCAGGGCGGTGGCGATGAAGCCCATCGGTGCGTCGCCGGTCATCAGCACCAGCGTATGGTTGGGGCGGGGAATGGGCGGAAGCGCCACCTGGATATAGGGGTCGTCCACCGGTGCCTTTTCCAGAAAGTCGCTGCGGGCGGTCACCAGCACGGCGAAGCACAACACGGCCAGAATGAGATACCGTGCCCGCCGCGCCAGCGGGAACAGGCCCACTGCCGCGACGATCAGTAGGGGGCTCAACATCTCCAGCGCGACGATGTAGCGGTAGATGGCGAAGGTTCTGAGCCACTCGAAATAACTCGCCGCCGCGAAGGCGAACAGCACCAGGCTGGCGGGCTTGGAGACCAGAGGATCGCCGCTTTCACGCCGTGCCAGCCACACGATGCCGCCGGCGATAACCAGAAAATAAGCAAGGCAGACGCGGATGTCCTGGAAGCCCAGGTCGTCCGCGACATGCCAGTCGATGGAGAACAGCACGGGGAAAAACAGCTCGCGCCAGAAATGCGTCGGCATGAAGCGCAGGTCGCGATAGGGCGTCGCCAGCGCCAAAGGCGAGCGCCAATATTCGTTGAAATAGGGGAAAACAGGGTTGCCCGTCAGATGCCACATATAAAGCATCCAGGGTGCGGCGAAGACGGCAAAACCAATCGCGCCTGCGACCCCGCCTGCCACCAGCCGCACACCCTGGTGACGCGCATCGCCGCCCAGCGCAAGAAGTGCCGCGCCAAAGCCGATGCAGAACGGCATCTCCGGCAGCTTCAGTCCCATCGCCATTCCGATGACGAGCCCCGCCGCCGCCGACAATAGTGCCGCGCCCGCAAGCGAGCCCTCTCTCAGGGCATGACGGTTCAGCACCAGGATGGCGAGACCGCTGAATACGAACACGCTCATCACATTGTCGTAATAGGTGCTGCCGAACTCCGAGAGGGTGAGCGCCCCGAACTGGCCGAGCAGCGCGAGAGCACCGGCCCCCAACTTATAATCGACGATACGAAGGCAGGAGCGCGCGATCAGATAAAGCGGCACCACATTGGCGCCCTGCACCGCGCCCAGCACCGCCAGCGCGATCCAGGAATGGGTGCGGGTGGCCAGCCAATAGAAAGGAATGTCGAGAAAGGGGTTGTAATAGCTCGCCTGATGCGCCACCGCGACATCGAAGCCCATGCGGTGATTGAGAAACGCATAGGGCGCGTACCAATGATAGTTGCGGAAATCCCAGCTGGTGTCCTTGCCCAGCACTACGACAAAGGCCGACCAGGCCAGCACTACGCAGCCGAGAAAGGCATACTCCCGGGGCGTCAATCGGTCTTTTGGCGCAGGGGCCGGGAACATCGGATCGGCGGAAAACCGAAGGGTTTCCCTTTGTTTCTAGCTCAGCCACAGGCCCTCGGTAAGCCCTATCGGGTTAAGGGCTTAACGGTAGGCAAGCTGCTCCCAATTTGCCCTAATTCTCGTCTGGTTCGACCGCCAGATTGCGCAGAAACTGCAGGGTACACGCACCCCAGGAATGGTCCTCCGCGAAGGTCCGGGGCGTGGGATCGCCGGGATGGCGGGCGATCTCAAGCGCACCCAGACAGGCTTTGCGAAGATCGACGTCCAGCACGCCCACCGGCGTGTCCCCGACCACATCCCGCGGACCATCCACCGGATAGGCCGCGACCGGCAGCCCGCTCGCCAGCGCCTCCAACAGCACCAGGCCAAACGTGTCGGTCCGGCTGGGAAACACGAAAACGTCGCTGCCGCCATAGGCACGGCTCAGGGCCTCTCCTGCGAGGGCGCCGAGGAATTTCACGTCCGAATATTTCGCCTCCAGCCGCGGGCGCGCCGGGCCGTCCCCCACCACGACCTTGGTGCCGGGCAGTTCGAGTGACAGGAACGCCTCGACATTCTTCTCTACCGCAACCCGGCCGACCGTGAGCCAGATCGGCCCTTCGTAAGGCAGCCTTGCACCGGGAATGGGACGGAAGCGCTCGATATCGACGCCGCGCGACCAAAGCCGCACCCGGCGAAGACCATGCGCGCGCAATTCGCGCTTCAGGCTTTCTGTTGCCACCATCACCGCCATGGCGGGCCCGTGAAACCAGCGCAGCGCACGCCAGACCGCCTCCTCCGGCACCAGCGGGAATCGCGCGTGGACATAATCGGGAAAGCGGGTGTGAAAGGCCGTGGTAAAGGCGATGGCGTGTTTCAGGCAGATGCGGCGTGCCGCCAGTCCCAGCGGACCCTCGGTGGCGATATGCACCGCATCGGGGGCAAAGTCCCGGATTTCCTTTTCCATACCGGCGCGGGCGAACAGCGTGAGCCGGATTTCCGGATAGGTTGGCATTGGCACACTTGGCCGCCCCTGGGGCGTCACCATATGGACTTGATGCCCCATCGCCAGGAGATCGCGCTCCAGCATTTCCAGTGTGCGCACCACCCCATTGACCTGGGGGAACCACGCATCGGTGACGATGAGGATCTTCAACTGGGCCGCCACGCCGGGAAATGGTCCCGGCGTCAAGCGCTGGGCCCTATGCGGGTATAAACGCGGCCTTCGCCGCCCGATCGGCTTGACTGCCGGCAAGCGAAACCGGGCCGGTTTGAGCGCCGGCGCATCTGTGAGGGGATGTCCAGTGAAGAATCTCCAGAGACCCGCGGGCATCTTCGACAAGGGCGGTGCAGCTTTCAACCCAGTCTCCGTCGTTGAGATAAAGGATGCGCCCGATCCTTCGTATCTCGGCATGATGAATATGGCCGCATACCACCCCGTCGACCCCACGCGCCGCAGCCTCGCGCGCCATGGTCTCCTCAAAGCAGGAAATATATTCGACCGCCTTCTTCACCTGGAGCTTGGCCCAGGCCGAAAGCGACCAATAGGGCAGGCCCAGGCGGGCGCGTAGCGCGCTCAGCGAATCATTGACGCCTAGCGCCACCCCATAGGCCCAGTCGCCGAGATGGGCGAGCCATTTGGCGTACCCGATCACATCGTCGAAACGGTCGCCATGCAGCACCCACAGGCGCCGCCCGTCGGCGGTTTCATGCACGCACTCGCCCTTGACCTCGATACCGGCGACCGAGCGCCCATCCAAGCCGCGCGCAAACGCATCATGGTTGCCGGGCAGGAAAATGACCCGCGTGCCGGCATCGACCTTGCGCAGAATTTCCCGCAGAACCCGGTTCTGCGCCTCGCTCCAGTACCAGCGGCGCAATTGCCAGCCGTCGAGGATGTCGCCCACCAGATAAAGCGTGTCGCAGTCATTGTGGGCGAGGAAGTCGGCCAGTGCCTCGGCCTTGCAGCCGGGCGTGCCCAAATGCGTGTCGGAAATGAAGACGGTGCGATGGCGGGCGAAAGGGGGCGGGGCGGGAATCCGGGCGGTCTCTTTGGCCTTGGTCTGTGTGAAGGCGGACGGCGGCCCGTTCCGCGCACTCTCGAACCAACTCGTATCGGTCATCGAGGTCACCCCCGGCTTTTGCGAATCAGCCGCTTGCGGCTTTCGGGGGTAAGTAGCGGCGGGGTGCGTCTCTTTTGTTGCGAGTACAAGGCAGCGGGGTGAATCCTGTCATTTTGCGTTGCACAAATGCCGCAGAGCAGGACCGCCGGAGAAGCATTTTCAAAGATACAAGGTAAATTTTCTGCATTCCTGGCGAAAAATTATTCTCGGAACTCTCTTTTCGCGCTTGCACATGGAAGGGATTTTCAGCATATTGTTGCAGCGCGGTATCGCGATCTTCGATTGCGAAGCCGCCGCCCTTCCTGGGCGTTTCCTCCCTGAACTTGGCCGCTCCTCGGAGCGGCCATTTTTTTCGCGCCGGTCTTTTGTGTCCTGCGGCGTCGCATCGGTACACCGCCGCTACCGACCGCTCGTGGACGTTCAGTCCACGTCGCTCACCGTTCCTGGCCAGTCCGCAATCCCTCGCGCAAATGGAGTTATTCGGCGGCTTCGGGAAGGGAGCTGGGGCGGAGAAGAGCAGGTGAGATGCGGGTCAGTTGGGCCAGAGCGGCCGTGAGGCGAGCCTTGACCATATCGAAGCCAGCTTTCCTGGCGACATTTTCTTCGTCCAGATAAAGGGCACGGTTGATCTCGATCTGCAGCACATGAACGCCGGCGCTGCCCCGACCATATTCCACTGTTGTGTGGCCTCCGGCATAGGGCGTATTGCGCGCCACCCCGAAACCGCTGGCAATGAAAACCTCTTCTGCCGCGGCACTCAGCGCCGGCGCCGCCGAGGCGCCATATCGGTCTCCCAGCACAATATCAGGTGCACCCAACGCCGAGGGCATGGAGTGGCAATCGATCAGCACCGCCGCCCCGAAGCGCGCACGGGCCTGCGCAATCAATTGCGAGAGCGCCTTGTGATAAGGCTGGTACAACCGCGTGAGCCGCTCAGCGGCTTCCAGCGGCTCCAGTTTGCCGCGATAAATTTCGGCCCCGTCGCGCACGATGCGCGGAATGACCCCCAGTCCCGCCGAGACCCGAGGACCAGGCATATCCACCGGCACCGCCAGCCGGCCGTCGAACATGCCGGCATCGAGTTCCGCGATGCCGCGATTGACATCCAGAAAGGCGCGGGGAAATTCCGCCGCCAGCAGGGGTGCGCCCAACCCGTTCGCGCCCCCAAACAACTCATCGACATATGCATCTTCGGAGCGCCGCAGTGTGACTGGGTCGAGGCGGCTGCGCTTGAGCAGGCTTTCGGGATAGCAGCGGCCGGAATGAGGCGAGGCGAACAGGAATGGCACACTCCAGCATTGCGGCCAGGTCAGCCGGTAGGGGTGCGCGAACAGCCGCAGCAATACATTGTCGGCGGCGGCATCGAATGGATCGGTAGGTGTGTGGGACATTGCGACTCAAACCTCCCGCGCAGGGAAGCACCAAGCGAGCTGTTCGGCAAGCGTTGTGACTGCGCTGGCGGCCCGATTCCGGAATTCGCATGGCTTCCGTATGGCCGCCGAATTTCGGAAATCGAGGACATCGGCAATTTACGATTATACCGGCGATATTGCGGAGTTCGAAGCCTCGACACCAAGGATCGATATTGCGAAACCGGCGGGCCAGGACGCATGATGCAGCAGTGGCCGTGTGGCCCAATTGGATAAATAGACGAGGAGAGGCCCGATGAAGTCTTGCAATGTCGTCGCAGCGTTGGTGTTTGGCCTGGCGGCTTCCGCCACTTGCGCGAGTGCGGAGCTCGCGGTTTCCGCCAATGACGGCAAGCAGGTTCGCCCAGGCGATGTGCCGGCTGGCCCCACCCCTGACAGTGTTTCGGTGATCGATCTGGGGCATTATCCGCCCAAAGTATTGGGCTCGGTGAATGCCCCAGCAAGCATGATCGGGCCGCCGGCCAGCGTTGCCATCGCTCCTGACCTGAGCTTCGCTATTGTGACGGGGTCGCAAAAGCCCAATCCCGCGGATCCCAACAAACCGATTCCGAACGATGCCGTCTCGGTCATCAGCCTGAAATCGCCGGCCCATCCCCAGATCGTTCAATCCGTCACCGCTGGACCGGGCGCTAGCGGCGTTTCGATCAACAAGGCGGGCACTCTGGCGCTGGTCGCCAGTACGGGCGACGACACCATCTCGGTCTTTTCCATCGCGGATAGCCGTCTTACGCCTGCCGGCAAAGTGCAGCTCGACGCCAAGTCACGGCCCACCGACGTAGTTCTCACTCCGGGAGGTCATACTGCATGGGTGGTGGCCCAAGGCGCCTCCAAGCTGGTGGAGCTTTCCATTAAGGGCAACCAGGTTGCGAAAACCGGTGCTGAAATTGCTTCAGGTCGCATGCCCTATGGCGCGGTGATCACCTCGGACGGCCGCTATATCATCAATACCAATCTGGGCGGCGCTATGGATACGCCTGCGCCCGTCCGGGGCTCGCATGGTCCTCATGACGGCACTGTCTCGGTGAGCGACCTGCAATCGCATAAGGTCGTGACCTCGGTGGTGGTCGGCCCAACTCCGGAACATGTTGCGCTGTCCGCTGACGGCAAATATCTCGAAGTGACGGTGGCGAACGGCTCTGCCAGCACCAAGGCCGACCCAACATACAATACAGTGTTCGGCTTGATGAAGGTTTTCCGGGTCGATGGGTCGTCACTGGCGCCGGTGGCAACCACCAATACCGGCCATTGGTGCCAGGGCGCGACGTGGAGCGATGATGGCCACACCATCCTGCTCCAGTGCGCGGCCGAACGGGAAATCGAGGTCTGGCGCTTCGACGGCGCCAGCCTGAAGCGGGACACCGCCGCCACCTTGAGCTTTCAATCCCGCCCAGGCGCTATTGCGACATTCAAAAGCCGATAGAACTATTGCAGATGGAGGCACGCAGACGGGTTCCGCCATGGTGCGGTGTGCGAATTTTGCATCGGCGGTGAAGTTTATTGCCACTGGATACAAAGCCGGCATGAGAATCAGGACCCCCGGGTTGGGCCGGCGAACTGACTAAGAGGTTCTAAACTCTGACATTTGGTAAGTCTGCGAACAAAGCCGCCATTGCACGTCGCGAAGATTTATCCAGCGACATCAGCGGCGTCGCCCAAGGTTGCGGATTGACAAGCGGGGCCACGCGTTGGTTATAACGGCGTAACGTTCGGTTATGAACCGCGTCAGAGCACCGGAATCCGCAGCGGACCGGGCATACAATAAATTGTGATCAGGGAAAAAACGCCTGCAACCCGCGCTCTTTCGGTGCGCGCGGATGCATGTCTCGCCACGGAGGATCACTATGGGCAATCTTATTTGGAAATTGAATCTCGGCGGCGCCACCGCCGCATTGCTGGCGGCTGCTGCGATTTTGCCGAGCGCCGCCGACGCCCAGACGCAGGGTGAAGGAGGCGGTGTCGAGCAGGTCGTTGTCACGGGCACGAATCTTCGCGGCGTGGCGCCCGTCGGTTCGCATGTGGCAAGCATAACGCAGGCCGACATCGAAGCGATCGCTCCGGTCAGCGTGTCGCAGGTCCTCTCCACCTTGCCGCAACTGTCGAACGCCGGCACGGCTGCGCAAGGCGAGAACAGCTACACCTTCTATTCTCCCAACATCCACAATCTGGCGGCCAGCGCCTCCAACTCCACTCTTGTAGTGGTGGATGGGATGCGTATTCCCGGCGGTGGGCCGCAATGGGCGGAAGCTGACCCCAATATCGTTCCGGTCATCGCGCTGCAGCGGGTCGAAGTGCTCGCCGACGGTGCTTCGTCGGTTTACGGCTCGGACGCTGTATCGGGTGTGGTCAATTTCATCACCCGCAGGAATTTCGATGGCCTGCAGGGCAATGTGCAGTTCGGGGCAGGCGACGATTACCAGACCGAGAACGCATCTCTGCTGTGGGGCACCCATTGGGATGGCGGGAATGTCTATTTCGCCACAAGCTATACCTACGGGAGCAATATCCCGATCACCGCCAGAAATTATCTGACCCTCGGCAATTTTACCCCGGTCGGCGGCACCAATCAGAATCAAACTCAATGCTCGCCAGCTTCTCTTCATCCAACCTCTCCGGTTGCAGGTTCAGGCAGCAGCTATTGGTATCAAGGTCCCGGCGCGACCACCGGCTACGCCAACAGCCAGCCGGCCCGTCCCTGCAACAACGAGGTCTATGGTGGCGATCTGATCCCGCGCATACGCCGCATCAATGCGATGACCCGCATCAGCCAGGATTTTTTCGGCGGCAGGCTGAACATCTCCGACACGCTGCTCTATAACGATCTGCATACCAATCAGAGGGCGCCGGCCGGGACCATCACGGCGAACGCCTATGGCACCGTGAATGGCGTTTCCTCGGGCGTTGCGGGCCAGCAGAATCCGTTCTTCCAGGCTCCGGCGGGCGCGCTGAACACGACCGCGGAACAGATTGCCTGGGTGGACCTTCTCGATCCGCTTCCGATCCTGACCTCGACCGAAGATGTGATCTACAACCGGATCGACGCCAATTACACCATTTCGGACAATTGGCACGCCGAGCTGGACTGGGTGATGGGCCAGAACAATTACATGAACGGCACCACCAACGGCTTCTGCACGAGCTGCGCCTATCAGGCGCTCAACGGCACCTCGCTGTCCAATGGCAGCACCACCCAGACCGATATTGCGGGCCATCAGGTGGTTTCGCTCAACCTGCCGCTCACAGCCGCCAATGCGCTGGACGTGTGGAATCCGGCGGGCACTGCCAACAAAACTTCGGCCGCGGTGATCCGTTCGCTCGCATCGAATAATGCGACGCAAAATATCTATAACAGCACCAACCAGATGCGCGCCTCGATCGACGGCACCCTGTTCGACCTGCCCGGTGGACCGGTGAAGGCGGCATTCGGCGCCGAGCTTTATTACCAGCATATTATCAAGGACAATGTCGCGGCCAACAACACGGGCGCCGCGTCCTATGGTTCCGCCCTGACCCGCTATCATTATCACCGGGTGGTCTATTCGACCTTCGCCGAAGTGCAGGTGCCGATCATTTCTCCGCAGATGGACGTGCCGCTGGTCCAGGCCTTTTCGATCGATATTTCGGGCCGCTACGACAAGTTCAGCGATGTCGGGCCCACCTCCAATCCCAAATTCGCCATGGACTGGCAGATTACCGACGGCCTGAAGTTTCGCGCGAACTACTCCACATCCTTCGTGGCTCCGCCGCTTTTGTCCATTGGCGACCCGTCGCTGGGCTATATGTATGCCGGCGGCGCATCGACCGGCGCAGAGATAGACAGTCTCCCGGCCGCGAACTTCCCGGGGATTGCGCAGATCCCTGGCGCGGTTTGCACCGTCGGTGGCGCAGCTTCCTCAACTCCTGCCTCGACGGGGTGTCCGTTCGTCACCCTGGGCAATACGCCCGGCACCAACGGCACAGGTGGCAACCAGGGCCTGGAGCGGCAGATGGGCGGCGGCTTTGTCAATGTGAAACCCGAAACGGGTTTGGCGTGGTCGCTGGGCGTGGATTTCTCGCCGACTTGGCTTCCCGGCCTGACGACCAGCGTCACCTTGTTCAACAACACCTTCAAGGGCGCAGTGAATGCAGCCCATATCCAGCAGACGGCCAATATCCCGTCCCTCAATCATTTCCTGACCATCTGTCCGACCGCCTGCACGCAGACGCAGGTCGACGCCTTCACCAATACGGGGAACGGAGCCACCACCGGCGCCCTGCCGGCAGGCGGCATCTATTATCTTTGGGCGCATGACGAGACCAATTTTTTGTATCTGAAGGTCCAGGGTGTCGATCTGGATGCGAATTACACCTGGGACGCCGGGGACTGGGGCGCCTTCCATCTCGGGGACTATGCCACCATCTTCACCCAGTTTCAGGAGGGTTATGATGGGCTAAATTATTTCAGCATCATGAACTCGTCCGGCTTCAACGGGACCTTTGCTTCGGTGCAATACAACACCCGCGGCAATGTCGGATGGGCCGGCGGTCCGATCGTCGCCGACCTGTTCGTGAACTTCACACCCAGCTACCGCAACTGGAACAGCACCGCGGTGCATCCGCTCATTACCAGCGCGACCGGGGCCGTGCTGGGCGGTGGCGATGTGGTGCATTCATGGACCACGCTCGACATCAATCTGGCCTATAATTTCGTCGATGGCTGGCTGGGAGGGGATCAGGTCTATCTGCACGTCAACAACATCTTCGACCGGAATCCGCCTTTCATCAACACAACGGCGAACGGTACGGGCGCAAGCTCCAACGCCGCTTTCGGCTTTAACGCCTTCAACGCCAGCCCGATCGGGCGGACGGTGGAAGTCGGCATGACGGCGAAACTCTAGGCGGTATAATGTGGGCCGGCGCGTCGCGATGCCGGCGCGCCACCGCCGCAGGTGCCACGAGGGTAGTAGTGCATCGGCATTTTGGTATTCTGCGTCTCCGCCACGCTGCGGGGATAGAACAAGCAGGTTCGGGAGGGCATATGAAAAAATTTATCATTGCAGCGGTTGCCATCTGCGCGACACTCGGGGCGGCGCCAGTTCTCGCACAGGTCAAGCAGACGCGCGCGCAGATCATGTTTTACACCTCCGATTGGAAGGGCGAGCGCTTTCCCGACGGACGCCCAAAACTGCCGGACGATCTCCTCAAGCGAGCGGTGGATTGCACGATCGAGGATCTCTGGGGCTTCCTGCGCCAGCACGGTTATGTGAACCAGTATGAAGGTGGCTGGCACATGCTGCATGACGACCAGCCCTTTGCCGGCCGCGCGCTCACCGCGCAGTACATGCCCTCCCGCCCCGACATGGCCGCGGCGATCACGGCCGAAGGCAAGCAGGAAGGGCGGGTCAGCGGCCATAACAGTTGGCCGATCGCCGATCTCCAGGACGGCGATGTCTATGTCGCCGACGGCTATGGCAAGATCGTCGATGGCACGCTGATCGGCTCCAACCTCGGCAACGGCATCTACGGCAAGTCGCATAACGGTTTCGTGTTCAATGCCAGCATCCGAGACCAGGAGGAGAATCGCGAAATCAAGGGGTTCAACGGCCTCTACCGTGGCGAGGACCCGTCTGCGATTCGCGATGAGGAAATGACGGGCATCAATGTGCCCATCCGCATCGGCCGCGCGACCGTATTGCCGGGCGACCTGATCCTGGCCAAGCGCGACGGGCTACTGGTGATCCCCGCACCGCTGGCGGAGGAAGCCGTTGCCAGTGCGGAATTCACCGGTCTCACCGACGACTATAATTTCGAGCTCAATCTCGCCAACAAGAATGGCGGGTCGGTCGAGGGCGGCTGGGACGACGCCAAATTCGCCGGTTTCAAGAAATATATCGACGAGCATCCTGAAAAACTGAAAATGCCGCGGGCCGAGTTCGACAAGATGCTGCAAGAGGCAATCGACCGGCTGCACAGCTCGCACGGCCGCTCGCCGCTTTGAGCCGCCCGCACGGCCGAAAAATCCGCGCCCGCAGGCCAGGACGTGGCTCCGGGCCGCTTCCGCGGCTTCCGGCAGGTGGGCGCGGTGCCGTCCCTGGAATAACGCGCGACCCGGTTCGGTGTTAACTGCGGTTTACCCTTTGCCCGTTATACGCTCTTATAGCGGCGGGCAGGTGGGCAGCTATGGCGCATATTCTTTTAGCAGAAGACGACGAATCCCTGCGCAAGTTCCTTGCGGCCGCGCTGGTGCGGGCCGGGCATGCGGTCACCGACTTTGGTGACGGCTCCGACGCCTATGAGTGCCTCAAGGGCGTTACCTTCGATCTTCTGCTGACCGACATCGTGATGCCGGGCATGGACGGCATCGAGCTTGCAAAACGGGCGGCCGAGATGAACGCTGCCCTCAAGATCATGTTCATTACCGGCTTTGCGGCCGTGGCCCTGCATCCGGCTTCCGGCGCGCCCAAGCAGGCCAAGGTCCTGTCCAAACCCTTCCACCTGCGCGAAATCGTTTTCGAGGTAGAGCGGATGATGGCGGCATAGAGTTGCGGCTGGCTAAACCCCGCCGCGCAGCACCAGCCCCAAGGTCCACAACACCAGCGCCGTCGCCACCAGCAACAGCACCGGGCCGGGGGCACCGCCGATATCCCGGTCCCGCGGGCTTCTCTGCTCAAAGTTCATTCTGCGCATGACTTTGCCCGTCAAAGTGACGAGGCAAGGATAGGTAGTCCCCGCAAACGAATGCTTAAGCGGAAGCATCGGGTTTAAGATTACAGATCGCACAGCTATTGGTCAGCGCGGGGGAGCCTGGTGCTTCGCGGCTCCCGCCGGTTTCCTTGGTGTGCTGCTCGGCAAGCTGTCCGGCGGCCAGCACATCGCCATCGCCGCCTGCATCGCGTTCTCCAGCCGTTGATCACCTCTCCCTCATCATCGTCTTAAACCCTGCTGCAACCTCGGCCGGGTCGATCGTCTTTCGGCGCCGATCTTGGTCTTCATTCTGTCGGCCCTGGAAGGATTCGGTTTCCGCTGGGCTGGGCATCAGACAAGTGACCATGACACCGGTATCCTTCAGTTCCTCCCGCAGCGCTAGAAGGAATCCAGAAACGCCTTGGGTCGCGTGTACAGCTTGATAGCCGCCGAATACGCGAACACAAACGGTTTTCAGCGACGTCTCTTAACATGTTTAATTGTGACGATATTTTGCCGACCTAATATTGGGCCCGGGGTTCAGGCGGGTTTTCCAATGCAGAACGGCGAAGTTCGGGCCATGGCATTATCCTTGCTGAAGCGGAATCGGCGCGATGCCTTGTCCGCGGCGCTGGACCGTTCGACTCAGTTCACCGAAAGCGGCGATCTGCGTGCCGCCTCTTTTTGGTCGCGTATTGCGCTCGAGATTGCCGAGTTGCAGATCCGCCCTCCTTCAGCCTGAGCCGGTTTCTTTCGGTGAGCGGTGAAAGATTGCCACTTGTTGCAGGTTTTCCTCTGAAGTTTCGAGAAAACCGCCATGTGAATGAGCGGTGCAGCATCACCCGGTGCTGCGCATACATCTACGCATGGCCGAGTCGCGTCAGGAGAAACACTCCCACTCGCAGTGATCTTGCGCGATCGGAGGGCTCGCCTACTCCGCCGGCGCGGGTTTGCCGGAAAAAGGCTCGCGCCGGTTCTGCAGCTTGGCGCTGAAGCGGTCGAGATAGATATAGATGACCGGAGTAATATAAAGGGTGAGAAGCTGGGAAAGCAGCAGGCCGCCGGCGACGCAAAGGCCGAGGGGCCGGCGCGAATCCGCTCCCATTCCGGTGCCGAAGGCGACTGGCAAGGTGCCCATCATCGCTGCCATCGTCGTCATCATGATTGGGCGGAAGCGGATCAGCGCAGCTTCATAGATCGCACGCTGCGCCATCACATTCGATCCGTCTCGTTGCCGCTGCAGCGCGAAGTCGATCATCATGATGGCGTTCTTCTTGACGATGCCGATCAGCATGATCATGCCGACAAAGGC
>DATATP010000244.1:0-16909 GCA_036268715.1 Rhizomicrobium sp. | reverse complement strand
GCCGGACACCTATCAGGCGAATGATTCCAAGCGGCCCATTGCGGCAGGCACGCTCACCCGGCGTGAAGCGGGGCTGCCAGACACCGGCTTTGTGTTCTGCAATTTCAACCAGACCTACAAGCTGACGCCCGATTGCTTCGCGGCCTGGATGCGAATCCTCCAGCAGGTGGAGGACAGCGTGTTGTGGCTGTGGCACGGCAAGGAAGCACAGGCCAATCTGCAGCGGGAGGCCGAGGCGAGAGGTGTGGCCACGGGCAGGCTGCTATTCGCATCAAGCCTGCCTTTGCCCCGGCATCTGGCGCGGCTGAAGCTGGCCGATCTCTTCCTGGATAGCTGGCCTTACAACGCCCACACCACGGCCAGTGATGCATTATGGGCGGGCGTTCCGCTTCTCACCTGTCGCGGCAAGGTATTTGCCGGCCGCGTCGCCGTTAGCCTTCTGGCCGCTGCGGGCCTGCCTGAACTGATTATGGAAACTACTGCGGATTACGAGCGCCGTGCGGTGGAACTGGCACAGGATGCGGCATCGCTGTCGTCCTTGCGAAACAAGCTCGCCCAAAATCGCCTGAACTGCGCGCTGTTCGATACGGAACGTTTCCGGCGCAACCTCGAAGCAGCGTTCGCCAAGATGTGGGACATTTATCGGCGCGGCGAAGCCCCACACGGATTTGCGGTCTGACGCGGCGTGCTGCAAATGTAATAGCTTCAAGGGTGGCTTTACGGAAATCGCGCGCGTCAGAGCCCTTGCAACGCCTATTTGCCGGAACTTATGTTCCGGCGGGTTTCGTCTTGACGAATAGTGCGCCAATACAATTTAAGGAACAGCGTAACGGCCGTGGGGCGCGGACGTCCGGCTCACAACAGAAAGTTCCGATGAGTTCCAGATCCCACGCCCGCGCGCGTTCGCAGAGTATTGGAAATGTCTTTCCCGCTCTGTTCCTTGGTTTCATCCTGATCGCCGCAATATGGGCGATGCGCAACGGAATCGCCCGCGATCCTTTCGTCCGCGCGGGTGGGCTCGATTCCTTCACGCATATACTGAAGCAGACTGTCATTCCCGAAGAGACGGTGGAGGTTTCGCCGACCGTGTCCGATCAGGAACAGGCGATGGGTCCGGCTGCCTTGATGGCGCGCTGGGAGCCGCTGATCGAACAGGCGGCCCACCGCTTCCATGTGCCGTCAACATGGATTCGCGCGGTGATGCGGATGGAAAGCGGCGGCCGCACTGTGCTGCCCGACGGCAAGCCCATCACCTCCGATGCAGGCGCGATGGGCATCATGCAGGTCGAGCCTGGCACCTATGAAGAGATGCGCGCGCAATACGGTCTTGGCGCCGATCCATATGACCCGCATGACAATGTGATGGCAGGCGCGGCCTATCTGCGCTGGCTACGTGGCAAGTATGGTTATCCCGCGATGTTCGCCGCCTATAATGATGGGCCCGGGAATTTGGAGGATCATCTCACCAAAGGCCGCAAGCTTCCCGCCGAGACCCGCAATTACATCGCGGGCATTCGCCGTATGCTGGGCCTTCCAAAATCGGGCAAGGCGGCCCTGGTGAAATTCACCCGGCCCGACGGCACGCCGATATGGGTCGATTCGAGCAAAGTGAGTGGCTTGCGCGCCGCGGTGCCGGGCGAATATGGCCGCAGCGTGGGGGCGGTAGTGCAAATCGGCGGCAAGCAACAAGCGGTGCGCGAGACCGTCGCTACGGCCAGCCAATTGCTGCGCGATCACGGCGGCGATGGTTAAACTCAGGTTTTTGCGCGGCCGAGTTCGTCTTCCAGATGCGCGGCGATGATCTCATCGAATGTCTTCTCCGCCTGAAACCCGAGTTCGGTAGCGCGCGCTGCGTCGAAATTGCGCGGCCAGCCCGCCACCAGCTTCGCCACTGCCGGATCGGCCTCGCGCCGGATCAGCGCTGTCGCCCCATCGCCTGCAACCCGCCGCAGCGCCTCAATCTCCTCGCCCACCGTGGCGGAGATGCCCGGCATGGTCAGGTTGCGCCGCGTCCCCAGCCTCGCCGTATCAAGCTTCGCAGCGTGCAGCAGGAAACCGACCGCCGCGCGCGGCGAGGCGAACCAATGCCGCGTCTCCTCGCCGACCGGCAGCTTGGCTTCCTTGCCCGTCAGCGGCTCGCGCAGAATGCCGGAGAAAAATCCCGACGCCGCCGCATTGGGCGCGCCTGGACGAATCACGATGGTCGGAAGGCGGATGCCGATGCCGTCGAAAAAACCCCGGCGGCTGTAATCGGACAAAAGCAATTCGCACATCGCCTTCTGTGTGCCATAGCTCGACAGGGGAGTGTGGAAGAAATCGTCGGGAATGGCTTCGGGGAAAGGCTCCCCGAACACCGCGATGGAGGATGTGAACACCAGCTTGGGCTTGTAACCCGATTTGCGATTCTCGAGCCGGATCGCCTCAAACAGGGCGCGGGTGCCGTCGAAATTGACCCGATACCCCTTGTCGAAATTGGCCTCCGCCTCCCCCGACACGATGGCGGCGAGATGGAAAATCAGGTCTGGCCGGTCCGCGATCAACGTTTCAACGGCGCCTGGGGCCGAGAGGTCGGCAGCTTTGCTGCTGGTGTAGGACTGCGCGGCAGGTGGAATCGCGGGAGCGACCACATCGCTTAGGATAAGGGCATCGATGGAATTGGGCAGGGCGCCGGCAATCAATGCCTCCGCCAGCTTGCGCCCCACCATGCCGGCCGCGCCGATAATCAGGATTTTCATATGTCTTCCACTTTCATTTTTCGCGCGCCGCCATCACTATCGCGAAAATCTCCCGGTTTCGAGGCGCGGCATGAATAAAATGACGGCATTGGGCGCAACTCTGCTGCTGCTGACGGCAACTCCCACCCTAGCGGCGAACCCGTTCGCGCGTGTTTCCAGCCTGCCGTTCCACGCCCCGCCTTTTGATAAGATCAAGGACAGCGACTATGCGCCGGCGTTCGATGAGGGGATGAAACAGCAGCGTGCGGAGATCGATGCCATCGCCTCCAATTCCGCGGCCCCGACCTTCGACAACACGATTGCGGGGATGGAAAAATCGGGCCGCATGCTGGACCGGGTGACCAATGCATTTTTTGGCGTGGTCCAGGCCAACACCGATCCCGCCCTCGACAAGGTCCAGGCCGACGAAGCGCCCAAGCTCGCGGCCCATCAGGATGCCATCTATCTGAACGCTACACTGTTCGCGCGGGTAAAGGCGATCTATGCCGCGCGAGCGAGCCTCAAGCTCGACCCCGAGCAGCAGCAATTGCTGAAAATCTATTATCGCCAGTTCGTGCATGCGGGCGCCAATCTGCCGCCGGCCGACAAGGCCAAGTTGCGCGAGATCAACAAGCGCGACGCGACCCTGGAAACGGAGTTCCAGCAGAAGCTGCTCGCCGCGACCAAAGCAGGCGCCCTGGTGCTGGACGACAAGCGCGAACTGGGGGGCCTCGGCAACGAGGAAATCGCCAATGCCACCCACGAAGCGCAGATTCGCAAGTTGAACGGCAAATATGTCATTCCGTTGCAGAACACAACCCAGCAGCCCCAGCTTGTATCGCTATCCGATCGCGCGGTGCGCGAAAAGCTGTTCGATGCGCGCTGGACCGCAACGGAAAAGGGCGACAAGGACGACACCCGCGCCATCATCTCGGAGATCGCCCAGCTAAGGGCGCAGAAGGCGAAGCTGCTGGGCTATCCCAATTATGCTGCCTATACACTTTATGACCAGATGGCCGACACGCCCGAAAAGGTTCAGAAATTCCTCGCGGCCTTGATCGGCCCCACGGCGGCGAAAGCGAAAGAGGAAGCGGCGCTGATCCAGGCCGCGATCGACAAGGACGGGAAACATTTCACCCTCAAGCCCTGGGACTGGCAGCGTTATGGCGAACAGGTGCGCAAGGAACGCTACGATCTGGATGAAAACCAGCTCAAGCCTTATTTCGAACTGGGCAATGTGCTGCGCAATGGCGTGTTTTATGCCGCCAACCGGCTTTATGGCATCACCTTCAAGCAGCGGCACGACATCCCGGTGTATCAAGCGGATGTGATGGTGTTCGAAGTGTTCGACAAGGATGGCTCGCCGCTGGGTCTGGTCTATTTCGATTATTTCAAGCGTGACAACAAATCGGGCGGCGCCTGGATGAGCAATTTCGTCGGGCAATCCAGGCTGCTCGGCACCAAGCCGGTGATCTACAATGTCGCCAATTTCACCAAGCCCGCGCCCGGCCAGCCTGTGCTGCTTAGCTTTGACGATGTGACGACCATGTTCCACGAATTCGGCCATGCCCTGCACGGCCTCTTTGCCGATCAGGTCTATCCCACTTTGTCAGGCACCAATGTCGCGCGCGATTTCGTCGAATTTCCCTCCCAGTTCAATGAGCATTGGGCGCTCGATTCCGATGTGCTGAAGCATTATGCGGTAAACTATAAGACCCATCAGCCGATCCCTCAGGATTTGGTGGACAAGATCAAGAAGAGCCAGGTCTGGGGCCAGGGCTATGAGTTGGGCGAATTGCTTGCCGCCTCCGAACTCGACATGCAATGGCATGAACTGAAGGCAGACGCGCCGCGCCAGGATGTCGATAAGTTCGAGACCGAGGCGCTGAAGAACACCCATACCGATTTCCCCAATGTGCCGCCGCGCTACCGCTCCAGCTATTTCCTGCACATCTGGGCCAATGGCTATGCCGCGGGTTATTACGCCTATCAATGGACCGTGATGCTGGACGATGACGCCTATGCCTGGTTCACCGCGCATGGCGGGCTGACCCGCGCCAATGGGCAGCGATTCCGCGACATGATCCTGTCGCGCGGCCATACCTTGGACTACGGCCCGATGTTCCGCGCCTTCTACGGCAAAGACCCAGATGTCGGGCCGATGCTTGTGCACCGGGGCCTCAAGCCGAACTGAGACTCAGGAAATCTCCTCGACCGGCCGGATCGCGGCAGGAGCTTGGCGTGACCTGGACAACAGCACAGAGCGAAGCCCGGTCAATATCGGTTTTTCCACGGTCAGATGAATCGCAGCGGCGGCGCTCACTGCTACGATCAGCGACACGACAAAAATAATTTCCGGCTTGAAAGGCATCGGCCAGCGCAACAGGCGGACGACCGTGGAAATGCAGGCTTCATGTACCAGATAAAGGACATAGCTGCTGTCCCCGAGAAGGCGCAACAGGCGGTTGCCCGAAAATCCCCAGAGCTTTTCCAGCCGGACGGCGCCCGCAATGATCAGCGCGCAGGCGCAAAGATAAAATAGCGGGCTGGTATGATCGCCTAAGACGACAATTTTATCCGGCGCGCCCGCGCCGATCCGCCATTCCGTCAGAAACAGAGCAAGGAAGAAGACCGCTCCGAATCCCAGCAGCACTTTGGCCACGGCCGCGCCCGGCGGCCGACGTTCGAGGCAAAAAGCGATCAGCGCGCCGCCGCCGAAGCCGAGATTGTAGAGGCCGAAAAGCAGAGAGCCGCGGGGGCCGGACGACCACTCCGGATGAACGATGGCTGCAATAACGATCGCTGCCTGCCACAGCCAAAAGGCTTTTAACCGCAGCCACGGAAAGAGCAGCCCCAAGGCAAAGAGCCCATAAAAAACCATTTCCCGTTCCAAGGTCCAGGAGACGCCGAGATACAGGTCCTGGTCGCTACCGGTGAGGGTAAAGTTTCTCAGAATGACGCCGATGTCGAGGCTGCGGGCATGACCGATATGCGGCGCGACAATCGCCAGTGCGAAATAAACAGAGGTAACAATCCAATAGATCGGCAGGATACGGATGGCGCGCTTCAACGCAAAAGTGCGAAACGCGCCCGTCTTGCCAAAATCGCGGCGGTGAATGGAATAGATAAGGAACCCGCTCAGCAGGAAAAAATATTCCACCCCGGCATGGCCGGCGCGAAAAAAATCGCGAAACGGGAAAGCTCCGACGAATATTGCCGTGGCCGACGACGCGTGAAAGGCGGCGACAAAAAACGCCGCAAAGAAGCGGCCGACTTCAAGGCTGACGAAATAGCCATGTCTGTCTTTAAGCGGTGACGGACCTGACGCGGCTTTGATGACATTCATGATCTGCCCGATGGAGAGGCTGTCTGCCGGATTGACTTGAAAGTGGGCAAACCGGGCAAGTGGACGACGCGCGGAATTTCCAGTCGGCGCATCCGAAAAAGCAATGTGTGGCCGATCCCATTAGGGTTCCAAATAACTCTCATTCAGCACGGTCAGCAAATGATCATCGCGAGACAAGAATAAAAAGAGGCGATGTGAATGGGAACTTTTTGGCGATTCGTAAAATGGACGCCCAGATCAAGTTCCTTAAATATTGCAAGTAAATCAAAGAGTTCCCGGTTGTAAGAACCATTTACATTTTCACCTGGGAGGCGATGCGGCTCGTGCCAAACTTGCCGGAAAGGCGCGCTCATTTCATCCTGGTATGGTTTATGCAGCGGACTGTTCAGGGGGCATCGACGTTTTCTAAGGACCGTCCGCATGCATCTCTTTCGTGCTTCTTTGCCAGGTCTCGGCTTCCTCGCCGCCACCGGATTGGTTGCTCCGGCCTTCGCGGCCGCTACATTCCCGCTTGATCATTTTAATCTCACATCGGGGCCGAAAGCCATGACGCCTGGCTCTTATGGCATGGTGTCGCTGACCCAGGATGGCAGCGATGTCGACGTCCTGGTGCAGTTGGCCTCGGATGAGGCTTTCGCCCATAGCAACAAAGGCGCCTCTTTCTATTTCGATCTCAACCTCGGTACGATCGGCATCGAGGATTTGAGCGACGGGTTCGCGCTCAAAAGCACCACTGCCGGCCTGTATCATGCCGGGTTGGTGAGCACGTTCGATTATGAAATTTATTGCAATGTCTGCAAGGGCTCCGGCGGCATCGCCGGCCCGCTTTCATTCACCCTGGTCGATGTATCGGTCGCCGACTTCATCCAGAACGATCACGGTTATTATTTCTCATCCAGCGTGTGCCTGGGCGTGACAGCGAACGGCTTGTGCGCCGATGGCGCACCGTCGGGCAATCTGACGGCATCCTTCGATCCGCCGTCGCCGATGCCTGAGCCAGCTACCGTCGCGCTGTTCGGCGCAGGGCTTCTTGGCCTTGGCGGACCGATAGGCTTTTATCGCCGGCGGAAAAAGCTGTGGGGCCGATGATTGGCGCCAAGCGCCTTACCGCTCCGCTTATTTCGCATTTCAGGCAAGATTACATTTGTTAAGAGGCTCTCGCTCCGCCCGAAAAAAACTCGGCGGATTCCATCGTGTCCCGGCAAGGACACAATTCGCAGATAGCGTGGCCAGACGTCGAAGACGGGCGGGCCATGTCGAGCGCGGGAACAATTGTAAAGAAGCGCCAGATCCTGGGCTTGGATCTTTTGCGCTTCACCGCTGCGCTGCTGGTGATGTGGTACCACGTCGTTTACGGCTCATGGACATTCCTGGCACATTTTTCCCATCAGATCGGCTTTGATTTTTCATCATTGAGAGAATTGCGCCCCTATTCGCAGTTCGGCTGGATCGGTGTCGAAATCTTCTTCGTGATATCGGGATTCGTTATCGCGTTCACGGCCGAAACTTCTTCCCCGCCACAATTTCTGGAAAGCCGCGTATTGCGCCTCGTTCCCGGTGTATGGGTCTGCGCCACTATTGCAGCGATCTTTCTGCTTGCGCTGAACAGCCCCGATCCAGTCCTGAGCTTATACCTACGCAGCGTATCGTTCTTTCCGGTTTCGCCCTATATCAGCTCTGCCTATTGGACTCTTACGATCGAGATTTGCTTTTACGCCATCGTGCTGCTCGTGCTTCTGGCGAACAAATTCGAACGCCTGGTACAAGTCGCCACAGCGATCGGGATCGTAAGTTCTGTTTTCTGGTCAGCATGGCTTGCGGTAAATTGTTTTTCTCCCCATTCCAAATTGGCGCTTGTCCTGGGTCGTTTCGCGTTCACCCGTATTGCGCAGTTGCTGCTCATCGAACATGGCTGCTTCTTTGCCGTTGGAGTGCTGCTTTGGGCGGTGTTGATGAAACAGGCGACAAGAAACAGAATATTCTGGATTGCGGTGTTTACGCTTGCCGGCGTCATCCAGATTATGGGCGAGGGCTTGCGGCTGGCGATGCAGGATCTTTTTGTGCCGGCGGCGATATGGCTGTCGAGCCTGGTCCTGTTGGTTTTCTCGGTCCGCCGGAACGACGGCTTCGCATCGCTGGGACGCGGATTTGCAAGTTGGACTCGCAAGCTCGGCCTCGCCACCTACCCGCTTTATCTCATTCACTTTCCCTTGGCTGTATGGCTGGCTGGCTATCTGCATAGCTGCGGAGTGCCGTGGGCTGTCGCTCTGCCGACTACCGTGCTTGCGACCGTCGCCCTTGCCCTGGCGATTACGCTTTATCCGGAGCGCATGCTGCGAACAGCGCTGCGTCGGCTGAGCAGTTTTATCGGGCCGTTCTGGAAGCGCGTCCAGCAACCGGCCTGAGCTCTTTATCCTCCCCGGGTGTTGGTCAGAGTCTGCCAAACCGAGATGATGCTGGCCGGGCCGGTAACGCCTCGGGCGACAATGCCGGGCGGCGCCGGCGCATAATGCGCGGAGACGGGCCGCAGCACAGTGACGAGCAGTTTTTGAGTAAGGGGAAGCTGTATCTTGTTCTCGTGCCGCAGATGATCGAAGCCGATCTCATAGGACTGAAAGATCCTGTTGTCGGTCTTGATTCCTTGCGGGTAGAGCCCTGGCGGCGCCGGCGCGCCCAGGCGGAAACCGGCCGAGCGTTCCAGGAACGCCGCAAGTCGCGCTGCATTGGGCGTGAATAGATCGATGCCCTGGTTCCATGCGATCTGGGCAGCGTTGAAGGTCGCGGCCATGGCGAGCTCGGAATGTTCGAGGTCGCGGCCGGTTTCCTGGCACAGACCGTCCACCAGCGGACCGTCGGGACGGTACCACCATTGCTCTACCTTCCATTTGTTGATGGCAGTGCGGTCGTCGCCATGCATGGTCACGGTCTGGGCGGCGAGAATCCAGTTGCCATAAGCAAACTTGTTGCCATCCATCGCCATGAGCGCATCGTCGCTGGGCGAGGACGACATATAACTGGGCCGCTTGGGCTCGGGTCCATCGGAGCTCAGATAGATATAATCGGGTACATAGCTCCGCCAGTGGGTCAGTCCTTCGCAAAAGGCTGCCGGATCGTCATTGAACACGCCGATCGCCATCAGCGCATTGATGACCGACAATTCGCGGTTGCCATAAGCCATGCGGTCATGCAGCAGCGGCAGGAACGCCGTACTCAGCATGGTCTTGAACTGCGCGATTTCCGCGGCGGTCCATTGCGGATAGGTCGCACGCAACAGTTCCGCCGAAAGCGGCATAACAGAGCCTGCCCAGGATGCCTGGAGATACCAGTTCTGTCCCTCATGGGTCTTCAGCGTCGAAGACCAGGCATCGAGGATGCTTGCCGCATTCCTGGCATAGCGCTCGTCGCCGGTGAAAATCCACATCAGCGCCTGGGTATAGGCCGCCATCTCGTCCTTCGATTCCTCGAAGGTGCCGTGGGCATTGGCGTTGTACACGCCCGACGAAACAACGGCGAAGGGATGCGCCACATAGCCGAGAGAGGCATAGGGGGAACCGGCCATCATGTCATAGGCCGATTTCCACGGCTGATCGCCCCGCGCGATATGTCGCTTGACCGCCTTCAGATCGTCGAGCGTGGTGAGAATGCCGGGATGCTTGAACGTCGTCGGACAGTTCGGGGTCTGTGCCTGGCTGGCGTCGGCGGAACAGAAAATCGCGCCCAGGGCAAGGAGCACGAAACAAATCGCGCCGCGCGGTCCCGATGCAAGCCAAAACATGAAGACTCCTGTGGCGCGTGCCGCGCTGACTGGACTGGGAAGCCCCGCTTTGTGAAGCTCGTCGCGCTTTGATGCGAAAGCGTACAGCATTGGTCGCTCCTGCGCACGGCACCCTGCCGTGCGGATGGGAGCGTCCGCCGTTTTCGCCACCGGCGAAGCAAGCCTTATCGGAAAGCTAACGGCTGCGTAACGCCGTCCACCCGCTGCCGGTATCGCGGCTTCTCGCGGGATCTGTTTCCGGCCGGCCAATGGCAAGCGCAAGCTTCGGAACCGGCCAGCGGGCCTTCTGGCGGGTTGCCGTCGAACGGTGATTGCAAATGAAGCGTTAACCCCATCTTACCGGTAGGAGCGGCCCGGGACGCAGCCATCCGGGTCGGCCCGGCCGCGATGCCCAGCTTTGGCCCAAAAGCCCAGCCAGCATACGGGAACCTCGCGCTTTTTCCAGCTATGAGAGATACACTTCGATCATGAAAACGGCGTCGGCCTTCATGTGCTGCGTGTCTTCCTGATGTCTCAGACCGACTTCAAAGCGCCCCCGCTGGGGCAGGAGTTCGAGCCTCTGCAAGCCATTCCCGGTCCGGGGCTGATCGGGCGCATGCTGGGCCGGCGAGCGCTGCAGACGCCGCTGCCGCCCGGTGTACGGGTCTACGCCGTGGGTGACATTCATGGTTGTGCGGGCCTGCTCGCCCGCGCCTGCGAATTCATCGCCAGCAATGCCGGGAAGGACGCGCCCGAGCGCAAATATCTTGTGTTCATGGGCGACTATGTGGACCGGGGACCGGATTCGCGCGACGTGATCGAGCAATTGATCAAGGGCGTGCCGGGCCTTCTCACGCTCTGTCTGCGGGGCAATCACGACCAGTCGATGCTGAACTTTCTGGGCGATCCCGGATTCTTCCGGCTCTGGAAAGGGTTCGGTGGTCGGGAAACGCTTCTCAGCTATGGCATCACGCCGCCAGAGCATGAGGACGACGAAAGCCTGTTCGAGGCGCGCGACACTTTCGCCGAAGCGGTGCCCGAAACGCATATCCGATTCTTGGAAAGCCTTCCTTATTTTGTCAGAATTGGGGGCTATTTGTTCGTCCATGCCGGATTCCGTCCGGGCCTGCCCATCGCCAAGCAACGGCGCGAAGACATGCTGTGGATTCGCGATGAATTTCTTGACACGCGCCGCAATTTCGGCGCCACGGTGGTTTATGGTCATACCCCCTCGGCCCGCCCGGCCGATCGGGGCGACCGCGTCGGCATCGATACGGGGGCCTATGCCACCGGCAAGTTGACGGTTGCGGTGTTCGAGGGTGGGGCGCGGCGCTTTTATGCGGTCTCGAAAGATCGGGTCAAAGCGTGGGATTGAATGAGAGGAATTTCAATGCTGGCATCGTTTCGTTGGATCGCCCTGGCCTTGGTGCTGGCCGCTGCACCCGCGATTGCCCAGACAACACCCTCCGCCGCAACTCCCGCCGCAATGCCGAACACCTCCGCCACGGCAGCGGCGCTGAGCTCCGGCGGGGAAACCTACAAGCTCGGCACCGGCGATAAAGTCCGCATCATTGTCTATGGCGAGCCCGACCTGGGCGGTGAATTCGTGATCGACAGCGGCGGATACCTGCGCTTTCCGTTGGTGGGCCAGATCAAGGCCAGCGACATGACGGCACATGAGGTTGAGGGCGAGATCGGCGCCGCCCTGAAGAATGGCTATGTCAAGGATCCGCATGTCAATGTCGAGGTCGAAACCTACCGGCCTTTCTACATCATCGGAGAAGTGAACAAGCCCGGCGAGTACCCTTATGTTACGGGCCTCAATGCGATCAATGCAGTGGCGCTGGCCGGAGGTTATACGTACCGCGCAGACGAGGACGATGTGTATATCCGCCGTAAGGGCGGCACCACGGAGGTCAAGCAGCCCGCCAACCAGTCGACCCAGGTCATGCCCGGCGACATTGTGCGGATCGCGGAACGCTTTTTCTGAGAGTCAGGGACGCGGCGCGAAGCGCGCGACCAGACCGAAATGATCGGAACTGCTGGCGGGCAGGCGTTCGACCGAGACATTGGAAAAGGCCGGCGCGGCATAGACTTGGTCGATCGGCAGGAGCCCGAACGGCGTGTGGATTCGAAGTAGTTTTATAAAGGCAGGCCAACTGAACAACGCATGCGTGCGACGGACGAGGGGATGAAGCGCCCTGTCCAGCCGCCGCAAGGCGAAGGACCAGGGCGTCTGGTTGAAATCGCCTAAGATGATGGCCTCCCCCGGACTGTGGCGCGCGACATGGCGAGCGAGGATGCCCATTTGCAACTGCTTGATGTGGGGCGGAAATGGCCAAGCCAGATGCACGCTGAAGACGGTTGCCGGCTTGCCGTCCGGTGTGAGCACCCGGCCCCAAACCAATGCCATCCCATAGGGCGCAAAGACCAGCTCGCCTGCGGCGAGAAACGGCCGCTTGGACCAGAGTGAGCAGCCGCCCGATTCCATCCGCGTGCAATGAACATGATAGGGATAGACTGCGGCCAGCCGCGTCTCCTCGCGGGCGAAGCCGCCCACATCCTCTTGCAGTGCTACAAGGTCGGCATGCTGTTTCAGGATCAGATCGATTGCGCGCCCCGGATGGCGGTTCTTATCCCAGACATTGAAGGTGACGATTCGGAGTGCCGCCGGACCGGGAACAGGCCTCAACGCATCGCGGGTGGCGGCAAGTATATCCGGCGCGACCAGGCAGAGTGGCACGATGAAGCCGAATGCCGCCAGAAGCCGGAAGGGCCCGCGCAATTCCGATCGCATCGCCAGCCACAGAACAACGCTGCCTGCAAGCGCCCAAACGGGGTCGAAGGAATTCAGCACGTCACACCAGCCGGACACCATTCCAGCCAGGCAGAGCAACGCGATGGCTGCCCATAATCCACACAAATATGCGAGAAAAACCTGCCGTCCAGGCATGCTTCAGAGGGCCCGCCAATTGCAATGCCAGTCTCGGGCATTTCTCGTAATGCGGCCGGGGTCTCCGGTCACCAGCACCGCGGGTGTCATGATCGCCCTTCGGAAGAACGGAATTCAGAGAGAGAGGATAGTTGCGCTGCGCCGCAAAGCGGTGCCGAAAAGAATATAAATATCGGAAAGGCTTTCTAGTAAGCGTCCGACTGGCCGAACAGCACAAAGGCGGTTTTCGCCAGAATCATCACATCCAACGCCGGATTGGCATTCTTGGCGTACCACAGATCATGTTGGACGCGCTTGCGCATCAGGTCGGTAGTGGTGGTTTCGCCGCGATAGCCGTTGATCTGGGCCCAGCCGGTGATGCCCGGCTTTACCAGTTGGCGCAATTCATAATTTTCAATCAGGCCGCTATACAGCTTGTCATGAGCGACGGCGTGGGGTCGCGGGCCGACCAGAGACATTTCGCCTTTCAAAACATTGAAGAGTTGCGGCAATTCGTCCAGGCTGGTTTTGCGCAGGATGCGACCGATCCGGGTGACGCGTTGATCGCCACGCGAAGCCTGCACGATCTTGCCGCCATCCTCCATCACGTTCATGGAACGGAATTTGAGGATGCGGAATGGCTGGCCCCAGGCTCCCAATCTGGTCTGGCGGAAAAACACCGGCCCCGGCGAATCCATTTTCACCAAGAGCGCGATCACCAGCATGAGCGGCGCGATAAAAATCAGCAACGGCACGGCGATCGCAAGATCGAGGCAGCGCTTGACCAGGCGCTGACTGCTGGAAAGCGGCTCGCGCTGCAACTCGACGACGCAGCTGTGGCCCACCCGCCTGAGAGGAAAATTAAGCAATTGCTCGACATCGGCTTCCGGCACCAGCCGCACCGCGCGCGGCACGGTTTGCAAGGCACCGAGCAGCGCACTGAGTCGGGCGGGCCTGAAACCCGAGGCGACGACATAGATCTCGCCATGATTGTCGCCGCGCACCCGGTTCAGCACCTGCCGCACCAGGGAGGCGAGATTTTCCCGCCATTGCATTTCGTCGAGCAGGCCGTCGATGGTGAGCCGTGTGGCACTGCCATGCCCCCCGAGCCGCAGCGAACGTATGACATCGGCGATCCCGGCATTGCCATCAGCGCCAATCACCAGACAGTCGCGTCTGGGCAGATGCCCATGGTAGCGCGCCAGCAGGCGTGGCACCGTTACTCTGACACAGGCGGCGCCGGCGAAGCCAAGAACATAGAAGGATAGGATAGCGCCGCGCGACAGGGTTTCGGTGGCCTTGATCGTGAAGGCGAAGAAAGACAGGACCAGAAACACGCAAGTCCACACCAGATAGGCGTAGGACAGGGTACCGATTCGGCTGATCGACAATTCCGCCACCGACCGCATGCCCGTGCAATAAAGCAGGGCGACCACCAGCCCCGTGCTGACGAACATCAGCGGATTGCGCATATATCCGTATTCGATCTGGTGATAGATCACGCCACAGGCGAGGCTGAGTAGTACAACCGCGACGGCTTCCAGGGTTGTGACGATCCAGGAGAGTGAAAAATTCTGGGCAAGAGCCGCACCGCTAGAAGAAGCGCGCTGGACATCGAATTGGTCGCGATGAAGAAAATGAATTTGGGCTGATTCACTGATGCCGCCCACGACGACGCCGGAAATCTCGCTTTTGGTCGTCAAATGACTCCCCCGATTGGTTCGAGTGGGACAAGACGGATCTCCGTCCAGGCCTTCCCTTACGGAAAAGGTACGAAAGCGTTCCAAAACAGTAGGACATGTTTAGCAAATTATTGCGCTGCGCCCAAGAGCGAGAAACGCGAATTGTGCAAAGTCGCTGGAAATTACTGTTGTAAAACAGATGGTTGCATGGCACTAGAAATATATTTTCCGCTTCAAATTAATATTTTGCTGCGCTTGCGAAGATAGCAGAAGGGCGGCGACTTTGCGGCAATTCTGTGTCCAAGTTCCCTCGGGTGCAAGATGGTGAGGCGATCTCCTCAGGAATAATCTTCGGTCCCCATAACTGAGATCGTCGCAAAGCCCGATCTGCTCTAAGCGATGGATGCCGCGGAACGACTCGCGAGGAGCCTGCCATAGGCTCCCACATAGCGCTCCGCTTCCCGTTCCCAGCTGAAATTGGCATCGGCCAGGGCCTTGGCCTTTAAGCCCCTGCGGCGACGTTCTTCGCTGCTGCGAAGGAGGAGGTCGCAGGCCTCCGCCAGTTGCTCAGGCCTATTGCCCGCTGCGTAGCAACCGGCGTCACCTAGCAGGCGCATGGTCTCGGTCAGCGGGTAGGCAATGCTTGGGATACCCAGAGCGGAGTATTCGAACACTTTGTTCATGCTGATCTTATCGTTGTATTCATTGACGGGATCGGGGATGACGCCGATATCGAAGGCGCTAAGAAATCCCAGCAGATCATCGCCCGAGCGATAGCCGGTGAAAGTGATGTGGCGGTCAACCCCAAGCTCGCGCGCCAGCGCCTTGACCGAAGCAAGCGCTGGGCCATCGCCCACCACAATGGCGCGCACATCGCGGGCGCCCAAATCGGTCGTCAAGTGATGCATGGCACGTATCAAGTGATCGACCCCGTCCTGGTCCCCGATGATGCCGACATAGCCCAGGATGATCTCGCCGTCGCTGCGGATTCCGGGCGGCACGGGCACGCGCCGCAAGCGGGACTCGTCGGGAACGCTATAGACGGTGATAACCTTGTCGGGGTGCTGGCCGCCCCGTTCGATGGCGATATCGCGGAACGTGTCATTGGCGGTGACGATGAGGTCGGCGCAACCGAAACTCAGCCGCTCCAGCAGCAGCAACAAATGGTAGAGAAGACCCTTGCGGCCGAACTTCACGCTCAGCAATTCGGGACAGACATCGTGATGATCGAACACATAACGCTTCCCGGAAAGCTTAAACCATAACGCGGGCAGAAAAATCAGATCGGGGGGGTTGCAACCCTGGATAACGTCGAAACCGCGTTCTCGCGCCACCCGCAGCAAAAGCCGGAATTCGTGGAACAGGGCGGCACCATATTCGGCGATGAAGGCAAATTTGCCGCGCGCTTCGAGCGGCAAACGGTGACGGTAGATCGCGATGCCGTCCAGTTCCTCGTAAAGCCCGCAGTGCCGCTCGCTGGTCGGACAGATCACCGAGACGGACCAGCCGGCGGCTTTCAGGGCGCGCGCTTCCTGCCAGACCCGGCGATCAAAAGGGACAGGCAGATTCTCCACAACAATGACGACCGAGGGCACCAGATTCCTCCGCTTGCTTTCGTAAATGTGCAGGCGCGCCGCCCGCAACAATCGTTCCGCGCGGCTCATCTCTATGATGAAAGCGCTGTCCCGTTCGGGGGCATATCGGCGGAAAGAAACCGGCCATAGTCCCCGACCGCGATATTTTCCCGAATGATTCTGGCCGGGTTTCCGGCCACGATCGAGCGCGGCGGCACAGTATGCGTCACTACCGCACCGGCGGCGACGATGGATTCTTCGCCGATTTCGACCCCCGGCAGTATGATACTGCGCGCGCCGATGAAACATCGGGGCCCAATCCGGGTGTCGCGATAAAGGCCCCGGGTCATATCGTGACACAAGATGGTCGCGCCGAACGCCACATAAGTCGCGGCTCCGACATGAATGCCGGACGGATGAGTCTTGTCGAACTTGGCCGTCATCGAGAAGCGGGCGGTCGGATGGATATCCATCCCCCAGACGCGCGTCAGATAGAGCCAACGCAGAGTCATCGCGCTCCGCTGGAGCCAGCGAAAGCTATTGAGACTTCTTTTGCCGGGCTTCTTCATGGACGAGGTTGCAACATTTCGATCAAAGGAACCTGCACGCCAGCGCGCAATCTAGGTGAAGTTGACAAGCCGTCAAGCAGAGCTCGCAGGGAGAAGGCAAGCCTTACAGCATGAATCGGAACTACAGGCCACAGGATCGTCCTCACGATCAGCGCGCGGCATATAACATATGCGTGTCTGTTATGCGGCGGCGGACGGGAGACGACATAATCTTTATCGTTGTCTTAGAAATGTCGTTCTTTTCGCCGTAAGGTCCTTCGCGCCATGCACTATGGCCGGACACTGCTGCTGTGTTCGTGAAGATGCGGAGCCATGCGATGCACGAACATGCGAAGGTC
>DATATP010000243.1:0-5691 GCA_036268715.1 Rhizomicrobium sp. | reverse complement strand
GGGGCGCAAGCTTGACATATCCCCACCCCTCGACATTCAGCCACGACTGCTTGGCCCGCTCCGGCATGGGATCGGCCTTTGAGGTGTTGGGCATCACCATGTCGATGTCGAGCTGGGTGTTGTGCGGCAGGTCACGCAGGATGCCGGTGACAGTCAGCGCGTGCGCGCCATCCAAGGTCACGGTCCTGCCGATCGGATCGGCGGCGCCGAAAAATTTCTTCGCAGCCGCCTGCGTCAGCACGATCGACTCCGGCTGGGCCAGGGCTATGGCCGGGTTGCCCCGCACAAAAGGCAGCCGGATCACTTGGAAGAAATTGGGATCGGCCGCATCGACATTGACGGGAAACTGACGATCCCCGACCTTGGCAGTGAAATTGTTCGGGATCAGATGGGTTTGGGCGACGACGCCGGGAATCTCGGCCAGCATGGTGGGCGGCACCGGAAAAGGCGTGACGGTGAAGAAGGCCGGGTCGATGCCCGGCGGGGTGAAGACCGATTCCACGCGATAGAGATTCTGCGTGTCAGGAATCCAAGCGTCGTAGGATAGCTCGTCACGCAGGAAAAGGATGATGAAGACGGCGCAGGCCAGCCCCACAGCCAGGCCGGCAATATTGATAAAGCTGTAGAGCTTGTGCCGCGCCAGATTGCGCAAAGCCGTGATGAGATAATTCCGGATCATCCCCGCACCCCTTCACCGGCACGACGCCGGCCGCCGGAGATGACTATCGCATCGACCCGGGATGCGGTCAAAGCGGGCTAGGTTACTTTTCCGGATAGACCACGCGCAGATGCAGCTCCTTGAGCTGCTAGTCGCTGGCGGGGCTGGGCGCGTTCATCAGCAGGTCCTGCGCCGATTGGGTCATCGGGAACATGGTGACCTCGCGCAGATTTTCCTCCCCCGCCAGCAGCATCACGATGCGGTCGATGCCCGGCGCGGTGCCGCCATGCGGCGGGGCGCCATGGCGGAAGGCGTTCAGCATGCCCCTGAACTTCTCTTCCGTTTCCTCGCGCGCATAGCCGGCGATCTCGAACGCCTTCAGCATCACGTCCGGATCATGGTTGCGGATCGCGCCGCTCGACAATTCATAGCCGTTGCAGACGATGTCATACTGATACGCCTTCAGCCCCAGGATCGTATCCTTGTCGTTCTTGTCCAGCGCCAGAAACTTCTCCCGGTCATATTGCGGCATGGAGAAGGGATTGTGCGAGAAATCGATCTTCTTGTCGTCCTCGTTCCACTCATACATGGGGAAATCGACGATCCAGCAGAATTTATATTCTTCGTCCTTGATGAGGCCGAGTTCGCGCCCGATGCGAGTGCGCGCCAGGCCCGCCAAGTTGGCGGCACGCTCCGGCTTGTCGGCGGCGAAGAACAGGGCGTCGCCTGCCTTGACCTTCGCAATCTCAGACATCTCGGCCTGGGCGGCAGCAGGAATGAATTTGGCGATTGGCCCTTTGCCTATCAGTGTCCCGTTCTCGTTCTCGAACACGATATAGCCCAGTCCCGGCGCGCCTTCGCCGCGTGCCCATTCGTTCAGCTTGTCGAAGAAGCTGCGCGGCTGGCTGGCGGCGCCCGGCGCAGGGATCGCCCGCACCGTCTTGTGTTTGAACGCCTTGAACGCCACATCATCGCGGGCGAACACATCGCTCACGTCCGCGATCTCGATCGGATTGCGCAAATCCGGCTTGTCGGTGCCGTATTTGAGCATCGACTCCGCAAAGGGGATGCGCACGAAAGGCGCCTTGCTCACCGTCTTGCCGTTCGCAAATTCCTCGAACAGGCCGGCCAGCACCGGCTCGACGGCGGCGAACACATCGTCCTGGGTCACGAAGCTCATTTCCAGGTCGAGCTGGTAGAACTCTCCTGGCGAACGGTCGGCGCGGCCGTCCTCGTCGCGGAAGCAGGGGGCAATCTGAAAATAGCGGTCGAAGCCCGCCACCATGATGAGTTGCTTGAATTGCTGCGGTGCCTGGGGCAGCGCATAGAACTCACCCGGATAGCGCCGCGACGGCACCAGGAAATCGCGCGCGCCCTCGGGCGAAGACGCTGTCAGGATCGGAGTCTGAAATTCGGTGAAGCCCTGCGCGATCATGCGGCGGCGGATCGAGGTGATGATGTTCGCCCGCAGCATGATGTTTCTGTGCAGCCGCTCGCGCCGAAGGTCGAGGAAGCGATAGGTCAGCCGCGTTTCCTCCGGATAATCCATGTCGCCGAACACCGGCAGCGGCAGTTCCTGGGCCCGGCTCTGCACCGCCGCCTGCTCGATGCGCAATTCGAGCTCGCCGGTCGGCAGGTCCTTGTTCACCGTCTCGGGGGGGCGCGCCACCACCTTGCCGGTCAGGGTCAGTACCCATTCCGAGCGCGCGCTGTCCACCAGCGCAAAGGCCGGCGCGTCGGGCTCGATGACGCATTGGGTGACGCCGTAATGATCGCGCAGATCGATGAACAGAAGCCCGCCATGGTCGCGGCGGCGGTTGACCCAGCCGGACAGCCGCACGGTCTGGCCGACATTGGCGGAGCGCAATTCGCCGCAGGTATGGGTCCGGTAAGCGTGCATAGGGCGAGCCACTTGGGGAAGCGCCGGGTTTTGGCGGTTTCCCGGAAGCGGGTCAAGGTCTGGCCAGAACCCGATTTCCTCTGTCACAAAGCGTGCTTAGTTTGCGCTCGTACTGGAGGAATTCCCGCATGAACCGCCTCATCCCGGCCGTCCTTGGCGCCCTGCTGCTTTCCGCGCCAGGATGGGCACAGCCGCCCAGGCCCGCGCCGCGCAACATCGTGATCTTCGTGGCGGACGGGCTGCGCTATGGCAGCGTCACCCCCGGCAACATGCCCAACATGTCCCGCCTGAAGAGCGAGGGCGTGGACTTCACCAACAGCCATTCGCTGTTTCCCACCATCACCACCGTCAATGCCTCGGCCATCGCCACCGGCCACTATATCGGCGACACGGGCGATTTCGGAAATTCGCTCTACGTCGGTGCGCCCATGCTGACGGCCGACATGTCGCCCATCCCGGGCATGGAGAACGACCTCACGCAGCGGGAAATGGCCGCGCACTTTGGCGGCAATTACCTGAACGAAACCACGTTGATGGCAGCCGCCCGCGCCAGCGGCTTTGCCACGGCGGTGGTCGGCAAAGTCGGGCCCAGCCGCATCCAGGATTCCACTGCCGCCGAAGATGGCAGCCAGACCCTGGTGCTGGACGATTCAACCGGTCATGCCGGCGGCTTTCCCCTTCCCGCTTGGTTCACTGCCGCCATGGCACGCGCCTTTGTTGGCCCGGCGACTCCGCCCGCGCAGGTTCCGGACACCCAGCAGCAGGCCTATCTCGTCAAGGCCGCCACCCGCATTGTGCTGCCGCATCTGGCTGCGAGCGGAAAGCCTTTCATGCTGCTCTACTGGTGCCGCGATCCGGATTACTCGCAGCACGGCGCCAGCGACAGCGTCGGCGAATATGTCCCTGGCATCAACAGCGCCAGTGCCAAGGCCGGGACGCGCGACGCCGACACGGTGCTGGGCGAATTGCTGGCCGCGCTGAAGCAACAGGGCCTCGACAAAACCACCGACGTATTCGTCACCGCCGATCATGGCTTCAACACGGTCAGCCATGCCAGCGCCACCAGCCCCTCGCTCGCAGCCGGGACAGGCGAACTCTCCAATGGATTTCTCGCCGTCGATCTGGCGGGTAAGTTGGGGCTGAAGCTGTTCGATCCCGTCAAGAACAGTGCCGCTGTGGACTATGCCCATGGCGCGAAATTGTCCTCGGGCGGAGCAGGGCTGCTGGGTGCCGATCCGAACCATCCCGAGGTGGTCGTGGCCGCCAATGGCGGTGCGGACCTGATCTACCTGAACGGGGATGATGCCAAGGGGACGGCGGCCCGGATCGTCGATTTCCTGCTCACACAGGATTATGTCAGCGGCGTCTTCGTCAACGACAAGCTGGGCAGGTTCCCCGGCGCTCTGCCGATGAGTGCCGTAAATCTGATCGGCGCGGCGCGGACGCCGGTGCCAAGCATTTACGTCAATTTCCGCACCTTCCTGTCGGGAAGCTGCGAAGACCTGCTGCAATGCGCCGTAGGCGTCGGCGACACGCCGCGACTGACCGGCGAGGGTAGCCACGGAGCGCTGAGCCGGGCCGAGACCCGCAACTTTATGGCCGCGATCGGCCCCGACTTCAAAGCCGGCTATGCCGATCCCGCTCCCATTTCCAATGCCGATATCGCCCCCACCATGGCCCATCTGGCGGGCATCACCCTCCCCTCCAAAGGCAAGCTGCGGGGCCGGGTGATCGGCGAAGCCCTGGCCGGCGGCGCGCCCGTCAAAGTCGCCCGGCAGGTGATTTCGTCCGAGCCGGGACCGGGCGGCATCCGCACCTATCTCGACCAGCAGGCGGTAGGCGATACGCGATATTTCGACGCAGCGGGTTTCGAGGGCAAAACAGTCGGACTCACCACCAAGTGAATTGCAGACCTGGGGACCCGAATCCGCTATCACCCTCTTGATGCGGATTATCGAGACCACTGAAGCGCTGCGCGACTTTCTGGCCGAATTGTCGGATGCGCCTTACTTGGCGCTGGACACCGAATTCCTGCGCGACCAGACCTATTATCCCAAACTCTGCCTGATCCAGGTGGCGGCGCCCGGCGATCGGGAAGCGATCATCGATCCGCTTGCTCCCGGCATTGACCTTGCCCCCTTTTATGAACTGCTCAAGCGTCCCGATATCGTCAAAGTGCTGCATGCGGGCCGGCAGGATATCGAAATCTTCTCTTTGCAGGGGGGCGTCCTGCCCTATCCCCTGTTCGACACCCAGATCGCCGCGATGGTGTGCGGCTTCGGCGACGCAGCCTCCTATGAAACCTTGGCCCGCAAAATCGCCCATGTCGAAATCGACAAATCGGCCCGCTTTACCGATTGGAGCCATCGGCCCCTGTCGAAGCGGCAACTGGAATACGCGCTTGCCGATGTCACGTATCTGAAGGTCATCTATGAATGGATGAAAGTGCGGCTGGCGAAGACCGGGCGCGCCGCCTGGCTGGAGGAGGAGACCGCGGCATTGCGAAATCCCGATCTCTACCGTCTTGATCCCGCGGATGCGTGGAAGCGGCTCAAGCCGCGCAGCACCAACAAGCGTTTTCTCGCCCTGCTGGCGGCGCTTGCCGCCTGGCGGGAACGGGAGGCGCAGACGCGCGACATTCCGCGCGGCCGCGTCCTAAAGGATGAAGCGCTGACGGAGATCGCCGCCCATCCGCCCGAAACTCCGGAAGGGCTGGAGCGAATCCGTGCCGTGCCCAAGGGCTTCGCCAACTCGAGGATGGGGAAAAGCCTGATGGAGGCGATCGCGGCGGGACATGAGGCGATCCCGCCCGAGCACGCCCCCACCAGCGCGCCGCCGCGCCGCCGCCGCGAACCCTCCCCGGCCGTGGTGGACCTGCTCAAGACATTGCTGAGATTGAAGGCGGAAGCGGCCGGTGTGGCGCCACGCCTGATCGCCAACAGCGACGAGATCGAGAGGCTCGCAGCGGGCGAGGATGAGGGCGTGGCCGCCCTGACCGGCTGGCGGGGCGACGTGTTCGGGAACGACGCCAAGGCGCTGCGCAAGGGCGAACTCGCCATCGCGCTGGAGAATGGCGAGGCCGTGGTGGTGGAGCTTGAGTAAAGACCGGCACGCATAACCTGCGAGCAGGTCG
>DATATP010000242.1:0-7542 GCA_036268715.1 Rhizomicrobium sp. | reverse complement strand
CAGTAAGTTCTACCTGGGACATTCTTAGGCCGGCGGCAGCGGTGCCCCAAGACTATCAATCGTTCAGTCGTGCTCTAAAAATCTCGTCTCCTTGGAGGCGGCGGGCGCGAATTGGCGAGAGCGAGCCGAGATCGTGAGGCGTCCGGTGGGGTAGACCGAAATGCCAAGGCGAGCGAGGCCCAGCAACCAAAGTCAAGATGATTTAGACGACCTATGGTTTGCATAGAGTTCGCGTCGCACGACTTCTCTATGCTAAGCTACAATCGCCTAGCAACGAGCATCATCACAGGCCGAATCCAACCAGGAGCTTGACCGCCATGATCCGCCCCCTCGTCGCCGCCCTGTTCGTCACCGCCCTATTTTGCGCACCGTCTTTGGCCCAAAGCGTGCCGCCCGCCATCGCAGCGGCCGTCTCCGATGCTGCAAGGCCACAGGCCGATAAGGAACGCGACGCTGCCCGCAAGCCGGCAGAAACCCTCGCCTTTGCGGGCGTTAAGCCCGGCATGGTCGTGGCCGAATTGGCGCCGGGCCGCGGCTATTACACACGCATTCTTGCCAAGGCAGTAGGCCCCACAGGAAAGGTCTATGCCGTCGCGACCACGGCACAGGCGGGCCGCCCTGGTGGCCTCGATGCCCTCAATGCGCTGGCCGCGGCCTATCCAAATATCCAGATCGTGACGGTGGATTACCCGACCATGAAACTGCCCGAGAAAGCCGACTTGTTCTGGACCACGGAAAATTATCACGACTTCCACAACGGGCCGACCGCGGACATTGCCGCGCTTGATATGGCCGTATTCAACAATCTGAAGCCGGGTGGGATATTCTATGTCGAGGACCACAGTGCCGCGCCGGGCGCCGGCCTTGCCGCAACCTCAAAGTATCACCGCATGGACGAGGCCGTTGCCAAGAGCGAGCTGAGCGCCGCAGGATTCAGGCTGGATGCCGAGGGCGACCTGCTACACAACCCGGCGGATGACCGGGCCGGCAGCAATTCCGAAACGGGACACTTTACAAGCGACCGGTTCATGCTCCGGATGAAGCGTCCTTAAACAAACTCTCATGGCTCACAAATCTGGGCCGGCAGCGTTTACGTTCTTCGTCGGCTAAGCGAAAAGTTGCATAATCCTTGTAGAATCGGCACTACTTGATTTATGCAACTCGGTTTTGTAATCAGGGGGGCAGGGGTTCAAGTCCCTTAGCCGGCACCATTCGCCCGTCGGAAAATGGTTTCGTCGACATGCATCGCCCATCCGCCCCAGCAGGGGATACCCCCGAGCTAGCATTCAGGCAGGCGGTCGAACTTTACAACCAGGGCAGGCTGGCCGACTCCGAAAGGCTTTATCGGCAGATTCTCAAGCAGCATCCCCGGAATTTCGCCACCTTGTACAACCTGGCCGGCGTGGTGTGGCGCGCCGAACGGTTCGAGGAGGCGGTACGATTGCTCCGCAAGGCGCTGAAGCAAAACCCGAATTCTGCAGCCGCACATATCCTGCTTGGCAAGGTGTTCCGCAGCCTGGGGCGTTATGATGACGCGCTCATGCGCATCCGCAAAGCGATTGCGCTCGCGCCTCTGTTCGCCGACGCGCATGACGCGCACGCGCGCGTGCTAGCCGATCTTGGCGAAGAGGAGCAAGCCATTCAGGCCCAGAACCGGGCGATTGACCTCGCGCCGGACCAGCCTCGCTATTATTTCAGCCTCGGGTTGATGATGCGATGGACCGATGGCGATTTGCGTCTTGCCGCGCTGAAGGCGTTCGCGCAGAAGCCCATGTCACGCGACGACCGGGTCCACCTGCATTTCGCGCTTGGCAAAGCCTATGCGGATTGCGGGAATGCCGATGAAGCCTTCCGTCAACAGATGCAAGGCGGGGCCTTGAAACGGCAGACCATCTTCTATGACGAGGCTTCGACCTTGCGACAGATGGACGAGATGTGCCGTGCCATCGACACGGCATGGCTGATGCAGCGCCATGGCGAGGGCGATCCATCCAAGCTGCCGGTTTTCATTCTGGGTATGCCGCGTTCCGGCTCAACCCTGGTCGAGCAAATTCTGGCCGCCCATCCCAAGGTTCGCTCGAGCGGCGAAAGCGCGGCCTTTACCGCTGCCCTTGCGAACATTGCCGACAATCCGGTTGTGCAGGCCATGGCGCAATGGAGCGGTCCGGAGCTAAAACGGCTCGCGCGCTCTTATCTTGAAACTCTCAAACGCCAGGTTCCTGCCGGCGCTACGCGTATCATCGACAAGACGCCGTGGAATTTCCGTTACCTCGGTCTTATCCTGGCGGCGCTTCCCGGAGCGCGCATCATTCATACCTGCCGAGACCCCATCGAAACCTCACTTTCCATTTTTTCGATTCTGTTTTGGGGGGATTCTCAGCCCTACTCCTATGATTTGGGAGAGTTGGGGCGCTACTATCGCGCCTATGACAAGATGATGACCCATTGGCACGATAGTATTCTGCCCGGTGTGGTGCTTGATGTGCGCTACGAAAATCTTGTCGAAGATTTCGAACCGCAAGCCCGGCGCATTATCACCCATTGTGGTTTGGAATGGGACGATGCCTGCCTGACGTTCGCGAGCACCCGAGAGCCAATCCGCACGGCAAGCCAGCTACAAGTACGCAAACCCCTTTACCGCACATCGTTGCGGCGGCCGCGACCGGGATCAGACTTGCTGAAACCCTTGCTGGCAGCTCTCGATCCGGATGCACCGACGGACGGCGGCGCGTCCTGACGCATGCGCTTAGTGCATTGGGCGCGTGGGCTGGCTTAAGGGCGTGCCGTTGGACATGGGCGTATTATAAGGAGGCAGCGGCGCACTACCGGGGCCCGGCGTCGGCATGTCGGATGTGGGAGCCGGCGTGGCGTTAGGATCGTAGTTGACCATTCCCACCGTCTTGGGTGGGTTCGCCGCCGTGGAATAAACGCTTCCAGCTTCGCCCGCGTAAGCCGCGCGATTGGGATTGCCGGCATCGGCGCCCGTCCAGTCGGCGCAGCCCGACAATCCCACGGCCAGCGTCACAATGGTCAACAAGGCGCATTTCATGCTCGGTCTCCGCGAATAATGGGCAAGCATAACCCGATTATCGGCCGGTTTCGCCAAGGAATTTCCATGAGCCGGCGGCGGGACGGCCGGTTACTGCCGGTAAGTTCGCCCCGATCGGCCACGATCCGCCAACTGTTCCGCCAGGACCGAGACGACATGCAGCGCCTTGCGGCCCGCGCCGGATTCGATCTGGTGACGGCAAGAGGTGCCGTCGGCCACCAGCATGGTATCGGGGGCGGCGGCGCGGGCGGCGGGCAGCAGCGACAATTCTCCCATCGCCAGGGATACCGCCACGGTCTCGGCCTGGTAGCCGAAGGCGCCCGCCATGCCGCAGCAGGAGGATTCGATCTTCTCCACCGCAAGGCCCGGCACCATCTTCAGCGCCGCTTCCACCGCGCCCATCGTGCCGAACGCCTTCTGGTGACAATGGCCATGCAACAGCACCTTTTGCGATGCGGGCGCGAATGCGGGCTGGAAGCGGCCCTCCTTCGCCTCACGCACCAGGAATTCCTCCAGCAGCATCGCATGGGCAGCAGCGCGCTTGGCCGCAGGGCCCGGCAGCATTGCCAGCGCCTCGTCGCGAAAGGAGAACAGGCAACTCGGCTCCAGCCCGACCAGCGCAACGCCGCGGGCAAAATAGGGATCCAATGCCGCGAGGGTGCGGCTCATTTCCGCTTTCGCTCTGGCCACGTCGCCGGCCGCGAGATAGGTCCGCCCACAGCATAGCGGGCGTCTCGATCCATCGGCGGGCGCGGCAACATGGACCCGATAGCCCGACATGGTCATCAACTTGATCGCATCGCGCAGAATGTCGGGCTCGAAAGCGGCATTGAACGTATCCGCCCACAGCACGACTTCATGGCCATCTTCCGGCCCGAAGCTGTGACCAGGCGCGTCGAAACGATCACGCCGCCAGACCGGCAGGTCGCGCAGTGCGCTGAACCCGGCCAGCCGCTCCGCCAAAAGCCGCAGGCCCGCGCTGCGGTTGCGCAAATTGAGCAGCGGCGCAAGTCTAGCAGCGATCCGGGCATAGCGCGGAAGATTGGCGACGAGCCGGTCGCGCAGGGAAAATCCGCGCTCCTTCGCCCGCGCCGCCAGGACCTCGATCTTCATGCGTGCCATGTCCACGCCGGTCGGGCATTCGCGCTTGCAGGCCTTGCAGGAGACGCACAATTTCAATGTCTCCAGCATTTCGTCGCTGGTGAAGGCACCCTCCCCCAACTGCCCCGACAAGGCCAGCCGCAAGGTGTTGGCCCGGCCGCGGGTGACATGCTGTTCGTCGCGGGTGGCGCGGTAGGAAGGGCACATTGCCCCACCCTCCAGCTTGCGGCAAGCGCCGTTGTTGTTGCATTGCTCCGCCGCGCCCTGGAGACCGCCAACGGCGCCGGGATATTCCGACCAGTCCAGCGCAGGCGTGAAATTACGCACCTTGTATTCGGGCGCATAACGGAACAGGTCGCGTTCATCGAATTTCGGAGCGCGCACGATCTTGCCGGGATTCATAACGCCTTGCGGATCGAAAACGTCCTTCACCTCCTCGAACGCACGCACCAGCCGCGCGCCGAACATCTCCTGATGAAATTCGCTGCGCACCAGCCCATCGCCATGCTCGCCGGAATGGGAGCCCTTATATTGCCGCACCAGTTCGAACGCCTCCTCGGCGATGGCGCGCATCGCCTTCACATCCTTTTCCAGCCGCAGATTCAGCAGCGGTCGCACATGCAGGCAGCCTTCCGAGGCATGGGCGTACCAGGTGCCGCGGGTGCCGTGCCTTTCGAAACACCGCGTCAGCTTTTCTGTGTATTCCGCCAGATGCGCCAACGGCACGGCGCAATCCTCGACGAAGGACACCGGCTTGGCCTGCTCCTTCATCGACATCATGATGTTGAGGCCGGACTTGCGCAGTTCGGTGATCGCGTTCTGCAACGCGGGATCATAGACCTCGACCACGCCCCCCCATTTGGCGCCGGCATGGCTGAAATCGAAACCAAGATCGCCCATCATCTCGGCAAGCGCCTTCATGCGGCGGCGATTTTCCTCCTCGCCGGAATCGAACTCGACCAGCAAGATCGCTTCCGGCTCGCCCTTCAGCATAGCGGTAAGGGTCGGGCGGAACATGTCGATCTCCGCCGCCAGCCCCAGCATGGTGGAATCCACCAACTCCACCGCGATGGGCTTCAAAGTGACCAGATGCTGGGCCGCATCCATCGCGCCATGGAACGAGCCGAAATGGCAGACCCCGACCGCGCGCTTGCCGAGCACGGGCGAAAGCGCAAGCTCGATCGCGGTGGAATAAGCCAGGGTGCCTTCCGAGCCGACCAGAAGATGGGCCAGATTGATGCGGTTGTGCTTGGGACTCAGCGCGTCGATATTGTAGCCCCCGACCCGGCGATGCACTTTGGGAAAGCGGGCCTCCACCTCGCCGGCCTCGCGCGCGCCGATGGCCAGCAACTTCGATACCAAAGGCCGTGCTGCCTCGGGCGCATCGGACAGGTCCGGCGAGACTTCGCCGAAACGCAGCGCAGAGCCGTCCGCCAGCACCGCGTCGATGGCGAGCACATTGGCCCGCATCGTGCCGTAGCGGATCGAACGCCCCCCGCAGGAATTGTTGCCCGTCATGCCGCCGATGGTAGCGCGCGACGAGGTCGAGACATCGACCGGAAACCACAGCCCGTGCGGCTTCAGTTGCCGGTTCAGCTCATCCAGCACAATGCCGGGCTGGACGGTGCAGCGCCGCTCCGTCACATCCAGCGAGAGCAGCTTGTTGAGGTGTTTCGAGCCGTCGATGATAAGCCCGGAATTGACGGTCTGGCCGCACTGGCTGGTGCCGCCGCCGCGCGCGGTAACCGGCACACCCTCCTCCCGCGCCAGAGCAAGCGCCGCGACCGCGCCTTCGGTGGTGCGCGGTACCACCACACCGGCCGGCATCATCTGATAATGGGATGCGTCCGTCGCATAGCGGCCCCGCGACCCCGCATCGAACAGAATATCGCCTTCGACATGGGCTTTCAGCCGCCGTTCCAGGCCAGGTTTCAAAGCGGTTGCCATCGGGGCACTTTTTGCCGGTTCATCCGGGAAATCAATTCCTTTATAAGACCATTGCCGCACACCGGAGACGCGCATGTCGGGACCTCATTTTTTGCAGATTCCGGGTCCCAGCCCGGTGCCGGAGCGCATCCTGCGCGCCATCGACCATCAGGTGATCGACCATCGCGGCCCGGTCTTCGAGACGCTGGGCCATGAGGTGCTGGACGGCATCCGCGAAGTGTTCGGCACCAGCCAGCCGGTCATCATCTATCCCAGTTCGGGGACGGGCGCCTGGGAAGCCGCAATCGTCAACACGCTTTCGCCCGGCGATCATGTGGTGATGGCCGAGACCGGCCAGTTCGCCACCCTGTGGCGGAAGCTGGTGGGTCGCTGGGGGATCGAGGTCGATTTCATCCCTGGCGACTGGCGCCATGGTGTCGATGCCGGAGGAATCGAGGCTCGGCTCGCCGCCGACACAGCGCACGCGATCAGGGCGGTGATGGTGGTGCATAACGAAACCTCCACCGGCGCCCTGTCGGACATCGCGGCCGTGCGCCGGGCGATGAATGCCGCCAAGCACCCGGCGCTGCTGATGGTGGACACGATCTCGTCTCTGGGCTCCGCTCCCGTGAAGCATGATGAATGGGAAGCGGACGTCACCGTGGCGGGCTCGCAAAAGGGCCTGATGCTGCCGCCGGGGCTGAGCTTCATCGCCGTGTCGCAGAAGGCTCTGGCTGCATCCAAGACCAACAAGCTGCCCCGCTCATATTGGGATTGGAACGAGATGCTGACCTTCAACGCCAAGGGCTTTTTTCCCTATACGCCGGCGACCAATCTTCTGTTCGGCCTGCGGGAAGCGCTGGCGATGCTGCGCGAGGAAGGGCTGGAGCATGTGTTCGCGCGCCACCGCCGCCTGGGGGAGGCCTGCCGCGCCGCGGTGCGGGGCTGGGGTTTGGAGATATTATGTCTCGATCCCGAGGTTTACTCGCCGATCCTGACCGGCGTGGTGATGCCTCAGGGCCATGACGCCGATGCGTTCCGCAAGATCGCGCTGGAGAATTTCAACATCTCCTATGGCGCTGGCCTGGGCAAGGTGGCGGGCAAGGTGTTCCGCATCGGTCATCTGGGCGATTGCAACGAGCTGATCTTGATGGGCGCGCTCGCGGCCACGGAAATGACCCTGAAGCTGGCGGGGGTGCCGCACAAGACGGGCGGCGTTCAGGCAGCCATGGCGTCGCTGACCGACAACAAGGAAACGGGCGAAAAAGTTCGGCTTAGCGCCTGATACCAAGGGGAGGAACTCGTGAAAACCGTCTTGCTCGCATGCGCCTTCTGCGCCTTTACCGCACCAGTGCTTGCCGTGCCGCTAACCCAGCGCATCGGCCATTATGATCCGGCCAAGACCCAGCACCTGACGGCAGTGCATGACGGTGCCGGCTCGATGAATTTTGGGCCGATCCTGGGCG
>DATATP010000241.1:0-19478 GCA_036268715.1 Rhizomicrobium sp. | reverse complement strand
CTTGCCACCAATCAATTGTCGGCGCTCACCACCACCAGCCTGGGCAATCTGGCCACCACCCAGGTCAGCGGCCTGACCGCCGCCCAGATCGGCGCACTCACCAACACCGCCTTCGCCGCCCTGACGTCCACCGCGGTCGGCGCTCTTACCACCACCCAGATCGGCGGGCTCAGCGTCAACCAGCTCAAGGGTCTGGACAGCACCCGCTTCGGCGAGTTGAAGGACACCCAGATCGATGCCCTCGGCTCGGCCCAGATCGGAGCCCTCTCGGCCACCAACTTCTCCAATCTCGACACCACCGCCCTGGGCGCTCTGAATGCCACCCAGCTCAAGGGCGTCACGATCAGCCAGATGACGGGCTTGACCTCCACCTCGTTCAGCGGCCTGACCGCCACCGAGGTCGGCACCCTGTTCAGCACCCAGATCGGCGCGCTCACGACCACCGTGATCGGCACCCTGACCACAACCGAAATACACAATCTGCAGCCCAGCCAGATCCCCGGCCTGACACTGTCGCAGATCGCTCAACTGACCACGACCAATATCAGCGCGATGGATGCGACGCAGATCGCGGCCTTCACCACCGGCCAAGTGCAGAGCATGAACGCCGCCCAGGTCAACGCTTATCTCGGCTATTGATGGTGCGGGGCCAGCACACTCGGCGTGACGGAAAAAGCGTACGCTTAGCCGTTTTTTAACGATAATTGCCCAAGATTTGCGCAGTCACACTGAGGCATCTGCCCCTGACGAAAGGGGCATTGGGGCTGCGATCCGATGGCAATGATCGAAAACATGAATTCGGGCAGCTTGTCCGCCCCCGAGCAATTGCCGCTCGCCGCCCTGATCGAGGCCGCGGCGGAGCATGCCAGGGCGGGGCGGCCGGCGGATGCAAGGCGCCTCTATCAAGCCTGGATCGAAAACAATCCTTCACATAAGCAGCTTTGCGTCGCCTGCTTCAACTGTTCATCGCTCGATAGCCAAGTGGGAGACCGGGCGGCGGCCGCGGCCTCGCTCGAGCGGGCGATCGCGCTCAATCCGGATTTCATTCCCGCCTATATCAATCTCGGCCGGCTGCACGAGGATGCAGGCGACTGCGGGCGGGCGGTGGATTTGTGGCGGCAGGCTGCGGCGCGCAGCGCTCCGATCAACGGCTATGCCATCCTTTATGCGGCCACGGCACTGACCCAGATCGCGCGCGTCCTCACCCAGAACCAGCAATCCGAGGAAGCGGAAGAGGCGATCCGCCAGTGCCTGGACATCAATCCGCGCCAGCCCGAAATCCTGGAGCAATACACCGCCGTGCGGTTGGCCCAATGCAAATGGCCGGTGATCGCATCGTCCGAACTGCTGGACCGCAAGACCCAGCTTGGCGGAATCAATCCGCTGTCGATGGCGGTCTACGCCGACGATCCGTTGCTGCAACTCGCCTGCGCCTATCGGTATGTGAAGCGGGCGGCCTGGGACTTTCCCGCCAGCACAAAGAGCGACCGGCGCCATGCCCCGATCGATCTCGGCGGACGGCGGCCGCGGGTCGGCTATGTCTCCTCAGACCTGCGCGACCACGCCATCGGATACCTGATGGCCGAATTGTTCGAGCTTCACGACCGCGCCGGGGTTGAAGTGTTCGCCTATTATTGCGGGCCGGAATCGGACAGCGCTCTGACAAACCGGATCAAGGCGGCGGTCGAGCATTGGCGCGATATTCGGGCGCTCGGCGACGACGAGGCGGCTCGGCTGGTGGCGGCGGACGGCATCGATGTCCTGGTGGATGTCAACGGCCATACCCGCGACGCGAAAACCGGCCTGTTCGCCCGCAGACCCGCGCCGGTGCAGGTGAACTGGCTCGGCTATCCCGGATCGATGGGCTCTCCCTATCATCAATATCTGATCGCCGATGACTGGATCATCCCCCCTGGATCGGAACGCTATTATTCCGAAAAAGTCGTGCGGCTGCCCTGTTATCAGCCCAACGACCGCAAACGGGCCATCGCGCCGGAGCGGCCTAGACGGAGCGACGCGGGCCTGCCGGAAGACGGCTTCGTATTCTGCTGCTTCAACAGCACGCACAAGATCAACCGGTTCACGTTCGAGCGCTGGATGCAGATCCTGCACCGTGTTTCGGGCAGCGTGCTTTGGCTGCTGGATACGTCCGAGCAGACCAAGGCCCGGCTGCGCGCGTTTGCCGAGCGGAATGGCGTATCGGGATCGCGCATTCTTTTTGCGGCGAAAATACCGAACGTGGAACATCTGGCGCGCTATCCCCTGGCCGACCTGTTTCTGGACACCGTCCCCTATGGCGCGCACACCACGGCATCGGATGCGCTGTGGATGGGCGTTCCCGTTCTCACCTTGTCGGGCCGCAGCTTCGCCGCGCGGGTCTGCGGCAGCCTGGTGCGGTCCGCGGGCCTGCCCGAGCTCGTCTCAACCCGCGCCGAGGATTATATCGAGCGCGCCGTCGCCCTGGGCAACAACCGGAGCGAGGTCGAAGCCCTGAAGGCGCGGCTGCAGGCGAACCGCGACACTTGCGTTCTGTTCGATACACGCAAGCTGGTCGCCGGTCTGGAGAGCCTCTATCGCGGCATGTGCGAGGAACACGGCCGCGGCGCAGCGCCCCCGCCGGATCTGACCAACCTCGACAGCTATTTCGAGGTCGGTTGCGAGCTGGAGCATGAGGAGCGGGAGGTCCTGCGAATTTCCGACTATCATGGTCTCTACAAAGACGGGCTGAAACGCCGGCATCTGGCGCGACGCCTGGCCGCGGACGGGCGGCTGTGGAGCCAAAGCGATATCGACGCAACCGACCGACCGCCCGCGCGCGACGCCGGTCCGTCCGCCGGCGATCTCGCGATGCGGCTGCTTGAGGCACGCATCCTGCAGGGACAAGGAAGAATCCTGGAGTGTCTCCAGGCGCTGCTGGCGCTTAAGAATCAAGTTCCGGACAAGGACGCGCTGCTGGAGGATGTCCGTGCCGCCATAGATCCGGCCATCACAAGGTTTAACACTCTGGCTGCGAGCGGCGATATCGAGCAGGCGGCGAAATATGCGGGCGCCCTGGCTGCGCTGTTGCCGCGTAATGCCGTCGTGCTGAATTCGGCGCTGTCCTGCAGCAAGGTGCTGGGACGCAGGGCCGAAGCGGACAAATATGCCGCGGCGCTTGCGGCCCTGGACGCGCCACAGCCGGCGGCGAAGCCGCCCATCGACTTGATTCCGCCTGTCGAGGAACCGGTCCATCCGCTTCTGCGGCTGCGCGATCTGTACGATCAGGCCAGCGCGGTCCTGTGTGGTGCGCCGGGCAAAGATAGTGCCGAGCGGGCCCGCCATCTGTTGGACGCGGCACGCGCAATTGTTGTGGAGGCGCCGCGGGATTCGGAGTGGGCGGCCTGGGAGAAACATTACCGGCTCGCGGCCGAGGCGGCCGATCCTTCGCCTGCTCTGTCACCCACGCCTGCCGCCGCGCGCGAGCCCAGGATCGCGTTCGCCACCGCCTCCGGCCGGCCGCTGGATTGGCGCGGCGTACAGGCGGCGGCCAAAAGCCTGAAGGCGCAGGCGCTGTTTTTCGCTGCCGCCGACACGACCTATGTCGATCTGTACGGCCGTTCCTATGTGCGGTCGATCCTGGAGCATGCCGATGTTTCGAGCCTGGTTATCCTGCATGTGATCGGCGGCGCGAAGGACTTGCAGCGCAGGGCGAAGTCCCTGGGCGTCGCCAGCAACCGGCTGATCTTCGCCGGGGATGAATTCGATGCCGCAAGCGTGACCACACGATGTTACGACGCGCCGCCGAAAGGGCTCAGCGCAATCCCGCTCGCCCATCTTCAATCGGTGCGCTTCCTGCGGCTGAGCCGGTTGCTGAAGGGGTTGAAGCTGCCGGTGTTCGTTTCCGACATCGATCTCGTGCTGCAGCGCGGCGTCAAGGACCTGTTGCAGAAATTCGCCGCCCACGATGTCGTGCTCAACGAGAATGGCAGAAGCGAAAATGCGGGATCGCGTTTCACCGCCAATCTGCTGTTGCTCAATCCCACGTCCAACGCCGCGCTGTTCCTGCGCTTTCTGCGGGCCTATCTGGACACGGCGCTCGGCAAAGATGAAGTGACGCGCTGGATCGACCAGTTCGGCTTGATGCAGGCCCGTCACCACCTTGCACTGCACGCACCGCAATCGCGCATCGGCTTTTTCGACACGGATTCGGACATCAACAATGTGATGTACCCCGCCTATCAGGAACATCCGTTCCGCTTTCTTTCTCTCTATCACGGCTTCGACATGTCCACCTTGCCCGACACGGGGAAGGCGCCCATCGCGAAGACGGACCGGACAAAAAAGACGATGGGTTCGCGCAAGCGCCTTGCGGCAGCCGGCCGCTGACGACTTAGGAAAGGCATCAGTATGAAGAAGCGACCGCAATATGAACTGCTCGGCAAGCGGGTGCTGGTGACCGGCGGCTCCGGTTTCATCGGCTCGCATTTATGCGAAAGGCTGCTGGAGCAGGGCCATGACGTGCTCTGCGTCGACAATTTCTTCACCGGCTTGCGCCGCAATATCGCGCATCTGGTGGAGCATCCGCGCTTCGAGCTGATGCGCCACGACGTGACCTTCCCGCTCTATGTCGAGGTGGACGAGATTTACAATCTCGCCTGTCCGGCCTCGCCGATCCATTATCAGTTCGATCCGGTCCAGACCACCAAGACAAGCGTGGTCGGCGCGATCAACATGCTGGGGCTCGCCAAGCGGCTGCGGGTGCCGATCCTGCAGGCGTCCACCTCCGAAGTGTATGGCGATCCGGCGGTCCATCCCCAGGTCGAGGCCTATTGGGGCAACGTCAATCCCATCGGCCCGCGCTCCTGTTACGACGAGGGCAAGCGCTGCGCGGAGACCTTGTTCTTCGATTATCGCCGTCAGCACGGCATGCCGGTCAAGGTCGTGCGCATCTTCAACACCTATGGCCCGCACATGCATCCCAATGACGGGCGCGTGGTTTCCAACTTCATCGTCCAGGCGTTGAAGGGGGAAGATATCACGATCTATGGCAACGGCTGCCAGACCCGCTCCTTCTGCTATGTCGACGACCTGGTTGGCGGCATGATGGCCATGATGGCGACGGACGATTGCGTCACCGGCCCGATCAATCTCGGCAATCCGGGCGAGTTCTCGATCCGCGAACTGGCGGAGATCGTGCTGGAGCTGACAGGCAGCAAATCCCGGCTGATCGACAAGCCCTTGCCGACCGACGATCCCCGGCAGCGCCGCCCCGACATTGCGGTCGCGCGCGAAATGCTGGGTTGGGAACCGCAAATTCAGTTGCGCCAGGGCCTGATGAAGACAATCGCCTATTTCGACGATCTGCTCGGCGCGGGCGAGGCGCGGGAGGCGGTCAATCCGGTGGGCGCCATGATGCAGCAACTGAAGCAGGCGGTGGCCTGATCCGTTAACCCCAAATTATTCATAAAAGCCGAGATTTGGCGCTCGGCAGCCGGAGCGGAACATGCGTTCACCCAAGGACATGGACATCGTCCAGGTCGACATCAGCACGAAATGCCATCTCAAATGCTCCAATTGCACCCGGCTCATTCCGCACCAGCCGCGGCGCGAGGACATGGAGCTGGAGACGTTCGAGCGCGCCGTCAAAAGCATGGACGGCTGGGACGGGCCGAACCGCGTCATCGGCATCATTGCCGGCGAGCCCACATTGCATTCCAATTTCGAGAAGATCTCCCGCCGCTTTGCCGAATTGTGGGGCGGTCCGCTCACCGGCAATGGCCGGCTGCCGATCAAGGACTTCAACCATCTCGCTACCGAGCGGCTGTTCGACCGTTCTACCGGGCGGGGCCTGTGGACCAGCCTGGGAGCGGGCTTCTATCGTCATTACGAGACGATCATGGAAGTCTATGGGCATTGGAACACCAACACCCATGAGTCCGGCGGCCGCCACCAGGCCCTGTTGATCAGCCGCGACGATTACAAGGCCGCTACCGGCCTCTCGGACGAGCAATGGTTGCAGAACCGCGACAATTGCTGGGTGCAGAATATGTGGTCCGCCTCGATCAACGACAAAGGCGCCTATTTCTGCGAGGTCGCCGCTTCGATCGACCGACTTTACTTCAACGGCGCCCATGCCTGGCCAGTCGAGCAGGGCTGGTGGCAGCGCAGCCCCGCCGATTTCGGCGCCCAGCTCGATCTGTGCAATTATTGCGGCCTGGCCCAGCCCGGCCCCGCGCAACTCGATCTCTTGGAGCGCGACATCATCTCCAAACAGAACCGCGACAAGCTGGCGGAAGCTGGAAGCCCCGCCGTCAAGAAGGGCAATTACGAATTGTTTGACCCGGCGTTGCACATGGAAAAGCGGGAAGTGAAGACCCGCGACAATTATGTCGGGGACGAGCGCCGGGTCGGCATCGGCAACCGCACCACCCGCCCGCATAAACTGTCCTGCGTTGTCGTGTCGGTGAATTACGGCGAGCGTCTGGCGGAAACCCTGCCGGGGAATATCGGCCTGTTCGACCAGCTCGTCGTGGTGACCTCGCCGGAGGATGCGTTATCGCAAAAGGTCGCGACGGATTGCGGCGCGACTTTGGTCGTGTCCAGCCGCTGCTTCGACGACGACCATTCCTTCAACAAGGGACGGATGCTCAATGAGGGCCTCGCCGCGCTGAAGGAGCCGGACTGGATCATTCTCACCGATGCCGATGTCACGCTCAACCCGGACACCCGCGAGCATGTGTTCGCGCATTCCTTCAATCCGGGTTGCCTCTATTTCACGGCCCGTCAGGACCATTCGCCCGTGGCCGGCCAGCCGGTCGGCGTCAACATGGAGCCGAACGGTTATTTCCAGATGTTCAACCATCGCGCGCTGGCGATCCGCGAGCGCTGGCCGCGGCCGGTCTGCGAGGAATTCTGCTCGGCGGGCAGCGTCGATTCCTGGTTCTGGCAGCAATGGCCGCGCGAAAAGATCATCTTCGTGCCCGAGCTGGCGGTGCAGCATTTCGCCAGCGCGCGGCTCGGCGAGAACTGGAACGGAATGGACAAAATGGCCAGCGGCAAATGGTGCCAACTTGGCATCCTGACCAACCAGGGTTTTTCGTCCTTTCAGGAGATCGACCATCTCCCCGACATGCTGAAGCTGACCGACACAAAATACGGCCAGAGCAAAGTGATCGAATCCAAGGACATCAATTCCTATGTGCGCGTCGTTCCCGGCGGCTTGGAGTTCCTTGGCAAGCCCTTGGAGTGGTGCCACATCCACGTCGCCTATCGCAGCTGACGTGAAGCACTGTAGTTAAGGTTGGGCGGTGACCTCGGTGACGATCTCGCCGCTGCCGCCTTTTTGCAGCTTCAGCTGCACCCGTTCGGCGACCGCCAATTTGGACAGATCGATCTCGGGGCCGAGCCGGTACATATAGGCATTGTCCAACATGATCCTTCGTCCCGCGGGATCGATATAGGTGATGCGGCCGCTGGTCGGCTCTGCCGCCCAGGCGGCAACGGCCCCCGACAGGCAAGCGGCCAGCAGCAGGGGAAACACCGTTTTTGCAGCCATGGCGGATGATTTCCGAATATTCCTTCGCAGGATTTAACGCCCGCAAGGGATGGATCGGTGCATCGCCGCACTTAAAGCTTTGACAGAAACGGGCGGCGGCAAATTCGTTGCGCCGGCATGGCTAAGGGGTTGGCGAGATTGAGGAAAATGGTGCCGCAGGTGGTAATCGAAACCACGACCTATCCCTTACCAAGGGATTGCGCTACCACTACGCTACTGCGGCGGCCGGTCGTGCTATAGCCGCGCTTTCTGCCCGGGTAAACCCCGTCTGCCATGGAAAAACCGTCTCCCCCCAACGGACCGACCCGCGCCGAGCGTCAGGCTGCCGCCCTGCGCGCCAATCTGAAGCGCCGGAAAACCGCATCGGCTTCCCGAGCCGCCCCGGAGACGGGGCCGGACGCCCCATCGGCGGGCCGGGATTCGGGAGAAAATCCGCGAAGCTGATGTCCACCCTGATATGTGTGTCGCGCGGCGGACCCGCCCGAGCATTTCCGCGATTTGTTCGATCCCGAAAATGCCCTGATGCTTTATTTGGCGCTTCCGGACGGAGTTGATAGCGACAGCGTATCGACGCTACACACTTTTCCTGGAACCGCTCTAAAAGAACGACAAAGGAAGTCCATGGACCGAATTCTTATTCGGGGCGGCCGGCGCCTGGCGGGGGAAATCCCCATCTCCGGCGCCAAGAACGCCGCCCTCAAGCTGATGGCCGCGTCGTTGCTGACGGCCGAGCCCCTGATCCTGGCCAATGTGCCCAGGCTTGCCGATGTGCGCGCCATGGCCGAGTTGCTGAGGAGTTTCGGAGTCCGGATCGACGTCACGCCGTCTGAACTGTTGGGCGAGGGCGACACAATGCGGCTGGACGCGCGCGAGATCACTTCGGTCTTCGCCTCCTATGACATTGTGCGCAAGATGCGCGCCAGCTTCCAGGTGCTGGCGCCGCTGTTGGCCCGCATGCGCGAAGCCAAGGTGTCGCTCCCCGGCGGCTGCGCCATCGGGGCGCGGCCGGTGGAGCTTCACTTGATGGCGCTGGACGAGATGGACGCGCACGTGACCTTGGAGGATGGCTATGTCGTCGCCAGCGCGCCCGGCGGATTGAAAGGAGCGGAGATCGCGTTTCCGTTCGTGTCGGTCGGCGCCACCGAAACCGCGATGATGGCGGCGACCCTTGCGTCCGGCCGCACCATCATCCGCAATGCCGCCCGCGAGCCGGAAGTGTCGGACCTTGGCCGATGCCTGATCGCGATGGGGGCAAAGATCGAGGGCCTGGGCAGCAGCGAGATCGGGATCGAAGGCGTTCCGGTGCTGCATGGTGCCGACCACCGGGTGATGTCTGACCGCATCGAGGCGGGCACCTACGCGATCGCCGCCGCCATCGCCGGGGGCGAGGTGGAGCTGGTGGGAGCCGAGCGTGAAACCATCGCCGCGCTGCTGAACCTTCTGGAGCGTGCGGGCGCGGAGGTCGATGGCAGCAGGCGGGGCGTGAAAATCCACATGAACGGGGGGCGGCCGCGCTCGACGGATGTGATCACCGAACCCTATCCAGGCTTTCCCACCGACCTGCAGGCGCAGATCATGGCGCTGATGACGGTGGCGGACGGAACCTCTTTGATCCGGGAAACCATTTTCGAGAATCGCTTCATGCATGTGCCGGAACTGGCGCGGATGGGCGCCGATGTGCGGGTCGAGGGCGACGCCGCCACCGTGCATGGGGTGGAAAAACTGAAGGGCGCGCCGGTTATGGCGACCGATTTGCGTGCCTCCGTCAGCTTGGTGCTGGCGGGGTTGGCGGCGGAAGGCGAAACTGTCGTCGGCCGTGTCTATCATCTCGATCGCGGCTTCGACCGGCTGGAGGAAAAGCTTGGTTCCGTCGGCGCGGACATCGCACGGATTCCCGAATGACGGCGCACCCTTTGAAGCTGGCGGCGCAGGACGCCACGGACCTGGAGATTCTGTCGGCCCGGTTGCAAGACGCGGTGGCGAAGCTGAAGGATTTGGCCTGGCTGCCCAAGCAGCATCGTTTCGCAGCGGTGGTGAACCGGTTCCAGTGGGAGGCCGGGCAGAATATGCGGGTGCGGGCGGGCCTGCATTTCGATGGTGTTCTGAACGTCCAGTCGCACAACATCAAGCTGGGAGCGGGCGAGGCAGTCGTGGCCCTGCTGGCGATCAGCTTCACACCGAAGGGCGGCGACGATCCCGGCGGCGTCGTCGAGCTTGTTTTCGCGGGCGGCGGCGCCATCCGGCTGACCGTGGAAATGATCGATGCCGGACTGGCCGATCTGACCCAACCCTGGGCTGCGCGCGGCAAGCCCGAGCATGATGTTCCCTCTTCTTCGGGAAAGTCGTGATGGTTCGCAGGCTGAACTCCAAAGACGCGTCGTTCGCGGCCGATTTCTCGGCGCTGCTGCATGCCAAGCGAGACGTCGAACAGGACGTCGCCGCCGTGGTGCGCGACATCATCGCGGACGTGAAGGCGAGGGGTGACGCTGCGCTGATCGAACTGACCAACAAGTTCGACCGTTCCGGGGTCACGCAGGAAACATTGCGCGTCACGCCGGAGGAAATTGAAGGCGCGCAGGCGCGCCTGTCCGCGCCGCAGCACGAGGCCCTCGCCGTCGCCGCGCGGCGCATAGAGGCCTATCACCGGCGGCAACTGCCATCGGATGAAATGTTTATCGACGATATCGGCGCCGCGCTGGGCTGGCGTTGGACGGCCGTGGATGCCGTGGGGCTTTATGTGCCCGGCGGTACCGCCAGTTATCCCTCGTCGGTGCTGATGAACGCGATTCCGGCCAGGGTGGCGGGCGTGGCGCGCATCGTGATGGTGACACCTGCCAGCGGCGGAGCGATCAATCCGATGGTTCTGGACGCCGCTCGCCGCGCCGGGGTGACGGAGATTTATCGCGTCGGCGGGGCACAGGCGGTGGCGGCGCTGGCCTATGGCACGCAAACCATCGCGCCGGTTGACAAGATCGTCGGTCCCGGCAACGCCTATGTCGCTGCGGCCAAGCGCGAAGTGTTCGGCCAGGTGGGGATCGACAGCGTCGCAGGGCCCTCGGAAATCCTGGTCGTCGCCGATGCCGCGAACAATCCGGACTGGATTGCCGCCGACCTGCTGAGCCAGGCCGAGCACGGCGCGGATTCGCAAAGCATCCTGATCACCGACGATGCCGGTTTTGCCGACCGGGTCGCCGTTGCCGCAGAGCGCGCGCTGGCCGATCTTCCGCGCCGGGACATCGCCGCGCGAAGCTGGAATGACTATGGCGCGATCATCCTGGTCGAGCGCCTGGAAGAGGCCGCGCCGCTGGCCGACCGGATCGCGCCCGAGCATCTGGAGATCGCCACCGCCGATCCGGAAGGCTTTTCGAAGACGATCCGTCATGCCGGCGCGATCTTTCTCGGTCGTCACACCCCGGAAGCGATGGGCGATTATATCGCCGGCCCCAACCATGTGCTGCCCACCTCGCGCACGGCGCGTTTTTCCTCCGGCCTGTCGGTGCTGGATTTCATGAAGCGCACCACTTTGCTATCGCTGAACGCGCGGGCCATGCGCAATCTCGGCCCCAACGCGCTCGACTTGGCGCAATCCGAAGGTCTCGAAGCGCATGCCCGCTCCATCGCGGTTCGGCTGAACAGCCGTGACTGACGATGCGGGAAAAGCGGACGCTCCGGACCCGTTCCGCCTCGCCGCAATCACCCTGGACGAGGCGAGCGTGGTGCATCGCAGCCGCGCCATCGAGCAGGAGCGCGAGGTCGCGATCTTCGATTTGCTGGAGAAGAACAGCTTCCGCCTGGAAGGTTCGGCCGGCGGCCCCTATCACCTGATTTTGGGTCTCGAAGACAGCAAGCTGGTGTTCGAGATCGCGCTGGAAGACGGCGCGCCCCATGGAAAGGTTGCTTTGTCGCTGGCGCCATTGCGCAAGATCATCAAGGATTACTTCCTGGTCTGCGAAAGCTATTACAAGGCGATCCGTACCGCGCCGCCGCTTCAGATCGAGGCGCTGGATATGGCGCGCCGCGGTTTGCACAATGAAGGGGCCAGCGAACTCCAGAAGCGGTTGGAGGGCCGCATAGAAACCGATTTCGACACCGCGCGGCGGCTGTTCACGCTGGTCTGCGTGCTGCAGCTCCGGGGCTAGTGTCCTGATTCCGAAATTCGCATGATCGCTATATTGGACACTTCGCGAATTTCGGAATCAAGGGACACTAGCAATCTATTGAATCCCGGTGTCGTTCCGGTTTCGAAGTTCGGTTGGAGCCCGATATAGATGGTGGCGAACTTCGAAACCGCGACCCCGGGGCCGGTGGAATTGCCGTCCGCCGTGCTGTTTGCCTGCACCATGAATGCGGTGCGCTCGCCGATGGCGGCGGCGCTCCTGCGTCACTTGGCCGGCCGGCGCACCTATATCGAATCGGCCGGGGTGCGGGCAGGCACCCTCGATCCCCTGGCGGTGGAAGCGATGGAGGAGATCGGGCTCGAGATCGCGGGCCACCGGCCACGCCGCTTTGAGGACCTGGAAGACAGCAGCTTCGATCTCGTCATCACCCTGTCGCCCGAGGCCCAGCACAAGGCGGTGGAATTGACCCGCACCCACGCAACGATGGTGGAATATTGGCCCACCGCCGATCCCACCATCATCGAAGGTTCGCGCCAGCAAAGGCTCGAGGCATATCGGGCGGTGCGCGACCAGTTGATGACGCGGCTGCGGCAGCGTTTTCTGGCGGCACCCGCTTCCGACACATAGAGCAGTTTCATGTTTCGGTGAAATTGCTCTACTTCTTTGTTTTGTCGCGGTTCGGACGGAAAACCGCCGCACACTTTTCCTCGAACCGCTTTGGGTCCACCGCTTGATTTTTGGCGGTTTCCGGACCATATCTCCGCCCCGCCCAACCGCTTCAGAGGATCGATGGCCAAGGAAGAGCAGCTTGAATTCGAGGGAATCGTGGAGGAGCTTCTGCCCAATGCGAATTTCCGCGTGAAGCTCGCCAACGGCCATGTCATCATTGCCCATACCGCCGGCAAGATGCGCAAAAACCGCATCCGGGTGCTGACCGGCGACAAGGTGATGGTGGAAATGTCGCCCTACGATCTCACCAAGGGCCGCATCAACTATCGTTTCCGGTGACGCCGGCCCTTTTGGCCCCCGTCGTTGCCGCTGCTAGCCTGCGGCGCAAAATGGTCAGTATCACGCCAGGACAGAACCTTTCTCCCTTGGTGCTGGCGAGCGAAAGTCCGCGCCGCGTCGCGCTGCTGGCGCAGGCGGGAATCACGCCCGCCGCCATTCTGCCCGCGGCTTTGGACGAGACGCCCAAGAAAGACGAATTGCCGCGTGTTCACGCGTTGCGGCTGGCGGAGGAAAAGGCGCGGTTTGCGGCGGAGCGATGGAGCGGCGAACCGGCTTTCATCCTTGCCGCCGACACGGTGGTCGCCTGCGGCCGCCGCATTCTGCCCAAGGCAAGCGATGACGTACAGGTGCGCGCCTGTCTCGCGCTGCTGTCGGGCCGCCGCCACCAGGTGCTGACGGCTGTGGCGCTGGTGACCCCTGCGGGCGTGCTTCGCACGCGGATTGCGCTCACCCGTGTTTCGATGATTCCCCTGTCCGCCGAACAGATCGGACGCTATGTCGAAAGCCGCGAGGGCCTGGGCAAGGCCGGCGGCTATGCCATTCAAGGTCGCGCGGAGGCTTTCGTGAAGGCCATCGCCGGTTCCTATTCCAATGTCGTCGGGCTGCCGCTGGCGCTGACTATGGCGTTGCTCGCCGGCAATGGCTGGCGTGCGCCATGATCCGGCTGCTGGTCAATGCCGCCATTGGCGAGACCCGGATCGCGCTGGTGAAGCATGGCCGGCTGGAGGATTTTCAGGTCGAGCGCGCCGGCGAGACGGCGCTGACCGGCAACATCTATGAGGGCCGGGTGACCAAGGTGATGACCGCGATCGATGCGGCGTTCGTGGACATCGCCGAGGGGCGTCCCGGCTTCCTGGCTCTGAGCGAGGCGCGTCATCTGTCGCACAAGCCGGCGCCGGTCATGTCCGATTGCGTGCGCGAAGGCGAGGCGGTCTTGGTCAAGGCGATCCGCGAAGCAGAGGAGGGCAAGGGGCCCCGGCTGACCGCGAAAGTCACGCTCTCGCCTGAGACGGAAGCGCGCCGCAAGCTCTCACGGGCACCGGCGCTGCTGCAGGCGGCTCCCTCGCTCCTGGAGCGTATCCTGTGCGACCTTCCTGATGACGTCGCGGAGATCGCGGTCGATAACGCGCGGACGGCGGAAGCGGCGCGGGATTGGTGTCGCAGGGTGAGGCCCGGCCTTGCCAACAGGATCACAGCCACAGGTGAGGTTTTTGACGACACGCTGGAGGAGGGGATCGCCGACCTGTTCGCATCCCGCGTGGCGCTCGACAATGGCGGTTGGATCGCGATCGAAGCGACGGAAGGCTTTACCGCCATCGATGTCAATTCGGGTGGCTTTGCCGCCTCGGGCGGGCGCGAGCAGACCGGCCTCGCCGTCAATCTGGAAGCGGCGCAGGCGATCGGACGGCAGCTTCGGCTGCGCGGCATCGGCGGATTGATCGTGGTGGATTTCATCCAGATGGAGGAGGTGGCCACGACCCGGCTGGTCGAATCTGTGCTGACCGAAAGCCTCGGCCATGCCGTTCCCACCGATATCACCATGGCGCGCAGCGGCCTTGCCGTTATCACACGGAAACGCGCGCGGCCGCCTTTGTCACGCCTTGCGGAACGCTGCGCCTGCTGCGCGGGCGCCGGCACGCGACCGACACCCGAAAGTGTGGCGCTCGCCCTGCTGCGCACCGCCCAGCGCAGTGCCCGAGCCGCGCCGGGCCGCGCCCTGGTGGCCCGCGCTGCGCCCGAAGTGATCGGTTGGCTGGAGCGGCATGCGCCGGCGCTGGGCCTGGAGCGGTATGGTCTGGCGCGGCTCAGATTTGAATCCAGGCCGGGGCCGCATGAGATGTTCGATGTCTCGGCCCAGTGAGGCGTGTCCGGTATGCGGCAAACCCGCAACCGGGGCTTTTGCACCATTCTGTTCCAAGCGTTGCGCCGATATCGATCTCGGCCGCTGGCTGAAGGGCGGCTATGTGATCCCGGCCGGCCCCGCGCCCAATCCCGCGGAAAACGGCCCCCAGGACGACCCCGAAAAGGATTGAGCGGCGGCGCTGGACAGGGCAGGAGCCATCCCCTAAGAAGCCGCTTCCCGCCTTTTTTGGGCGCCCAGGTAGCTCAGTCGGTAGAGCAGCGGACTGAAAATCCGCGTGTCGGTGGTTCGATTCCGCCCCTGGGCACCACTCATTTAAGCCAATAAAACCGGGCATTTTTTGTAGAACAAAGCGCGATTTTCGGCCTCAAATCAGCATCCCAAAGCATCCCAAACAAGCGCATGTTCCGCCTCGCTCCAATTCGTGGCGAATACATATCAGCCACCATCGTTAGAGCATTTGCGAATAGTCCGTCCCCGGACGCGCGGTTGGCTAGTCGATAAGCGCCACCACGACAGCCCCGCTCGTCACCGATGCCCTGGTGATCCCGATCTGGCGGGGGAAAGCCCCGCGCACTACTCTATCACTCAAATCGTGGCAGCCAGACACCAGCGAGCAGTTCCAGCGGCTGATGGCCGGCCAGGGTGTCACCTTATCGATGAGCCGCTCAAGCAATTGCTGGGACAAGGATGGATGGAAAGTTGATGTCGGTTACAGAGAAAACTCCAAACACTAATGCAACATTCCTCCCGCGTCCGCTCTGGAAAGCAGATGCGCCCGACGTCCTGTATTCCAACTAGAATTTAGCCCTGAGCCCTACCGACAAAACGCGCCCTATCGGATTTGAGATGAACGAGTTGTAGCCGTTATCACCAGATTGATCGTGATTGAGATAATTGTAGAACGGTGGGGCTTTATCGAAGATGTTTTTGACGTCAATATAGACTTGGTCGCCACCCAAAATGCCATCTAGAAAATTATAGGCGACGTGAAGGTCGAAAGTGGAATTTGATTTCACCACATCCCCGCCCGCGGAATAGTTTCCGTTCGCATCCAGGATGATGGGATTGACCGTGGTTCCTCCCTCATTGTGATAGCCGCTGGTATAGTTCCAGAACGCATCGACGCTGATAATGTCATTTGTCCACTCCAGATTCATCCGGCTCTGCGTCTGCACACTGGGAAATGTGCTGTTGATGCCCGATGTCCCGAGGATATTGTAAGATGGCGCGTTCAAGGTGCTTTCCGTAAATTTCGTGAAAATTGTGGCTCCTTCGCCGATTGCGAATACCCCGTAATCGCCAGTGTCGAACTGATAATTGGTCGTAAGGTCGACGCCTTGAATATCGAGGTTGAGAACATTCGCCTCGTCCGCGTCGAGCGTAAAATATACGGTAGACGGGATTCCGTTTACGACTGCGCCTTCCGGCACCCGTGTGAAATTGTCAATTTGGGGCTGCGTGGCTCCTCCCGGAAACAACTGCAAATCGTTATGGAGAATGGACGAAGCATAAATGTTGGCAGGACTAGGCGCAGTCACGCCACCCTTATATCGTGTGTTCCAAAGCGTCACGTTCGTCGAGAAGCCGGGCAGAAAATCGGGTTCGATGTCCGCACCAACTGACCAGCCGAATCCTGTTTGCGGTTTCGCGCCCGTAAGTGCGGTGCCATATTGCCGTTTTAGCCCCGGCGCGAGTGTACCAGCACCAATATTGCACGACACGGTGGCCGTAGCGCAGCCGGGGAGTTGGGTGACCTGCGGATAGATCGAAACAGGAACGCTAAACGAAGGCGGTGAAGTCGCTCCACCACTATACTCGCCTCCCTGACTGAGATCTCCGACCACGCCTATTGGGGGCGCGACGAAAGAACTGGAGTAGTTGGCACGTAGCTTGAAACCTTCAACCACCTGCCAGTCCAAGGCATATTTCGGATTGGCGGTCGATCCAACGTCACTGTAATGATCCCATCGGCCCGAAATATCGATGTTGATTTTGTTCGCCAATGGAATGTCCATCTCGGGTGAGATGATCGGGAAATTCAGCTCACCATAAGCGGAATACACTGTGCGCGGCGTTCGAAAAGTAAGTGCCTGTGCGTTATTGAGTAAGGCTCCGTTACCATTGAAACCAACGTGCTCACTGAAAAAGTGATAGTTGACCTCTTCGGCACCAAATGCGCCTTTTACCTGACCCGCGGGAAGATCTACCAATGGCCCATCGATCTCTAGCCTCGCCTGATCGAAAGTGTTTACGACATTGTCATAGGTCGTCCCCTTGTACAGGCTCTGAGAGACCAGCGCTGCAGTTTGGTTTCCGTCCCCCGCCGGGTGCCAGATATCCAATGCATTTGAGGTGGTAAGCGGCAGATTGAGCGTAACGGTATTCTGTCCTGCGACATCAGTCGCCGTCGTGCTGCCGTTGGTCTGCCCCGTTCCATTTAAGGCAAGATTCGCACAAGACAAACAGAACGCGTTTCGTGTGCCAGTATCGTAATTATTTCTCCCAAGCGCGTCAGTAAATGAGATTTCCCAGTTCTCACTAAGATCATATTTCGCTCTGAGCGTCGAATAAAACACGTCTTCGGTTGCGGTCGAGGCTCCAAATTGTGTGGTGCTGTTGCCCGCAAGATCTACCCAGTTAATTGTCTCTTGGGTGGCGAGAGGAGCACCGGCGGGTGCCAGGAAGAAGGGGTTTATCTGCCCTCCCTTACCCGATCCCGGACCATAAACTGTCACACCCGTTACCTGCCCTGGCCCCAGCAACTCATAAGTCTTCAGCACGCTATAATTAGCCATCAATGTGACACTGAATCTGCTTCCAAAATCCTGATGCAATTTTATCAGCCCGTTTTCGCGAATTTCTTCGGGCAACCCATCACCGTAAGCCTGCACGTTACAATTCTTGGACCTCTGAGTATTTGGAACCGTGGTCGTTGATGCAGGCGAGAGATAGACCCCGCTGTTGCCCGGGACCACCATGGATGCAACCGGACAACCAAATACCTCATCGTAGTTATTGCCGCCCACGGGGGTGTAGTCGCCCATGCTGAGAAAATCGCGTGAGTTTTTTGCAAGTCGGCTCTGATACAGGTAGCCACCCGCGACCATCACCGAGCCACCGTCCCATTTGGTTCCCCACAACAGGGAGGCGGTATCGTCGGAATAGCTATTGCCGACACCGCCCTGGGCGGTAACTTGCAGTCCTTCATAGCCATCGCGTGTGATGAAATTCACCACGCCAGAGACTGCATCGGAACCATAAATTGAAGACGCTCCATCCGCGAGAACCTCAACCCGCTGAATTGCCGCCGTGGGAATGATGTCTGGGTCAACGAGGGAGTCACCTCCCGCCCCCGGAATGCGGAGACCGTCTACGACGGCCAATGTCGCGTTACTGATACTTCCCGCTACGTCGTGTATTTGAGGCTGGAATAGCGAGTTGACGTTTGCACCCTGCGGGGCCGCATTGGCAGTGCTGATTGCGGTCACGGAGGTGATTAGCTGCTCCATGTTCACCGGAGCGGAGGCCTCCATCGTCTTCTGGTCTACCGTGATGACGTTCGAACCAACCGGCGCGACCCCTCTGATACTCGTTCCTGTCACCACGACTTGTTCGACGGCAGAACTGTCGGGCTGCACGGATTGAGCTTCTGTTCTCTGCGCAAGCAAGGAAGTAACCGCGAGCATGGCAAGCGAAGATCCGCTAAGCCTCAGCCGTCTGGATAAGTTGTTCACCTTATTGCCCCCCTGGGTTAATCGTTTCGCGGTGGCTTATTCTTGCGTCGCAGTTCTATTACTGCTCGCAAGGGTTATTCATAACTCTGAGGTTACGAGCAAAGTCAGGCAAATGAAATTAATTGATCGTCCCAATCACAAATATAGATAGGTCGTATGTCGCCACCCTTGAAGATCAGAGATATCTTGCCAGAACTTTTCATCGTTGGGGACGGACGATCTGACGATGCGCGAGGGTCGATTGCGATGACGGTGAACCATGACAAATACCTAGGGTGTTCTAAAACACATGTTATTGTTTTGCAGCGTGACGTGATAATCGGATTTCCCAAGTAGTTAGCGCTCTCGTTTAGGAAGGAAGCCATGACAAATTGGAACAAGAGGCAATTGCTGAATGGCGCCGGATTGGCGCTTCTTTCAAGCGGTGCAGCATTGGCCCAAGGGCAGGGGGACTATGTTCCGCCGACGCGGCCGAAGGTCATCCATCGTCAAGCCAAGACGACGAAATTGTTCAAAGCGCCGGGGAATTATCCCAACGCGCTGGCCGTGTCGCCGGATGGCCTCTGGATTGCGCAGCAAAAGCTGGAAGGGGCCAAGGCCGTCAAGGAACATGCGCCGCCGCAGACCGGACGTGAGGACGTCTGGCTGGTGGATTGGAATGGCAAGCTGCTGAAAACCCTGAGCAGCGATTCGCAGGACACAAGCGGGCTTGCTTTTGGTGACGGCTGTATTTGGGTCGGTGCCAATATCGGTCCAGAGGGCATTTATCAGGTCGATATGAACGGCAAGCAACTGAGCCACAGGCAGATGCCGCTGGGGCATGTCGACGGCGGGGGGTGCCACGGCGCGCAATGGCACGACAATAAATTATGGGTCGTGGCGAACCGGCTGCGCGGTCTCGTGCGGATGGACCCGCAAAGCTGGACCCCCGAATTCATGATTCCCATATATAATGAAACGGAGGACACCAAGCGTTGGCATGACATGACCTTCGACAAGGATGGTTTTGTCTGGCTGGTCACCGGCAATGACAGCAAGGGTTTCACATCGGGAAAACCGGGGCTGGCGAAATATGATGCGGTGACCGGCGATCTGCTCGAGCTTGTATCGTTTGTGCCCGGCGCTTGCGATCCGCATGGGCTGGAATATCACAATGGCGCGTTGATCGGGGTGGATGCGGGGTATCATCCAGGCTGGCCGGTCGGCGACAGTCCCTCCAG
>DATATP010000240.1:0-12113 GCA_036268715.1 Rhizomicrobium sp. | reverse complement strand
CTTCACTCCAATGGCACCATCGGAGCCACCGCCGGTGAGAATGACCGCGAAGCCGTCGCCATGCTGTTGGGCAAGCGAGCGGAAGAAGGTGTCAATCGGCGCGCGCTGACCCCGCCGCTCCGCAAAAGGCACGGCCGAAATCTCGTTATCGGTAATCTGCAGTTGCCGATCGGGGGGGATTACATAGACGCAATCGGGTTTCAATTGGACTGTATTCGTGACCTGGTTCACCGGCATGCGGCTGTGGGTGCTCAGGATTCTCGGCAGCTCGCTACGGGTTTCGGGGGATAGATGCATGACCACCACAAAGGCCGCGCCAGGCTCGGACGGTAAGGCCGACAGGAGCGCGCCCAGCGCCTGGACCCCCCCAGCCGAGGCGCCGATTCCGACCACGATTGTGCGTTCATGTGCCGCGGGATTGCTATTTGTCATTATTGCCCGGGATTTGTGCCGATCCTAAGCCATTGCGCTCAGTCCCTTGCCACTATGCGCCTGATTTCAGACGCAGGGCCAGCCTTTCCTTCACGCGGGCGGAGGAAACAGAACCCGGACCATCGTTCCGTCACCGGGGATCGATACAATCTCCACCGTACCGGAAATCTGTTGCGCAAAGGCCTGAATGAGCTTGGCACCCAGTCCGTGACGGATCTTTGCCTGCTCGAAGCCGATGCCGTCATCGCGGATTTGAAGCGCGCATCGATCGCTGTGATATTCCAAATGCACCGTGATGCGGCCCTGGCCCGATAGGGGAAAGGCATGCTTGATCGCGTTCATCACCACCTCCGAGACCAGCATTCCAAGATCGGAAACGGATCGCTGCGGCCATAGCGGGTTGTCGCCATCAACGACAAAGCGAAGCCGTCCCGCGTCCAGTGCCCTGGCAAGAGTCTCGCACAGTTGCTTCAGGTAATCCCGGCATGGAATCAAATCGGCATTTCCCGTGCGATAGACCATCGCATAGGCCTCCGACATCACGTTCAGGCGCTGCATCGCGCCATGCAAGGTGGCCCGCGCCTCGGCGTTCTCGGTTTTCGCCGCGATAAGAGACAGGGTGGCGGAGATGGATTGCAGAATATTCTTGGAGCGGTGATTAAGCTCCTGCATCATCAGATTGCGTTGACGAACGGCGTCGCCGCCCAGCTCGTCAGATAAATTCGTACAGTCCGTTTCGCGCACCAGCCCTCGCAATTTTCCTTCGAGGGCAATCTACGATTTCAGAGCGGCACAACCACTAACAAGCGTTATAGGTCATCACAATTTCTGCGTGGATCGTAGCGGCAACGCGGAATTTGCCTGAACGATGAGCAAATGGCGCTGCTAAATTGTGCATTTTCGTACCGCATTTGCGCGCTCCCGGCTTTCGCTGCGCGACGCGGGCCCTCCGATCATCCGAACAGCGCCTCCGCTATCTGTCTCGCACTGAAAGGTTTTTCGCAGCGGGTGACTTGGCCATAGCGCACCGGAACGGCCTCTTGCCCATAGCCGGTAGCGAACACAAAGGGTATGCCACGCGTGCTCAGCGCATCTGCCACCGGATAGACCATCTCGCCTTTCAGATTGATATCCAACACCGCGCCGTCGAGCACCGGAGCGCCGAGAATCAGGCGCAACGCATCTTGCACTGCCGCCGCCGGGCCGATGACTTCCGCGCCTGCGTTGACCATCGAACGGGCGATATCCTGCGCGATCAGATATTCATCCTCGACCAGCAAGATATGTTTGCCCGCGATCTTCGTCAGGCTCGCCATTGCCGCCCTGCTCCCTCAATTTTTACGGCGCACGATAGCGGGCGCTGCCCCATTGGGCTCGATGTGAAAGTCCGGAGGCGATGACACGGTACCATAGGCACCGCAAATAAATCCCGTTTCCTTAACATAGCGCAGTGCAGCCCGGTAACATCAATCATAGATTGAATAGCGTAGTTGACGATGTATTGGGGCAACTCGCATGGCAGCTTACGAGGTGAGGTTCTATCGGACAAATAACGCATTCTCTGTTGTCTATCTTGCTACCTTCGCGTCGGACCGCGACGCGAAATCATCGGTTTCCCTGTTGTTGCACGACGATCTGCCCTTCGCGGCAATATCGCAGGACGGGCGACATGTTGCGCATGTCCTTCATTCTTTGATCTGTGATGCCTTGGCGGCATGACGATTTTTTCCGCAAGGGTCCTGCTTCAGACAGCAGACATAAGCCGCGAAGCGGCCTTTCGTCTCAGTAAATCGAGGCTTTTAACAAAAGATACAGACCCTATTGCTGCTTTACATTTCACGGATGGAAGGCTTTGCTGTCACCTCTCCGGGTTCAATGCTTGAGGAGCGGATTGTGTCTGCCAACGTAGAACCCATGACACAGAACCATGCCGATTTTGCCGACGCGGAACTTTTGCCTCATGCACGGCATGCGATTGAATTTCAGCATCGGCTGAAGAACCTGCTTGCAATCACCCGCGCCATCGCGGCGCGCACGGCGGAAAACTCTCTCAATCTCGAGGAATTCGCGGCGCATTTCGACGGCCGGCTGGCCGCTCTGTCGCGCACACAGAAATTTCTGGCGCGCGCGGCCACATTCAAGATCGATTTGGAAGAAATGGTACGGGCGGAACTGCTTTCTCACTGCGCCGAAGGACTTGAAAATGTCACGGTGGCGGGACCGCATGTGCTGCTGAGCCAGAAAGCGGCGGAAAATCTGGGTTTGGCCATGCATGAATTGGTGACCAACGCCGTTAAGTTCGGGGCGCTTTCCTTTCCCTACGGAAAGCTGGCCGTCGGTTGGCGTATCGATCAGCCCAAGATCCTGGCACTTGAATGGAAAGAAAGCGCGGCCGCGCCGATCGATCCGGCACCGGCCCGCAACGGTTTCGGCCGTGAGTTCCTTGAAAGAGGACTGCCTTATCAATTGCGCGCGAACACGCATTTGGAATTCCATTCCGAGGGCGTATGCTGTCTCATAGAATTGCCGTTGGCCGGCAATGCCATGTTGTACGATGAGGGCTCTGCCTTATGAATCGGTTCAAGCCCGACAAGTGCGATGCGCAGCGTCACCGTGACTTCGCCGCGCTGAGTTGCGGCCGCCACGGACTGCTGGCGCCAACAGACGAAGTGGTGCTCCGCGCCGCAGCGACAGATGCGGAGGTCTATCCCGCCGGGGCGGATCTCGTACGGGAAGGCGAGCGGTTGAACCGGCCGCGGCTGCTGCTGGAAGGTTGGGCGGCGCGGCAGCGTGTGCTGACCGATGGACGCCGCCAAATCTACACATTCATGTTGCCTGGCGACGCGTTCGGCCTGAGCGCGCATGCGCATGGCGGCAACACGGCCACCAGCGTGGCGCTAACGGGCGCCGTCGTTGCGGCCACACCTGTGCTGGCCGATGCGATCGGGAGAGAGGTGCATGACCCGCTTTCGCAATTCGCATGGAACATGATCCTGCAAGAGGAAATCTCCGGGATGGATCAGATCGTGCGGCTGGGGCGGCAAACCGCCTATGAGCGGGTGCTGCATTTGATGCTGGAGTTCTTTCACCGGCTAAGCGCGGTCGGACTGGTCAGCGGCACCTCTTTTACCATGCCCTTGACTCAGGAAGTGATCGCCGACGCCCTGGGGCTCAGCGTCGTTCATACCAACCGCACCTTGCAGCAGTTGCGGCGGGAGCGCCTGATTGAAACTCATGGCAACGTGCTTACTCTACCCAATATCGATCTTCTGATCGAGATCGCCGACTTCCGCACTTCGGATGTCCCGGCCGGGGTGAGGCTCGCCTCCTAGGGCGGTTCCGGGAAAAACGTGCAGCGTTTGGACGCGTCCATCGCGTCACTCGGACCTACCAGTTCCGTCCGGCCGCGGCAAAACAAGGCGATAAAGCATTTTCGTGGTTGAATGAAACACGAAATTGCGCAGAGCGACCGTTCAACCATGCTTGAAATACTGCACGGCGCGTTCGTGCTTTTCCGCGGCCTTGCGGGTGGAAAAGGTGCCGAGATTGCGGCGCTTGCCAGTCTTGGGATTCTTCTTGCGGGAATAGAGCCGGTATTCGCCGGAAGTCAGCTTGCGGATCATGTCATGCAACCTCCGCCAGCCCCCGGAACAATTGCTCCAGGCGAATCGGGATGCGCCGCACGCGGATGCCGGTGGCATGAAACACCGCATTGGCGACCGCGGCGTTCATCCCGACATTTCCCAGTTCGCCGATGCCCTTGATGCCCAGTGGATTCACGATATCGTCGCTTTCGGGGATAACGCGGACATCGATCTGCTTGATATCGGCATTGACCGGGATCAGGTATTCGGCGAGATCGTCATTGTAATAGCGCGCGCTTTTCTCGTCGATCTCGGTCTCCTCATGCAACGCCGCCGAGATGCCCCAGATCATGCCACCCATCAACTGGCTTTCTGCCGTTATAGGATTGACGATGGTGCCGCCGGCGAATACGCCCAGCGCCCGTGGCACCCGGATTTCACCGGTCAAGCGGTGCACCCGGACCTCGACGAATTGGGCGCCAAAGGCATAGCGGATATTCTGTTTGCCATGGCTGCCGCCGACGAAGCTGGGCTGGCCCTTATAGAGCTTGGCGATGCCGTTCTCCGGCGCGCCTTTCGGAGAATTCTCGGCATAGGCTTCCAGCACGCCGTTGGCGCGCTTGCCGCGTTTTTCCAGGATCTCCTCGCAAGCCTTGGCCACCGCATTGCCGACGCTGGCTGTGGAGTTGGAGCCGCCTGATACCGGCGCCGGCGGCAGGGCGGAATCGCCCACCACCACATGCACTTTCTCGGGATCGACACCCAGCTTGTCCGCGACAATCAGGGCGCAGACCGTGACGATGCCGGTGCCGATTTCATGGGTCGCGCTCTCAACCCGCGCCGTCCCATCCGGATAAAGCGTCACCCGCGCCGTGGCGGGTGCGATATTCGAGGGATACATGGTGGCGGCGGTGCCAAGACCCACCAGCCAGTCGCCGTCGTGCATCATGCGAGGCTGCCGGTCGCGGCGGCCCCAGCCGAATGCCCCGGTACCTTCGTCGAAGCATGCCATCAATGAGCGGCTGCTATAGGGCAGGCCCTTGATCGGCTCGATACGGGTATCGTTGACGCGCCGCAGTTCCACCGGATCCATATTGAGCGCATAAGACAGTTCATCCATCGCGCTTTCCAGGGCGAACAAGTATGGCGTCTCCGGCGGGGAGCGCATGAAACCGGGGGTGTTGCGGTCGGCATGGACGATGGACACTTTCGAGCCGACATTGGGACAGGCATAGAGCCGGGTCGTGCTTTCCGTGCCCGCCACCATGTAATTGTCCGGCCGGCTGGTTACTTCCTCCCCTTCATGGATAAGCGACACCAGCTTGCCGTCGGGAGTGGCTCCAAGCCGGACATGATGCCGCGTCTCGGCGCGATAAGTGGCGATAGTGAAGCCCTGGTCCCGCGCCGTCATCAGCTTTACCGGCCGTCCGACATGGCGGGCGGCGAGCGCGACAATCGCAGTGCGCTGTGTGAGCGAGCCCCTGGACCCGAAAGCGCCGCCCACGAAGGGGCAAAGCACATGGATGTTGTCTGGCTTGATGCCCAATTGCAGGGCCAGCCCATTCTTATAGCCCCACATATTCTGGCTGGATTCCCATACCGTCAGCCGGTCGTGCTCCCAGGAACAGGCGGTGGTGAACAATTCCAGCGGATTGTGGTGCTCGGTGGCCGTCTCATATTGCTGATCGACCTTGACCGGGGCCGTGGCGAACGCTCCATCGGGGTCGCCGACATGCGGGTCTTCATGGTTTTTCGATATCTCTGCCGCCGCGAGGGTTTCAACACCGGCGCTGCCGAAGGTGGCGCTGGGTTCGATGGAGGCATAAGTAACCTTCAGGCTGTGGGCCGCTTCCCGCGCCGCTTCGAATGTGTCAGCGACCGCAATGGCGACAATCTGGCCATCGTGGAATATCTGCGGCGAGGCGAGGGGCGCGATGGTTGATCCCATATAGCCCCCGCCGTCGAAAGTTTTTCCGGGCACGATCTTGCCGATATTCTGGTATGTGAAAATGCCCAGAACGCCCGGCACCGCACGGGCGGCGGTTTCGTCGATCGCCGTGATCTGTCCGCGTGCAATAGTGCTGGTCGCCAGTACGCCATAGGCGGGATTGGCGAACGGCGCATCGGAGCCATATTTTGCCGCGCCGGTGACTTTGGCCGCGCCGTCTATCCGCGTGGTGGGCGTGCCGATCCTGGCCATTCAGGCCTCCATCGCCGCGACCTGACGCAGAGCGCGGATCAGCGTGCGTCTGCCAAGCTCGGGCTTGTAGCTGTTCTGATTCTGGACCTGCGCTCCCACAAAAGCGGCATAGGCGGCATTGCGGAAAGACTGTTCGCCAAGCGGTTGACCGCGCAGTGCCGTTTCGGCCTCATGAGAACGCCAAGGCCGGGTCGCCACGCCGCCGAGCGCAACGCGCGCATCGCGGATGCTGCCGCCATCGAGATCGAGCGCCACAGCCGCGCTGGCCAGGGCGAATTCATAAGATTGCCGGTCGCGTATTTTTAGATAAAGGGAACGCCGGGCGAGCGCCGAGGCGGGAATGCTGAAGCCGGTAATCAAATCACCGGGCTGCAATATGGTTTCGCGAGAGGGGTCCTTGTCTGGAGACACATGCAACTCCCCGAAAGGCAGCACCCGCGCCCCCGACGGACCCACGATCTCGACCTTGGCGTCCAAGGCGATCAGGGCCTGGGCGAAATCGCCCGGATAGGTGGCGATGCATTTGTTGCTGACCCCGAGCACAGCATGTTTGCGGTTGACCCCGGTGAGCGCGGCGCAGCCCGAGCCGGGCTCACGCTTATTGCAAGCGCTCCATCCCGGATCGCGAAAATAATTGCAGCGGGTACGCTGAAGCACATTGCCGCCCAACGTCGCCATGTTGCGGAGCTGCGGACTGGCCGCCAGTTCGAGCGCCTGGGCGATTAGGGGATAGTCGCGGCGGATGGCGGGATGCGCCGCAGCCTCCGCCATGGTCACGAAGGCGCCGAGATGAAGCTCCCCCGCGCTTGCGCTTATATCCCGGAATTGACCGGCGACATCGCCGAGATCGACCAGCCGCAAAGGCCGCATCGTATCCAACTTCATCAAGTCCAGAATGGTGGTGCCGCCTGCCAGGAATTGCGCCGGCGCCACGGTGGGCGGCATCGTGCCGCCAGCTGTCATCTGCACCGCCTCCGCAGCTCCTCGCGGCCGTTCATATGCGAAGGCGCGCATCAGCTATTCTCCGTCGCCGTCTTGGCGTCCTTGATCGCGGCGACAATATGGGGATAGGCACCGCAGCGGCACAGATTGCCGCTCATGTATTCCCGGATTTCGTCATCGCTGCCGGTATGGCCTTCCTTGACACAGGCAACGGCGGACAGGATCTGCCCCGGCGTGCAATAGCCGCATTGGAAAGCATCGTGTTCGATAAAGGCCCGCTGCATGGGGTGCAGCGCGCCGTCGCGGGCGAGCCCTTCGATGGTGGTGACCGGCTCGCGCACCCCGGCCGCCAGGGTCAAGCAGCCGAGTACGCGCTTGCCGCCCAATAGCACGGTGCAGGCGCCGCACTGACCATGATCGCAACCTTTTTTGGAGCCGGTCAGGCCGAGATGCTCCCTCAGCGCGTCCAGCAAGGTGGTACGCGGATCGATTAACAATTGGTCAGGCTTGCCGTTCACCGTGAGAGAAACGGAAATCCGTTGCTGCCCTTCCGGGTGCTGGCCTGCAGGTTGTGCCTCGGGTTCACCGATGCCCAAAGCTGCGGTTCCGAACATGGCCAGGTTAATCATCCGACGAGTCATTGGGGGGACGAATGCAGTCACCTTCGACATTGCGGCCTCCAGAGTCCCCAATGGCGAGAACGCGCCATGCCCGATTTGGTTTACGGCGCCGCCAAGTTTGGGGAACAGAGGCCTGCAAGAGGCGTTACTGGGTTGAGCCCCGGAAAGTTCCGGGAATATTTCGAAATTTGTGGGATTTCGGATCGATCTATGCCCCCGGACCGGCACGACCCAGAGCACCGGGACCAACATGGCGCGCGGGAGGACCGCGAAGACCAGGACGAGGACGAAGATCGGGACAGCCGAAAATCTGCGGACGACGGTTCAGGCGAAGAAATCGCGAAGGAAAGCCTGTTCAAGAAGCCCTGGGTGCGAATTCTAATCGTCGTCCTGGTAGCGGTTTTGATCGTTGGCGGTGTCATCTGGTGGTTGAACGCACGCCATTACGAAGAGACGGACGACGCATTTATCGATACCCATATTGTGCATTTGTCACCGCAAACGTCCGGCCAAGTGATCGCCATCCATGTGCGCGACAATCAACTGGTGCATGTCGGGGATTCGCTGATCGAAATCAATTCTGCAGATGCGCAGGCGAAGCTCGCCCAGATCGAGGCGCAGAAGATTCAGGCACGGACGCAATACCAACAGGCCCTCGCGGCAGCTAAGGGTACGCGGGCCCAGGCCGCCAATGCCGACCGCAATCTGGCACGGTATCGCCTGCTGAAGCGGACTGCGCCGGCCGCCGTGGCGCAGCAACAATTGGACCAGGCGGTCGCGGCAGCGCGCAATGCCGACGCCCAGCGCGATCAGGCCACCGCCCAGATCGAAGGGGCGCTCGCTCAGATCAAGGTGTTGGATGCGCAAATCGCGGCGGCAAAGCTCACTGTGGGTTACACCCATATCGTCGCGCCGGTCACAGGCCATATCGCCCAACGCAGCGTGGCGGTCGGCAATTATGTCTCGCCGGGACAGGAGATGCTCGCCATTGTGCCTTTGCAGATTTGGGTGACGGCGAACTTCAAGGAAACCCAGCTCGATCACGTGCATGTCGGGCAGCAGGTGATGGTTTCGGTGGACGCGTGCGGTATCGACGTTAAAGGTCATGTCGATTCCATCCAGCGCGGCGCGGGCCAGGCCTTCGGCATTTTGCCGCCGGAAAACGCGACCGGAAATTACGTGAAAGTGGTGCAGCGCGTGCCCGTCAAGATTGTGCTTGACCGCCTGCCGCCCAACTGCCCGCTGGGTCCCGGCATGAGCGTCGAACCGTCCATCAAGGTGCGCTGATGCCGGCGGGCGCGAACAAAGGGGGATGGACGCCGGAGCGGTCGGTAGCGGGCAATCGCAATCCCTGGACCATCATCGGCGTCATTTCCATCGCCACCTTTATGGTGGTGCTCGACACCTCCATCGCCAATGTCGCTCTCGCCCACATAGCGGGCAGCCTGTCAGCCAGCTATGACGAAGCGACCTGGGTCATCACCTGCTTCCTGGTTGCCAACGCCGTCATTATCCCGGTCAGCGGTTGGCTTGCCGACGCGTTCGGGCGCAAGCCATATTACATGTTTTCGGTGGCTTTATTCACCGTATCTTCGCTGTTGTGCGGACTTGCACCGAGCCTGCCATTCCTGATCGTGGCGCGCATCCTCCAGGGAATCGGCGGGGGCGGTCTCGCTCCGGTGGAGCAATCCATGATGGTGGATACTTTCCCCCCCGAGAAGCGGGGGGCCGCTTTCGCCGCTTATGGCGTGGTGGTCATTGTGGGGCCGATCCTGGGGCCATCGCTGGGCGGCTGGATCACCGACAATTTCTCCTGGCATTGGGTGTTTCTCATCAACGTGCCGGTTGGAGTTCTGTCACTCACGCTGGTGAGCCTGTTCGTGGAAGAGCCGGCGGTCCTGAAGCGGCAGCGGCAAAAGCTTCGGGCCGCCGGGCTGAAGATCGACTTTGTCGGCTTCATCATGATCGCTCTCTTCCTGGGCTGTCTGGAGATCACCTTGGACCGCGGCCAGCGCGAAGACTGGTTCTCCAGCGGCCTGATCACCATCTGCGCGGTGATTGCGGGGCTGTCGCTCCTGGCATTCCTGCCCTGGGAGATGAGCCGCGATGATCCTGTCATCAATATAAGACTCTACCGCAACCGTAACTTCATCATCGCCAATCTCTTCATGCTGTTGATGGGGCTCATTGTCTTCGGCACCACCCAGTTCATTCCCCAATTGCTGCAGGAAGTGCTGGGCTACACCGCTACCGATGCGGGATTGGCGCTCACCATGGGCGGCGTTGCGACGTTGCTGATCATGCCGCTATCGGGCTTTTTGACGGGGAAGGTCGATGCCCGCTGGCTGGTCGGTTTCGCGCTCGCCATGCAAGGCGTCGCACTGTGGCATTTCAGCGGTCTCAATACGCAGATATCGTTCGCGGATGCCGCCGTGGCGCGGATGCTCCAGTCGATCGCCTTACCCTTCCTGTTCGTTCCGATCACCAGTGTTGCCTATGTCGGGGTCAAGCCATGGGAAAGTAATCAAGCATCCGCCCTGATGAATGTGGCCCGCAATCTGGGCGGCACGCTCGGAATTTCTTTCGCGCAGACCATGCTGGCGCGCCGCGCCCAGGTGCACCAGGCACAATATGTGGAGAGCCTTAATCCCCTCAATCCTAACTATGTCGCCGGGCTGCACCGCCTCACCGATGCGTTGATGGCACATGGCCTGTCCGCGGCCGATGCGAGCCGAGCGGCAACGGCGGAACTGTACCGATCGCTCGGACAGCAGGCCCAGATGCTGTCCTATATCGATGTCTTCCATGTGCTGATGTGGGTGGTATTCGCCGCGCTGCCCCTGGTCCTGTTGCTGCAGAAACCCAAGTCGAGCGGGACGCAAGGGGCCGCGCCATGAGATGGCTGGCCCTTGTGCTGCTTGGCGGGCTGGCGGCCTGCACTGTCGGCCCGAATTATAGCCGGCCCACAACGCCGATGCCCGCAAACTATTCGGCACTCCCCAAAAGCAACGCCGATGCGCCGCTCAGCATGCCGGTCGTGCAGAGCGTGGATTTGTCGGCATGGTGGAAGGGTTTCCACGATGCAGAGCTTGAGAGCCTTATCCAGCGCGCCTTGTCCGCCAATCTCGATCTCCTGACCGCGGCCAGCCGGGTGCAGGAGGCGCGGGAGCAGGAAATCGTGGTGGGCGCCGCCGGGCTGCCTCAGCTGAATGCCAGCGGCAACGCGGTACGGCTGCATTCCGGCTCCAATCTTCTGCAAAAAATTGGCGGGTCCTCCGGCTCATCTTCTGGCTCGTCCGGTCCGGGGGCCTCAAGTGGGGGCACCGACCTGAAGCTTTATTCCCTGGGCTTCGATGCCACGTGGGAGGCCGATATTTTCGGCGGGGTTCGCCGCTCGGTAGAGGCCGCCAGGGCAGGAACCGAGGCGGCCCGCTGGGAAATGCGCGATGGCGAAGTCAGTCTGACCGCAGAAATCGCAGTCGACTATTTCACCCTGCGATCCGGCCAGGCGCGGCTTGCGATTCTGGCGGCGCAGGAGAAAAGCCAAGCGGAAACGCTCGATCTGGTCACGGCACGGGCGCACGCCGGCTTCGTCACCGAACTGGATGTCAATCAGCAGCGGCAATTGCTGGCCTCGACCCAGGCGGGGCGGCCGCCGCTGGTGGCGGAGACTGTCGGTATGCGCCATGCCCTCGCGGTGCTCCTTGGCAAGCAGCCGGGGGCGTTGGATGCCGAACTGAAGCAGGAAGCACCGTTGCCGGTTGTTCCACCCAGCCTGCCGGTCGGGCTGCCGTCGGACCTGCTCCGCGCCCGGCCCGATATCCGAGCCGCCGAGCGGCGGCTGGCGCAGGCCACCGCAAATATCGGCGTCGCGGTCGCCGATCTTTATCCCAAATTCGACCTGATCGCGTCGTTGGCCTTTTCCGGGCCGCGCCTGAGCGATCTGTTATCCGGCAACAATCTTGGCGAGGCGGGTCTTGGCTCCATCATGGCTCCGATTTTTCATGGCGGCCAAATCCACGCCAATATCGGCGCCAAGCAGGAAAAGCAGAAGCAAGCCTATTTTGCATATCAAAAAGCAATATTGAGCGCGGTGCAGAATGCCGAGGATGCGCTGACCCGTTATGACAACGAGCAGCAGCGTTTCAAGGCCCTGAACAGTGCAGTCCAGACTGCCACCGCTTCGACGGCGCTTGCGCTTCAGCAGTACCGCGCCGGTCTTGTGACCTATACCAGCGTGTTGCAGACCCAATCCACCCGGCTTACGGCAGAAGACGATCTCGCCCAGAGCAGAGCTGCTCTGATTACCGATCTTGTCTCGCTCTACAAGGCACT
>DATATP010000239.1:0-15388 GCA_036268715.1 Rhizomicrobium sp. | reverse complement strand
TCAGGGGCCTGTGCCAGCACCCTGTCGAACGCGGCCAGCGCTTCGGGAAAGCGCCGCATCTGCCAAAGCAGCATGCCGTTATTATAAAGCGCCTCCGCGAAGTCCGGCTTCAGGGTGATGGCGCGCTGGTAATTTTTTAGGGCCTCGGCGTTGCGCCCCTGCTGGGCCTGCAGCACGCCGAGCATGTAGAAAGCGCCGAAGCCGCCCGGCGCGGCCTGCACCAGTTGCCGGTACAGCCTCTCGGCCTGGGGGAGATTGCCCTGTTTGTGATGCTCTCGCGCCTGGTCGAACAACCCCTGCAAATCCATCCGGCTAGTTCCCGCTGCGGACGCGCTCGGCCTGCGCCACGGCCAGCGCCGTCATGTTGACGATCCCGCGCGCCGTCACGCTTGGCACCATCACGTGCACCGGTTTGGCCACACCCAAGAGCAGCGGTCCCACCAAAAGACCTTCGGTAGCGCCTGCTAGCAAAGTGAGGCCGATATTGGCGGCATCCAGGCTCGGCATCACCAGCAAATTGGCGGACCCCGTGAGCGGACTCTGCGACACCATGCGGCCGCGCAGCGCTTCGCTCAGTGCCGTATCGGCGTGCATCTCGCCGTCCACTTCCAGTTCCGGCGCGGCGGCGCGCACCAGCGCCAGGGCGGTACGCATTTTCCGCGCGCTGGCGGCATCGGAGGTGCCGAAGCTGGAATGCGAAAGCAGCGCCGCCTTTGGTGCCAGGCCAAACCGGCCTACCGTCTTCGCGGCCAGCACGGTCATTTCCGCGATCTGCTCCGCGGTCGGATCGACATTGACATGGGTGTCGCACAGGAACAGCGCACCGTTTGGCAGGATGAGCGCCGACAGCGAATAGAGGCGGCTCACGCCTTCCATGCGGGGAATGATTGGCAGGACATTGGAGAATTGCCGGCTCCAGCCGCCCAAACCGCCGCAGAGCGCGGCATCGACCTCGCCCGCTTCCAGCAGCATCGCGGCGGCGATGCCGTGGCGGCTCCTGATCCAACGCGCCGCCGATTCCGGAGCCACGCCCCGCCGTTCCACCATTTTTTGATAGCGCGGCGTCAGGCGTGCGAACACGTCGTCGCTGGCGTCCGGGTCAACCACCTGTACATTATTGTCCAGGGACAATCTGAGGCCCAACTTCCTGATCTTTTCCGTCAGCACCGCTCGCCGTCCCACTAGCACAGGCTGGGCGAGACCTTCGTCCAGCACGGTCTGCACGGCGCGCAGGACGCGTTCCTCCTCGCCCTCCGCGTACACGACCTTGCAGGGATTGGCCCGCGCCGCTTCGAACACGGGACGCATCAATTGGCCGGAGCGGTAGACGAACTTCTCCAACTCGCGGGCATAGGCGGCGAAATCGGTGATCGGGCGCCGCGCCACGCCCGACTGCATCGCGGCGCGCGCCACGGCCGGGGCAATATGCAGAATCAGCCGCGGATCGAACGGCTTGGGGATTATGTAATCGGGTCCGAAGCCCGGCTCCGTTCCGCCATAGGCGCGGGCCACGACGTCGCTGGTCTCCGCCCGTGCCAAGGCGGCAATCGCTTCCACCGCTGCGATCTTCATCGCCTCGTTGATGGTGGTGGCGTCCACATCCAGGGCGCCCCGAAAGACAAAGGGAAAGCAAAGCACATTGTTGACCTGGTTGGCATAATCCGAGCGGCCGGTGGCGATGATCGCATCGGGGCGCTGGGCCTTGACGAGTTCGGGTAGGATCTCCGGATCGGGATTGGCCAGCGCCAGGATCAACGGTTTGGGCGCAAGGCGCTCCAGCCATTCCGGCTGCAGGACATTGGGCGCGGACAGGCCCAGGAAGACGTCGGCGCCCGTCAGGACATCGCTCAATTTACGAGCGTTGGTGGCACGGGCATAGCGCGCCATGTTGGGCGGCATGCCGGCGCGGTCCTTATGCACCACGCCCTGGATGTCGGTGAGGGTGACGTTTTCGATCTTGAGTCCCATCTCGACCAGCAGATCGACGCAAGCCAGCGCCGCCGCACCCGCGCCTGACGTAACGAGCTTGACCTCGGAAAGCGTCTTGCCTTGCAGCACCAGGCCATTGCGGATAGCGGCGGCGCAGACGATCGCCGTGCCGTGCTGGTCGTCATGGAAGACGGGAATCGTCATCCGCTCACGCAACCGCCGCTCGATCACGAAACATTCCGGCGCCTTGATGTCTTCCAGATTGATGCCGCCAAAGGTCGGCTCCAGCGCGGCCACTACGTCGCAGAACTTGTCGACCTCGATGGCGTCGACCTCCAGATCGAACACGTCGATGCCGGCGAATTTCTTGAACAGCACCGCCTTGCCCTCCATCACCGGCTTGGAGGCGAGGGGGCCGATATTACCCAGCCCGAGAACCGCCGTGCCGTTGGAGATCACCGCCACCAGATTGCTGCGGGCGGTGAGGTCGCGGGCCGCGGCAGGATCGGCGACGATGGCCTCGCAAGCCGCGGCAACCCCCGGGGAATAGGCCAGCGCCAAGTCGCGCTGGTTGGCCATGCGCTTGGTCGCCTCGACCGACAATTTGCCGGGACGCGGCAGCCGGTGATAGGCCAGCGCCGCCTTACGGAAATCCTCGTCCATAATGTGGTAATCGGCCTTCTTCCTCGTAGCTCTTTGAACCCCTTCGCGGGGCCAAATCAATCACTTTCGTAATTGGCGGCAGGGGAACTGGCCGGGCTTTCCCGGCGTTCCCCAAAAAGGCGCGGCAGCGGCATACTCCCGTGATATTGCTTCGTTGTTCGCTCCGGAGGGCATTTCATGCAGATCGGAATAATCGGCCTTGGGCGCATGGGCGCCAATATCGCCCGGCGGCTGATGAGCGGCGGCCATAGCGTCGTCGCCTATGACCGCGACCCCAAGGCGGTGACCGCGCTGGACGGCACAACCGGCGTGGCCTCGCTGGAAGAGATGGTTGCCAAACTTTCACCTCCTCGCGCCGCCTGGGTGATGTTGCCGGCCGGCCGAATCACAGAACAGACGGTGACGAAGCTGGGGGAGTTATTCAGCAAGGGCGATGTGGTCATCGATGGCGGGAACAGTTTTTTCAAGGACGATATCCGCCGCGCCGGTGCGCTGGCCGGACGCGGAATCGATTATATCGATTGCGGCACCTCCGGCGGGGTATGGGGATTCGAGCGAGGCTATTGCCTGATGATCGGCGGTGACAAGCAGACGGTCGACCGGCTGGACCCGATCTTCGCCGCCCTGGCGCCCGGCGCGGGCAGCATCGACAAAACGCCCGGCCGCGCTGGGCGCGATCCGCGGGTCGAGAAGGGGTATCTTCACGCCGGCCCGGCGGGCGCGGGACATTTCGTCAAGATGGTCCATAACGGTATCGAATATGGGCTGATGCAGGCTTATGCCGAAGGCTTCGACATCTTGCTTGGGCGCAACTCCGACAAGCTGCCCGAGTCCGAACGTTTCGACCTGAACCTGCCCGACATCGCCGAGGTATGGCGGCGCGGCAGCGTGATCGCATCCTGGTTGCTGGATCTCAGCGCCATCTCCCTGGCGAAATCGCCCGAGTTGAAGGAATTCACCGGCGCGGTGGACGATTCCGGCGAGGGCCGCTGGACCATCGCCGCGGCTGTCGACGAAGCGGTCGCCGCGCCGGTGATCACCGCGGCGCTCTATACCCGCTTCCGCTCGCGAATCGAGCATAGTTTCGGAGAAAAGCTGCTGTCGGCGATGCGCAATGAATTCGGCGGCCATGTCGAAAGTCTCGTCCCTGCCCACAAGGCCAAGGACGACGACCGATGAGTCAGTCCCACAAGCAACCGCCGCCGCCCTGCGCGATTGTTATTTTCGGAGCCAATGGCGATCTGACCAGGCGCCTGATCGTGCCGGCGCTTTACAACTTGGCGCGCACGCAGATGCTGCCGCCGCGCTTTGCGCTGGTCGGAATCGATCATAATGACAAAAACACCGAGGAATGGTGCGACAAGCTGCACGAATTCCTCGAACAGTCCGCGGATAAGGGCGGCGAGGGGTCGCTGGGCAAAATCGACGATGCGCTGTGGCAGCCGATTGCCCGGGCCATGACCTTCCTTCAGGGCGATTTCGAACAGGAAAAGACGTATGCCGACCTCGGACAGCTTCTCGCCAAGCTTGACCGCGATCTCGATCTGGGCGGCAATGTATTGTTCTACATGGCCGTGGCCGACCGCTTCTTTGCGACCATCGCGGCCAACCTCGGCAACGCGGGACTGCTGCAAGAAGATCCGGCGGATAAAAGGGGTGGCTTTCGCCGGCTGATCGTGGAAAAGCCGTTCGGCCACGACCTTGCCTCCGCCAAGACGCTCAATGCGTGTCTGCTCAAATATCTGAAAGAAGAGCAAATCTACCGCATCGATCATTTCCTCGGCAAGGAAACGGTGCAGAACATCATGGCGCTGCGTTTCGCCAACGGTCTTTTCGAGCCGATCTGGAATCGCGACCGTATCGATCATGTGCAGGTCACGGTGGCCGAAAACATCGGGATGGAAGGCCGCGGCCGCTTCTACGAGCAGACCGGAGCGCTGCGCGACATGGTGCCGAACCATCTGTTCCAGCTTGTGGCGATGACGGCGATGGAGCCACCCGTTTCCTTCGACGCCGAGGCGATCCGCGCCAAGAGAGCGGAGATGTTCAAGGCGGTCCACCCCATCACTCTGGGGGATGTGGTTCGGGGCCAGTATGACGCGGGCGCGATTGCGGGCCAGCCGGTGGTCGCCTACCGCAAGGAGCCCAACGTCGCGCTGGATTCGACCGTCGAGACATTCGTGGCAATGCGCATTCTGATCGACAATTGGCGCTGGGCGGGGGTGCCTTTCTATTTGCGCACCGGCAAGCGGCTTACCGCTCGCTATACCGAGATCGCCATTCGCTTCAAGCGCGCCCCCTATGCGCTGTTCCGCGAGACGCCTGTCGACGAACTGGATGCCGATTGGTTGATCCTGCGCATCCAGCCGGACGAAAGCATCCGCCTTCGCTTCAATGCCAAGCGCCCGGGCCCGGCGATGGCACTGGAAGGGGTGGCGATGGAGTTCAAATATAAGGACTGGTTCAAGCAGGCGCCGGCCGTCGGCTATGAGACTTTGATCTATGATTGCCTGATCGGCGATACCACCTTGTTCCAACGCGCCGACCAGGTGGAAGCGGCCTGGAGCGTGGTCGAGCCGGTGCTGGAAGGCTGGGACAATGTCACCCCGCGCCATTTTCCCAATTATGTTGCGGGTAGCGAAGGCCCCAGTGCCGCCAACGATCTGCTGGCGCGCGACGGCCGTGCCTGGCGCGCGATCAGGTGAATCTGGCGAAAATGAACATCAAGGGCGAGATCGAAATCCTCAAGGATTCCACAGAGGTGGCCGGGCGCGCCGCTGAAGTGATTGCCGAGGACATGAAAGGCGGCGCCGTACCGTTCCGGCTCGCTTTGTCCGGCGGCTCGACACCGCGCCAAACCTACAAGCTGCTGGCCGCCCGGCGCGATCTGCCTTGGCCCCGTGTCGAATTATTCTTCGGTGACGAGCGTTTCGTGCCACCGGAAAGCGCGGAGTCCAATTATCGCATGGTGCGCGAAACCCTGTTGGCGCAAGGGGCGGACCCGCGTGGGGTATTCGCTATTCCGACCGGCGGCACACCGGAACAGGCCGCCGACGCCTACGAGGAAATCCTGCGCCAGCAATACGGCGCCTCGATGCTCGAATTGGGTGTGCCGTTGTTCGATCTGGTCCTGTTGGGCTTGGGCGAGGACGGTCATATCGCGTCGCTGCTGCCTGACCAGCCGGTCCTGAACCAACGAAGCCGCTGGGTCGCCGCGGTTCCGCAAGGTCGCGACCAGCCACGCATCACCTTGACCTATCCCGCTCTCGAGTCCAGCCGCCGGATTCTGTTTCTTGTCACCGGTGCCGCCAAGCGCGATGCCTTGGCTCAGGGGCGGGCTGGCGATCTGCCCGCAGGCGCACTGAGGCCGGAGGGCGCGGTGTTGTGGCTCGTGGATGAAGCCGCCGCCGGGGTGGCGGATCAAGGTTACGGTTTCTGATGACGGCGCGGATCGAAGATTATGCCATGATCGGGGATTGCCGCTCGGCGGCGATCATCTGCCGCGACGGCTCGATCGACTGGCTCTGCGTGCCGCGTTTCGATTCCGATGCTTGTTTCGCAGCCCTACTCGGCGGACCCCAGAATGGCCGCTGGTGCATTGCGCCCAAGGCCAAGCACACCAGCAGCCGTGGCTATCGCGGCGACAGCCTGATCCTGGAAACCGTGTTCACCACCGCCACCGGCAAGGTCAGGGTGATCGATTTCATGCCGCCGGGGACGCCCGAAATTACCCTGGTTCGCATGGTCGAAGGACTGGCAGGCCATGTCGATATGCACACGGACCTGGCGATCCGTTTCGATTATGGCATCAGCATTCCTTGGGTCAATCGCATCGACCGCAAGACGATTCGAGCGGTGGCGGGTCGGCATCAGCTCACCATCCGCACGCCCGCCCCGCTGCATGGCGAGAATATGCACAGCGTGGCAGCGTTCACCGTTCGCAAGGGCGAGACCGTACCCTTCGTGATGAGCTACAGCCAATCCTTCAAGCCGCCGCCGCTGTCCATCGATCCCGACATCGCGTTGGAGGAGACAGAGAAATTCTGGTCGCGATGGTCGGACATCTGCCGTATCCGCGGTCGCTGGCGCAATGCCATCATGCGCTCGCTCTTGACCCTCAAGGGCTTATCCTATGCGCCCAGCGGCGGCATTGTCGCGGCGGCGACCACTTCGCTGCCGGAAAAGCTTGGCGGTCCGCGCAATTGGGACTATCGCTATTGCTGGCTGCGCGACGCCACCTTCACCCTGCTCGCCTTTCTCAACGCCGGCTACACGGCCGAGGCGGATGTATGGCAGCACTGGCTGACCCGTGTGGTGGCAGGCGCGCCCGAGCAGATCCAGACCATGTATGGGGTGCGCGGTGACCGGCGGCTGGATGAACTCGAACTGCCGCACCTGGCTGGCTATGAAGGCTCCCGCCCGGTGCGCATCGGCAATGCCGCGGCGTCGCAATTGCAGCTCGACATCTATGGCGAACTGGCCGATGTAATGGCTCAGGCAACCGCGGGCGGATTGTCGCCGGCGCCCCGCCGGTCGGAATTGCGCCAGACATTCCTGGCGCATCTGGAGAAGATCTGGAGCAACCCGGACGAGGGCATCTGGGAAATTCGCGGCCCCGCCCGGCATTTTGTGCATTCCAAGGCGATGTGCTGGGTCGCGTTCGAGCGCGCGTCGCGTACCGCCAATACCCCGGCGCGGGAGCGCGCACATTACAAGAAGCTGGCGCGTCACATCCACAAGGAAATCTGCGACCGCGGCGTGGACAAGAAGCGAGGCTGCTTCGTGCAGTCCTACGAATCTCAGGAGATGGACGCGAGCCTCTTGCTGCTGCCAATGGTGGGTTTTCTGCCTGCCACTGACAAGCGCATCCATGCGACCGTTCGCGAGATCGAGAAGCGCCTGATGGTCAAAGGCTTGGTGATGCGCTACGAAACTCATACGGGGGTGGACGGATTGCCCCCCGGCGAAGGCGCTTTTCTCGCCTGCAGCTTCTGGCTCGCAGACAATTACCGCATGATGGGCCGGCGCAAGGAGGCGCTGCGGCTGTTTCATCGGCTGCGGCGGGTAGCCAACGACGTCGGGCTTTACGCCGAGGAATATGATCCGCACGACAGACGCATGCTGGGCAATTTTCCCCAGGCCTTCTCCCATGTCGCGCTGATCAATTCTGCGATCGGCCTGATGCTCGAAGATAGAAAGCAGCCCAATGGCAGCATCATCCGCAAGATCAAGCGCAAAACGGTCGTCCGGGCGTAAGCGGGCACGCCGGCCTCGTCGCATCCTGGCAATTGACGTCGGTGCTACGGGCCTGAAGGCCGCGGTCATTTCTCCGCGTGGCGCCTTCTTGAAAGATCGGGTTCGGGTAAAGACCCCTTACCCATGCCCACCGAAGATACTGGTGGCGGCGCTCGCCGAGCTTGTCGAGCCGCTGGGCGGTTTCGATTGCGTCACTGTCGGCTTTCCCGGGTATGTCAAACGCGGCAGGGTTGTTACCGCCCCCAATCTAGGAACGAAGGCGTGGACGAACTTTCCGTTGGAGTCGGTGATGGCGAAAACGCTCGGCAAGCCGGTCCAGCTGCTTAATGACGCCGATGTACAGGGTCTTGCCGTCATCAAGGGCAAAGGCCTCGAACTGGTGGCGACCCTAGGCACTGGGCTTGGGACCGCTTGGTTTCAGGATGGGCGATTGCTCCCGCATATGGAGCTGGCGCACATGCCGGTTCATCGTGGCAAGGACTTCGACCGCTATATTGGCGAGGAGAGCCGTAAAAAAATCGGCCATGAGCAGTGGAACAAGCGGGTACAAAAGACGCTCGCGATTCTGGCGACCGTTTTCAACTACGATCATCTCTATGTCGGCGGCGGCAATTCGCGGCGAGTGAAGTTCAAGCTGCCCCCCCATGTCACCATCGTTTCCAACGACGCCGGCATGGAAGGTGGCGCCTTTGTCTGGTATCCCATGGGTCCGCGCAAGTCCGGTGGAACCTGAACGCCGTTCAGTGCGTTTGGGCCCTATTGGATCGAAATCGATTTTGGGTGCTATTAGGCTCGGCGGCACGGGGCAATACGAAACGGAAGAGGCATGCTGCGCGTCAGCGGAAACACCGCGCTTTTTTTGGACATCGATGGCACAATTCTGGACATGGCGCGAACTCCAGATTTGGTCGTGGTGCCTGATGAATTACAGCGCGCACTTGAGGCGCTGAGCGGGGAGCTGCATGGCGCCCTCGCCTTCGTGAGCGGCCGCACACTGGCGAGCATCGATAGCCTCTTTGCGCCGTTTCATCCCGCTGCCATCGGCTCACATGGCGGAGAGATCAGGGGCGTTGACGGCGCGATGACGCGCGCCGCGCCTCTGCCGAAAGCCGTCAGGGCGATTTTCCACGACCTTGCCGACAGCATTCCCGGCTTGTTGCTGGAGGACAAGGAATGCGCCTTGGCGCTGCACTATCGCCTCGCGCCCGGCGCCAAGCCGATATTGGATGCGGCAATGAAAAAGCATCATGGATTGTTCGAGGTCGAGAAGATCGACATCCTCCACGGCAAAGCGGTGATCGATGCGCGGCATCGCGGCATCGACAAAGGCAGCGCCGTGATCAAGCTTGCCCGCGAGAAGCCGTTCGCGGGGCGCGCCGTCCTGTTCGGCGGCGACGACACCACCGATGAGGATGTTTTCCGTATTCTTCCCCAGCTTGATGGGCGCGGCTTCTCCGTGGGCCGGCACTTTCCCAAGGTCGAGCATGTGTTCGAAAGCCCGCGTGCCGTGCGACAGTGGCTGATCGAAATGGCCGAGGCGGGAGCGGCGTCTTGAGCGGCCCGCTCGATCTCGCCGTCATCGGCAACGGTCGTATTGCCGCGCTGGTAAACCGGCATGCCCAACTGGTGTGGTGGTGCTTCCCGAGGTTGGACGGCGATCCGGTGTTCTGTCGTCTGATTTCCGGCGATGAGGAAAAGGGTTTCAGCGATGTGATGCTCGACCGGTTTGTCGAAGCCGAATCGCATTACGAACGCAACACCGCCATCGTCACGACCTTGCTGACGGCCGAAGACGGGGCACAGGTGCGCATCACCGATTTCGCGCCGCGCTTGCGGAATTTCGAACGTATCCTGAGGCCACCGCAATTGATGCGTATCATCGAGCCGGTGGCCGGCCTGCCGCGCATCGCCATAAGGGTGCGGCCGGCCCAATTTTATGGCAGCCCGATGAAGCGGCGCGTCGCCGGTTCCAGCCATGTCTCCTATGGCGAACCCACCATGATCCGGCTTACGACGGACGCGCCGCTTTCTTATATCCAGCAGGAAACGCCTTTTGCGTTGACCAGGCCATTGCACTTGGTGTTCGGCCCTGACGAGCCCTTTGCCGGAGACATTGGCGCCACCGTGCGCGATTTCCATTTGCGCACCTGCGAATATTGGCGCGAATGGGTGCGACGTCTGTCGATCGCCTATGAATGGCAGGATGCGACCATCCGGGCCGCCATAACCTTGAAGCTTTCCAACTTCGAAGAGACCGGCGGCATCGTCGCCGCGCTCACCACCTCACTGCCCGAAGCGCCGCATTCCGGTCGCAACTGGGATTATCGCTATTGTTGGCTGCGCGATGCCTATTTCGTCGTGAAGGCCCTCAATTCCATCGGCGCCACACGCACCATGGAGGATTTCATCGGTTATATCCTGTCCATTGCGGGCAAGGAGGAGGTGCTGAAGCCGGTCTATGGCGTCGTACCCAATGACGATCTCACCGAATGGATCGCGCCGGACCTTAAGGGCTTCGAAGGTCACGGCCCCGTGCGGATCGGCAATGCGGCAGTTCAGCAGGAGCAGCACGACGCTTATGGCAGCGCGATCCTGTCGGCGGTGCCGATGTTCTTCGACAAGCGGCTGCCGCAGCCGGGAGACGAGGGCCTGTTTCGGCTTATAGAAAAACTGGCCCAGCAATGCGCCAGTCTGGCGCTGGTGCCGGATGCGGGGATTTGGGAATTTCGCGGACGCAAGCGATTGCATACGCATTCGGCTGCGATGTGCTGGGCGGGGGTCAGTCGGACCTGCGCCATCGCGACGCGTCTGGGTCTTTTCGAGCGCGCGCAACATTGGAATGCGTTGGCTGACAACATCGGCGAAACGCTGCTGAAACGGGTGTGGAACGAGAAACGCAAGGCCTTCACCGCCGCGGAGGGCACAAGCGATATGGATGCGAGCGTGTTGTTGTTGCCGGAATTGGGGTTGATTGACGCCGCCGATCCGCGCTTTGCTTCCACGGTGAAAGCGATCGAAGAAGACCTGGTGCGCGGCCGGCATGTGATGCGGTATGCGACGGAGGACGATTTCGGTAAGCCCGAGACTGAATTTCTGGTTTGCCGTTTCTGGCTGATCGACGCGCTGGCCGCGCTTGGCCGCCGCGAGGAGGCGCGAGAGCGCTATCACGATGCGCTTTCCCTGCGTAACAGCTATGGGCTGTTGGCCGAAGACATACATCCCGAGACCGGTGCCTTGTGGGGCAACTTCCCTCAAACCTATTCGATGGCGGGGCTTATTCTTTCCGCCATGCGTCTGTCGCAAAGCTGGGAGGACCGCTATTGGCGCGCCTCTTCATAATTTCCAACCGGGTGGCGATCCCCGGGACCGCTGCCAATCCCGGCGGGCTGGAAGTGGTGCTGAAGGCGACACTGAAGAAACATCATTGCGTCTGGCTGGGCTGGAGCGGAGAGGTGAAGCAGCAGCCGCGCACCCGCACGGTCGCGAAGGGCGGCAATAGCTATGTGCTCACCGATCTGAGGCCGGACAATTTCGACGAATACTATAACGGCTTCGCAAACCGGGTGCTGTGGCCGATCCTGCATTATCGCCTCGACCTCGCCGAATTCTCGCGCCGCGATCTCTCCGGCTATCTGCGCGTCAACGAGCATTTTGCCGACGAGCTGACGCGATTGTTGAAGCCGGACGATCTCGTATGGGTGCATGATTATCATCTCATTCCGTTTGCCAAGGCGTTGCGCGCCCGGGGGCTGAGCAATCGAATCGGTTTCTTCCTGCACATTCCGATGCCACCGCCGGAAATTCTGACGGCACTCCCCAACCATGAGACGCTCATCCCCACGTTGTGCGATTACGACCTGGTCGGTTTCCAGACCGACGGCGACGCCGCCAATTTCGCGCGCTATCTCGCCAAAGAGCTGGGCATGCCATCGCATTTCTCGCTTCGGCGGGGGACCGGAGAGCGGGCGATGCGAATTGGCGCCTTTCCAGTCGGAATCGAAACCCGCCGCTTCACCCGCCTGGCCGAGCGCGCCGTGCGTACCGGCCTTGTGCAGCAGGTGCTCAACTCCATTCCTGGCATGCTGATGATCGGCGTGGACCGGCTGGATTATTCCAAGGGCATCACGCTGCGGCTTGAGGCTTATGAACGCTTCCTCGCCGCCCATCCCGAATGGCATGGCAAGATCAATTATTTGCAGATCACGCCCAAAAGCCGCAGCCAGATCAAGGAATATTCCGAGATGGAGCAAGCAGTGAACACCACCGCCGGCCGCATCAATGGAGCCTATGCCAATGTCGCCTGGTCACCGGTGCGTTATGTCAACCGGCCTTATAGCCGTACTGCATTGTCCGGCCTTTTCCGCGCGGCGCGGGTGGGCCTGGTGACACCGATGCGCGATGGCATGAACCTTGTGGCCAAGGAATATGTTGCAGCCCAGGATCCCGCCGATCCCGGCGTCCTTATTTTATCGCGTTTCGCGGGCGCGGCGGCGGAATTTTCCGAGGCGCTGCCCGTCAATCCCTATGATCCCGAGGCTGTCGGCGCCGCCATCGCCCGCGCCGTCGTGATGCCGCTGGAGGAACGCAAGAAACGGCATGTGGCCCTTTATGCCGCACTGCTTCGAAATGATATCGCAAAATGGGGGGATCGTTTTCTCACGGCGCTCGCCGGCCACGAGCCGAATCCGGTCGGGAAGCGGCGGGAGGCCGGTCCATTCAACGATGTTCTTACCGCCGCCCCTCCGGCACAGCCACTCAAGCCCCATTAGCCCAGGGTGGGAGCGAGTTGCCCCAGCAGTCCTCCCAACGCCACTACCGCAATCCCCAAACTCAATTCCCACGCGACATTGCGTCTCAAACGAACGCCGGTATCGCCAACCGTGAATCTCGGCATCAGGCGGAACCGGTTGACAGAGGCCAAGGTCAGCATCGCCGCGACACAGGTCAGCTTGATGCCCAACACGCCAAGATAAAGCGGCGCAGTGTGGCCAGGTTGGCCCAGCAGCACGAGCGCGGTGTTGATGACGCCGGTCATCGTCAGCAGCAGCACCGCCACCATCGCCCATTCGGAAAACAGGCCCAAGCTGAGAAGCAGGTCGGCCTGCGCCATTTTTCGTGCAAACGCGACCGCCAGCAGCGCGAGGCCGCCAATCCAGAATCCGGCGGTCAGCAGATGCACTGCGTCGACCGCGATGCCGATAGCGGTGAAATGGGCCGGACTGGAGGCCGCGGCATGGCTCGACAGCGCGGGCGATGCGAGCGCCAATCCCGCCATCGCCAGCGCCGGCGGGTCGGAGCGGAAGGCCAGCAATATGCCCATCAAGGCCAGCGCCGCCATCCGCACCAGGAAACCCGTGCCGAACAGGGTTTGCAGCGATTGGATCAACACTGTGCCATTGAAAGCAGCACGCGCGTCGCCCGCCATTTGCCCCGCAGCCAGCACGAACCATAGCGGCGCGGCGATCAGCGCGGCGGCCCCGGCCGCGATCTGCAATTCCGCGATGGTGAGTTGCCGGATGTGTGGCAAATGCGCCCGCATCAGGAGGCGCAGGGCCAGGCTGCCGAACAGCAGCATGGCGGCACCAAAATAAACTGCGCGGGCCAGGGCGAGCGCTACAGAAAGCATCGCGTCAGGGCAGCACGGTGAACTGAAAGCTGCCTTCCATCCGGTGCGTGTCCTGCCCCACCGAATGCCAGTAAATGCGATAGCGGCCGGGCTTCAGATCGGGCGTCGCCAAAGTGATGCTGTCGCCCGTGATCGCGGTTGGAGCCGCCACCGTCTTGTTCGTCTCATTCACCAGTTGTGCGCCGCTGAACGCCGGCTCCAGCTTTTCCGAAAAGGTGAGTACCACCTTGTCAATGTCGGTGGTACGGCTGCCCGCTTCGGGCGCGCTTTTTACCAGCCGCGCATGAGCTAACGCCGGTTGCGCCAGGGAGATGATGAACAGCGGAAGCAGAATTTTTCTCATGGCTCCTCCAGCTTCAATGCCGCCATGGCGAGCATGAACCAGCCCAGGATGAAGGCAAGACCGCCGGCCGGCGTGATAAAGGCAAATGCGCGCCCACCGGTCAACGCCAGCAGATAGAGCGAGCCGCAGAACAGCAGGATGCCGCCGGCAAAAAATCCGGCGGCAATCCGTGCCTGCCGCCTCGCCGCGGGCCCACGCATCGCCAGGGCCGCCAAACCCATCGCCAGGGCATGATACATCTGGTACCGCGCCGCGGTTTCGAACACCCCCAGGCTGGCCGGCGCGAGGCGGCCGCTCAGGCCGTGCGCCGCGAAAGCGCCCAACAGGACGGCCGCGGCACCGGTGAGCGCGGCTATGAACAGCCAGATCCGCATCCCGGCATCATAGACAGGCGCCCTGCGCTTTGCGAGGCTGGAGCATGACCGAATTCACCACTGCCGGTGACGGCGTAACCATCGCTTACGAAAGGCTGGGACAAGGCCCTCCCATCCTGCTGGTGCATGGCTTCGGCTCCAGCCGGGTGCAGAATTGGAAATCGACCGGCTGGTACGGCGGGCTCGCCGAAGCGGGCTTCGCTGTGGTGGCGATGGATTGCCGCGGCCATGGCGAGAGCGCCAAGCCGCATGACGATTACCGTTATAGCCATGACCGCATGGCCGAAGACGCGGTCGCGGTGATGGATGCAGCGGGCCTGGACGATGCTTTTGTGCTCGGCTACTCGATGGGGGGCTTTATCGGTTTGCGTCTGCTCGCGGGGCATGCCGCGCGCATACGCAAACTGGCCATTGCCGGCGTGGGTGAGCATTATTTGCATGGACCCCGTATCGATGCGCCGGATACGCGCCGGCGCTTGGCCGCGGCGCTGTTGATCGAAGACAGGGACCTCATTACCGATCTGCGCGAGAAGATGTTCCGCGACTTCGCCGATCAACCGGGCAAGGACCGCATCGCGTTGGCCGCGTGCATGCGCGCAATGTCGCCGCATTTGCCGGCGAAGGCCTTGGCGGCGATGCGGCGGCCCGTGCTGGTGGTGACTGGAGAAAATGACGACATTGCGGGACGCGCCGAACCTCTCGCTACGGCATTTTTCGATGGCAAAGCCGTGACCATTCCGGAGCGCGATCATATGTCCGCGGTGGGCGATCGCAGGACCCGGCAGGCCGTGATCGATTTTTTCACCGCCTGACGAAACTGCGCCTTCCGTACATTCGTTCCTGTCTTGTCCAAGGCCGGTGTATGCAGCAGTTAGTCCGTATACTGATTATAACATTTGATCGGACAAAGACGGAGATTTTTCAATGGCTGGTGTCATCGCTCAACCCGTACGTTTCCGTACTGAAAAAGGCGTATGTTTCCGTCGCCAAATTGCTAGGTTTCTCGGGCCTTTGCGCGATTCAGACTCGCGAACGGGTTTAAGAAATCTGCCGCCGCGCATCGGTGTGTCACGCTTGGGCTGGGTTGAATGTTAGAAGCGCATCCACGCGCCGGAATTCGTAACCGGCTGTTGCACAGGATTTCGCCGGAGGACTGGGGACTGATCGGCCCGCATCTCGAAACGGTCGTTTTGCGCG
>DATATP010000238.1:0-1766 GCA_036268715.1 Rhizomicrobium sp. | reverse complement strand
GTTCTTTCCTGGCCGGCGAACCGGTCGGATGGCTATAATCCCAAAAACGCGCCGAACCGCATTCCCGAGGGAACGCGTTTCAGGCTTGATCCCAGCGTGAATGTGGATGCGCTGCCGATACATCCGGTTGCCAAGATGGTGGCGAAGGCAGCCCAAACCTATGGCTTTGTGGTCTGGGACAAGGGGGGCTCGATTTCGCTGCGATTCCAGAATCCCAAGGACTTTACCCTGACCGGCAAGGACAATCCCTATCCGCAATTGTGGAACGGAACACCGTCTTACAAGATCCTGGCAGGGATTCCCTGGGACAGGCTGCAATTTTTGCCCAGCGATTATGGCAAGTCCTGACTAGCCCCTTGGTCGAAATCTTTCCGCAACCAGACGTGCGCACTAGCGGCATCCTGCCGGGCCCCTCGCTGCGGTCGCGGCTGGGAGACTGGCTTTCACCGGGCCGGAAGCGGTCGAGGGAAAAGCCGCGCCACGCCGAAGACGGGCTGTTGCCAAATCGCCGCGTCGCCTATGTCGTCAGCGAATACCCAAAGGTCAGCCACAGTTTCATCCGGCGTGAAATCCTCGCGCTGGAAAGGCGCGGCTGGCGCATATTGCGTGTGGCCATGCGGGGCTGGGACAGTATTCTCGTCGACCCGGCCGATATCCAGGAACGCAACAAGACCCTGTTTGTGCTTAAAGGCGGCATGTTGCCGTTGGCGGGGGCGACGCTGCGTGCTCTTGTGACGGCGCCGGGGCGGTTTTTCGCCGCTTTGTCACTGGCGGTTCAGATGATGCACCACTCGGACCGGCCGTTCGTGTGGCATCTGATATATCTGGCCGAGGCTTGCTGGATGCTTCCGCATCTGAAACGCCAGCAGATAGATCATCTGCATGCGCATTTCGGGACCAATCCGGCGGAAGTCGCGATGCTGGCGAGTGCGCTGATCGGCGGCACCTACAGCCTGACGGTGCATGGACCCGAAGAGTTTGACCGCGCCCCTTCCATCCATCTGCGGGAGAAGATCCGCCGGGCGGAACTGGTGGTGGCGATTTCCTCCTTTGGCCGCAGCCAGTTGTTCCGGCTCGTGGGCCAGGAAAGCTGGGAAAAGATTCAGGTCGTTCATTGCGGCATCGACCGGACTTTCTCGGACGAAACGGAGCGCGATGCCTCGGGGTCCAGGCGCCTTGTCTGCGTGGGACGGCTGTGTGAACAGAAAGGACAGCTGCTTCTGGTCAAGGCGGCGGCACTGCTCGCCGCCGAAGGCCGGGCCTTCGAGCTTGTTCTGGTCGGCGATGGCGAGCACCGGCCCATGATCGAGGCGCTGATCGCCCGGCTGGATCTCGGCTCCCATGTGCGCGTCACCGGTTGGGCCTCCGCCGATCAGGTCAAAAGCGAGATGCTTGCCGCGCGCGCACTCATTCTGCCCAGCTTTGCCGAAGGCTTGCCTGTCGTCCTGATGGAAGCGATGGCCCTGGGCAGGCCGGTGCTCACAACCTATGTCGCGGGCATCCCCGAACTTGTGATTGACGGTGAAACCGGATGGCTGTTTCCGGCAGGTTCGATAGACGACATGCTGGCGGCCATGCGCGCGTGCCTCGATTCTCCGGAAGAAAAACTGGAGAGGATGGGACGGGCGGCGCGGATCAGGGCGCTGGAACGGCACGACATTGACGGGCAGGCGGCGCGGTTGAGCGATCTGCTGGCTTCAATTTCGGGAGGGCCGGGACATCTGGCTGGCTGAAACAATCCTGGCAATCGCCGGACTGGTGGTCGC
>DATATP010000237.1:0-16910 GCA_036268715.1 Rhizomicrobium sp. | reverse complement strand
CCGAGCTATAAGGTCGACGCCACCTACGGCGTTGACTTTGACGGCGGCAGAGGCCACGCCCTGCTGTCCGGCGAGTTCGTCGGTACCCAAGGGATTTATGATTACGACCCGTCGTGGAACAAGAGCGGCTTCTTCAAGGTCATCAACCCGGCCTACAAAGCGGGCGCCGGTCTGCCTTATTATCTGATCGAGCCGGGCATCGGCGCCGGCGAGGTCGCACCGGGCGGTCTGGTCCTCAACTCCGTCACTACTGGCGGCGCCTCGTCCAACCTGCTGCGCGGTACCTATTTCGGCGTGAACGGCGCGGTCAATCAACTGGCTTTCGGCACGACCACAGGCCAGTGGATGATCGGCGGCGATACGGCCGTGACCCAGTCCAACTACGAAGGCACCAGTTCGCTCGCCGCCGGTGAGACGCGCGAGAATCTGTTCGGCCGGGTTGGCTATTACCTCACACCCGAGACGGAAGTGTGGGCGGAAGCATCGGTCACCCGTTACAAGGGCCGCAGCTACTATATGCAGCCTCCGCAGGTGGGCGGCATCACGATCAAGGCCGACAATGCCTTCCTGCCGCAGAGCATCCGCAACTATATGGCGGCGAACAACCTGGCCTCGATCAATATGGGTTCGACCGATGAAGGCTTTCCGGAATCGGGCAGTCTGGACGGCCGGGAGGCCCAGCGCTTCTCGGCCGGCGCCGACGGTACCCTCAGCGTCCTGTCGACCGATTGGAAATGGGATTTGACCGGCCAGATCGGCATCACCGACACGCGTGAGCAGGAAACCCCGGTGTGGAACACCAACTATCTCAACCAGGCAGCCGACTCCGTGTTCGTCACGCCGCAGAATGTCGGTACCTCCGGCCTGTCCATTGGCAGCATCGCCTGCCGTTCGACCCTCACCGCACCGGGCAATGGTTGCGTGCCGATCTCGCGCATCGGCGTCAATGGCGGCCTGCAGGATTCACTGATGGGTGCCGGCTCGTTCCAGAAAGGGCTCAATTATGTGCTGGGCACCCCCTATCGCAACCAGCGCCTGAACGAGCAGGACTACAGCTTCAACGTTTCGGGCAACCCGATTGACGACTGGGCGGGCCCGATCTCCGTGGCGTTCGGCGGCGAATGGCGGCTTGAGTCCATCAACGGCTTCGTGCCGAGCACGCCCGCGGGCAGCATCACCGATTACACCAATGGCTGGCTGTTCGGTAACTATCTGGTCAACCATGGCCATTATTCGGTCGGCGAGGGTTATGTCGAAACCGTGGTTCCCGTCATGCAGGGAATGGACGTCAATGGCGCCTTCCGCTACGCCGCCTACAGCACGTCGGGCGGCGTCAATACCTGGAAGCTGGGTAGCAACTATGCTCCGATCGACGACATCAAGTTCCGCGTAACCTATTCGCATGACATCCGCGCGCCCAACCTGAACGATCTGTTCGCCACGGGCACGCGGCGCACCAACACGGTGTCCATCTACAACACCTCCTATACCTTCATCCAGAATCAGAGAGGTTCGCAGCTTGTCGGCACCGATTTGAAGCCGGAAAGCGCCAACAGTCTGGGTGCGGGCGTGGTGCTGACGCCGAGCTTCATCCCGGGCCTGGCGGCGTCGGTGGACTATTACAACATCACCATCTCAGGAGCGATCGGAACGCTGTCGGCGCAGAATGTGGCGGACCAGTGCTATCTGGAAAACCTCCCTTCCGCCTGCGCCTTCGTACAGGGTGATGGCGGTGTCGCCACGGCAGGCACCCTCACCAATCCCGGCCATGTGCCGGCGGTCGGTCCCAATCTGACCTACATCAATCTGGCGCCGATCAACTACGCCAAGCAGAAAGCCGAGGGTATCGATTTCGACATCACCTATAACGTGCCGATGGACGCGCTGAGCGGGCTGGTCGGTCCGATTCCCGGCGACCTGGTTTTCAATGCACTGGCCACCAACTATATGCGCAACTACCTGAATGACGGCATCAATCCGCCGACGGATTCGGCAGGCGCCAATACCGCCGATACGCCGAACTGGGCCTATCGCATCAGCGCCACCTACCATACCGATCCATGGACCTTCTTCATCATGGGTCGGGGCGTCAGCGCGGGCGTGTATAACAACAACTACATCACCTGCACTTCGGGCTGCCCGGACTACACCGTCGCCAATCCCACGACCAACCTGAACAGCATCCCGGGCGCCTTCTATGTCGATACCAGCCTGACCTACTCGTTCGAGGTCGGCGATGCCGGCTTCGATGTCTTCCTTGCGGTCAAGAACCTCTTCGACACCAATCCGCCGCTGGTCGGCAGCGGCCCGGATGCCAACAACACCCCAGCCTATCCGGAGACCAACCGCGATCTTTACGACTATCTGGGGCGCGTGTTCCGGATGGGCATCCGCCTCAATATGTGAGCCCCGAACGGCCGTCCGCCCTGCGGGCGGGCGGCCAATACCGCGCATCCTTTCTTGCTTCCAAAGAAAACGCCTTTAGGAGAGAAACTTGATCGGCCACAACACGAAATCGCTTGTCGCGCTTCTGCTGTCCGCTTCCATTCTGGCGCCGCTGCCGGGCTTCGCCTTGGCGCCCCCGGACATGAAGAAGGAGGCGATGGACAATATCGACGCCCATGCCAAGTTGATGCAGGTGATGGTCGATACCATTTTCAGCTATGGCGAGCCCGGCTTCCAGGAATTTCGCACCGGCGAATATCTCACCGGCATCCTTGCCAAGAACGGCTTCAAGATCACAAAAAGCGTTGCCGGCATTCCCACCGCCTGGACGGCGACCTGGGGCGAAGGAGGGCCGCTGATCGCGCTCGGCAGCGATGAGGACGATCTACGCGGCCTGTCGCAGATTCCCGGCGACCCCAGGATCGAGCCGATCGTTGCCGGCGCGCCGGGACATGGCGAAGGACATAATTCCGGCATGCCACTGCAGATCGCGGCGGCGATCGCAATCAAAGCGGTGATGGAAAAGCATCATATCAAAGGCCGGCTGATGCTGTGGCCCGGCATCGCCGAGGAATTGCTGGGCTCCAAGGCCTTCTATGTCCGCGACGGTGTGTTCAACGGCGTGGATGCCTGCATCTTCACCCATGTCTCCAACGATTTCTCGACCTTTTATGGGCCCAGCAGTAACGGCATGGTGTCAGTCGAATATACCTTCCATGGCAAGACGGCGCACGCCGCGGGCGATCCCTGGGACGGCCGGAGCGCGCTGGATGCGGTGGAGCTCATGGATGTAGGGATGAATTTCCGCCGCGAGCATCTACCGCTGTCGCAGCGGACCCATTACGTGATCACCAATGGCGGCGGCCAGCCCAATATCGTGCCCGGCCTCGCCTCGGTCTGGTACTATTTCCGCGAGCATAGTTTTGATACCGTCCAAAGCCTGTACGACATCGGCAACAAGACCGCCCAGGCTGCCGCGATGATGACCGACACCAGTGTCGAGCATAAGCTGCTGGGCACCGCGGCCCCGAATTTCGGCAACAAGCCGATCGCCGAACTGGCCCAGGCCAATATCGAACTGGTCGGCATGCCGAAATGGACCGCCGAGGACCAGGCCTTCGCCAAGCTGGTGCAGGAGACGCAGCACCGCAAGATAGATCCCCTGCACGACAAGGTCGCGCCTTTGCGCGAGCCGCATGAGCAGCGCATCCCCACCGGCGGCGGTTCGGACGATATCGGCGACATCATGTGGACGGTTCCGACCATCACCATTCGCTTCCCATCCAATATTCCCAGCACCACGGCGCACAATGTGATCGCGGCGATGGCGATGGCCACGCCGATTGCGCACAAGGGCGCGGTGGCGGGGGCCAAGGCGGTGGCGCTGACGGTGCTGGATCTGATGACTACGCCGGAGGAGCTGGCCAACGCGAAGCAGTATTTCAGTACTGACCAACAGAAATACGACCATTACAAGCCGTTCCTGTCGGCGACGGACGTGCCTGCCATTCACATCAACGACGATTATATGCGCACATACCGGCCGCTGATGGAGCCCTATTATTACGACTCCAAGAAATACGACACCTATCTCGATCAGCTTGGCATCAAATATCCCAATCCCCCGACCGGTCCGATCCGCGCGTTGCCGGTCCCCAGCGGTTCCAGTTCCGGCACTGGTACGAGTTCGGGCGGTTGAGGTGCCGCGGCCGGCTTCGCACTGGGCCGGCCGCGGTTTTTTTCCAAAGGATGCATCCGATGTTCCGTTCCGTCCTGCGCAGTACCGCAAGCACGCTGCTTACCGCCGTCCTTTCGATGCCGGCGCCCGGTTTTGCCGCCGCTCCGGCCGCCATCAAGCAGGAAGCCGCCGCCGATGTGGAGGCCCATGCCAAGCTGGTGCAGCAGATGGTGGACACGGTGTTCAGCTATGCCGAGCCCGGCTTCCAGGAATACCGCACCTCGGCTTATCTGACCGGCATCCTGGAAAAGAACGGCTTTACCATCATCCACGGTATCGCGGGAATTCCCACCGCCTGGACCGCGACCTGGGGCGAGGGCGGGCCGCTCATCGCGCTGGGCAGCGACGAGGACGATCTGCGCGGCCTCTCGCAGGTGCCCGGCGATCCCAGGATCGAGCCCCTGGTGGACGGCGCGCCCGGCCATGGCGAAGGCCACAATTCCGGCATGCCGCTGCAGATCGCCGCGGCGATCGCGATTAAGGCGGTGATGGAAAAACATCATATCAAGGGCCGGCTGATGCTGTGGCCGGGCATTGCCGAGGAATTGTTGGGCGCGAAAGCCTTCTATGTCCGCGCCGGCCTGTTCAAGGACGTCGATGCCTGCATCTTCGCCCATGTCGCCAGCAGCTTCGGCACCGGCTGGGGACCGGGCCAGTCCAGCGGCATGGTCTCGGTGCTCTATACCTTCCACGGCAAGACAGCGCACGCCGCCGCCGATCCCTGGGATGGGCGCAGCGCCCTGGACGGCGCCGAGATCATGGACGTGGCCTGGAATTTCCGTCGCGAACATCTGCATCTGACCCAGCGTTCGCATGACGTGATCGTCGATGGCGGCGGCCAGCCCAACATCGTGCCCGGCCTCGCCTCGGTCTGGTATTATTTCCGCGAGCACGATTTCGCTTCGGTGAAGGACCTTTACAATACCGGCAACACCATCGCCCAGGCGGCAGCGATGGCCACCGGCACCACCGTCGAGCACAAGCTGCTGGGAGAAGCCGCGCCCGGCTATGGCAACAAGCCGATGGCCGAGGCCGCCTATGAGAACATCAAGCTGGTTGGCATGCCGCGATGGTCCCCCGCCGACCAGACCTTCACCAAAGAGGTTCAGGACGGCAACAACCTGAAGCCGATGCCGCTAGCGACGGAAGTGGCGCCGCCGTCCTCGCTGGTGCCTCGTCCCTCGACCGGCGGTCCGTCGGACGATATCGGCGACATCATGTGGACGGTGCCGACCATCACCATCCACTATCCAGCCAACATCCCCAGTGTTCCCTTTCATAATGTACTGGCGGCGATGGCGATGGCCACGCCCATCGCCCATGAGGGCGCGGTCGCGGGCGCCAAGGCGGTGGCGATGACGGTGCTGGACCTGATGACCACGCCTGAACTCATCGCCCAAGCCAAGGATTATTTCCACAATGTCCAGCTCAAGGACCGGCAATATGTTTCGATGCTGTCGCCGGGCGACGAGCCCGACATCCATGCCAATGATGCCCTGATGAAAGAGATGCGGCCGAAGATGGAGCCTTATTATTACGATCCCACCAAATACGACACCTATCTCGACCAGCTCGGCATCCATTATCCCGATCCGCCGGCTTCGATCCGGCGTCCCGCCGCGAAATGATGGAATCGGTTAAGATGGGCGGAACGCGCGGCAAAGATTCGCCGGTTTCATCAAAATACGCCAGGCATTGATGCATGACGCATCATACCGCGGCTGCTAGGCTTCCAACGTCACGAAGGGGTGGTTCGGATGAAACATAAGATTCTGTGTGGGCTTGCAGTTCTTCTTCTGGGCAGCGCGGCGTTCGCCGACGGTCCGCCAGCCGAGACCTCGCTCTACAAGCGCTTCGATGCCGTTCTGAGCAGCAAGGATCAGATCGATTGGTTGAAGCTGACATCGGCGGAGCCCAATCAGGTCGGATCGCCGCATGACAAGAGCAATGCCGACTGGATTCTGGCCCATTTCAAGAAATGGGGCTGGGATGCGCATATCGAAACCTTCCAGGTGCTATTCCCCACGCCCATCAGCGAGGCGGTGGAGATGGGTAGCTTCAAGGCCACGCTTCAGGAAAAGCCCATTCCGGGCGACACCAGTTCCACCGCCAAGGATTATGCGCTTCCCGCCTATCTCGCCTATCAGGGCGACGGCGATGTCACCGCGCCGCTGGTCTATGTCAATTACGGCACTCAGGCCGATTACAAGCAGCTCGCCCTGATGGGGGTCAGCGTCAAGGGCAAGATCGTCATCGCCCGCTATGGCGAGGTGTGGCGCGGGGTGAAGCCGCTGCTCGCCTACAAGCACGGCGCCATCGGCTGCATCATCTATTCCGATCCCGCCGACGACGGCTATGCCGAGGACGCGGTCTATCCCAAGGGCCCCATGCGCCCGCCCCAGGGCATCCAGCGCGGCTCGGCGATGGACATGATGCTCTATCCCGGCGATCCCTTGACGCCGGGCGTGGGCGCCACCGCCGGGGCCAAGCGCCTCACCCCCAAGACGGCGGGGTCGGTACTCAAGATTCCCGCCCTGCCGATCTCCTATGCCGATGCCCAGGTGCTGCTGGCGGCGATCAAGGGCCCGGTGGCGCCCAGGAACTGGCGCGGCGCCCTGCCCATCACCTATCGCGTGGGCGCGGGCGGACCGAACGTGCAGCTGGAAGTCAAGTCGAACTGGGACTTGAAGCCCGCCTATGACGTCATTGCTACCATCAAGGGCTCGACCTTTCCCGACGAATGGGTGGTGCGCGGCAATCATCACGACGGCTGGGTGGAAGGCGCCAGCGACCCGCTTTCCGGCCAGGTCGCGCTGCTGGACGAGGCCAAGGCCATTGGCGCCCTGGTCAAGTCGGGCTGGAAGCCCAAGCGTAGCATCGTCTATACAAGCTGGGACGGCGAGGAGCCGATGCTCCTGGGCTCGACCGAATGGGTCGAGCAGCATGCCGACGAGCTGAAGAAGAAGGCGGTCCTCTATATAAACACCGACGGCAATTCGCGCGGCTTCATGCGCGCCTCCGGCAACCAGGATCTTGGCGGCTTCGTCACCGGCGTGGCCGACAGCGTGACCGATCCCGAAGCCCATGTCTCGCTCGCCGCGCGCTCCCGCGACAAGCTCCTCACCATGGCGGCGTCGCCCGGCGCCAGCCCGGATATTAAGGCCGAAGCGAAGGAAGCATCGGCCCCCGGGAGCGACCTGCCGGTGGGCGCGGCGGGCTCGGGCTCGGACTTCTCGCCCTTTCTCGATCATCTGGGCGTCACCACCCTCAATATCGGCTTCGGCGGCGAGGCCCATGGCGGCGGTGTCTATCATTCGCGTTACGACACTTTCGAGCATCATATCCGGTTCGACGATCCGGGCCTGGTCTATGGCAAGGTGCTGTCGGAAATGGTGGGCCATGCCGTACTCGCCGCCGCCGACAGCGACCTGCCGCTCCAGCACCCCGCAGACTTCGCCCGCGCGATGTCGCAAGATGTGAGCATGGTGGAGAGGATCGCCGATACGGAGCGCATGGCTGCGGCGGAGCAGAAAAAGCTGATCGCCGCCAACGCCTATGCGATCGCCGCTGATCCGACGGAGCCGCACGGCAATCCCGTGCCAGTGCAAGCCGTGCCTGCTTTCGACTTCAAACCGCTGGACGAAGCTGCCGCCACCCTGACCAAAAGCGCCAAAGCCTATGAGTCGGCCGTGGCGGCGCATGGGACGGGCGCATCGCCCGCGCAAATCGCCAAGCTGCAGGAGATCATGCAGACGATCGACCAGACCCTGCTCAGCGAGGCGGGCCTTCCCGGCCGGCCCTGGTACAAGAATCTTGTTTATGCTCCCGGGCGCTATATCGGCTATGGTGTGACCACGTTGCCCGGCATCACCGAGGCGATCACCGAGGAGCGCTGGAGCGACGTGCCGAAATATGTCCAGCTTACCGCCCGGGCTTTCGATGCTTATGCGGCAAGACTGAATGCGGCCACGGCGGCCCTTTCCGGGTCGTGACCCGCGGGTCTCCGTGGGCGGTTGGCACGCCCGCAGAGACCAGGTCATCTTTTATGCATGCACGTTTTCTGTGCGCCCGCCGGCACGATCGAATGCCTATCCCGCCGTGACTATTGTTTGTACACGCATAAAACCGCGGCATTCCTGTCATTTTCCGTCTCAACCACGCTTTTGTTCATGCCGCTGAAACGGATCGGTGCTAGTTACGCTTCCAGTCGGATCGCGCCTCATGACGATCCTCACCAGGGAGTGAAACATGAAACTGCATCTTGTCACCGCCGTCGTTGCCGCCGCCTTGTTTGCCTCCGCTCCGTCTCGTGCCGCCGTCCTGGTGGTCGGACAGGGCGAACCTGCCGATTGCTTCCAGGCGGCTGCGGCGCAGACCGGCGGAAAATTGTCCAGCTATCGCGTCGGCAGCGCGCTCGCTCATTGCAATACGGCGTTGGCCGGCGATTTGTCCTATGACGATCGGACGGCGACATTGGCCAACCGCGGCATTCTGCAGGCAGCAGCGGGCGATATCGATGCTGCGGTCGCCGATTATAATGCTGCGTTGTCGCGCAACCCAGATATGGCCGATGTCTATATCGATCGTGGCACGGCGATGCTGCATGATGCGCGCTATGAAGAGGCGCGTGCCGATTTCGACCATGCTCTGAAGTTGGGCATGGAAAATCCCCATATCGGCTATTTCGATCGCGGCGAAGCCGAAGAAGCGTCCGGCAATCTGTTGGCGGCCTACCGGGATTATTCCAGGGCGCGGGATCTGGCTCCAGAATTCAAGCCTGCTACGCTTGAGTTGGGGCGTTTTCACGTGATCGACAGGCAGGTTGCCGACGGGCGCTGACCGATCATACGCTCTGCAGCGTTGATCGGCGGATGCCGTTGGCCGGTGTGTGGGGTTATTTGACTGCCAGCAATCCGATGATGCCTAAGGTGCTGGCAATCTCAGCACTCGACCAGATTTACGGCGAGTCCACCCAGGCTGGTTTCTTTGTAGATCGAGCGCATGTCACGCCCGGTCTGGCGCATAGTTTCGATTACGGCATCGAGCGAAACGATGTGAGTACCGTCGCCGCGCAACGCGAGATATGCCGCGTTGATCGCCTTAACCGCGCCCATTGTGTTGCGCTCTATACAGGGAATCTGCACCAGTCCCTTCACCGGATCACAGGTAAGGCCCAGATTGTGCTCCATGCCGATCTCGGCGGCGTTTTCGATCTGCTCGTTGCTGCCGCCCAGCGCCGCAACAAGGCCCGCGGCCGCCATTGAGCAAGCAACACCAACTTCGCCCTGGCAACCCATTTCCGCCGCCGCGATGGACGCGCGCATCTTATAGAGAATCCCGATTGCCGCCGCGGCCAGCAGAAAGGTGCGTGATCCTTCGGTGGCTGGCGAAGCGGTGAAGTCCATGTAATAGCGCAGCACAGCGGGCACGATGCCGGCAGCCCCATTGGTCGGGGCGGTTACCACGCGCCCGCCTGCGGCGTTCTCTTCATTCACGCTCAGCGCATAAAGGCTGACCCATTCGAAGACCTGGGAAGGCCCATGATCCCTTCCGCGTATCAGCAACGACTCATGCAACGCCTTGGCACGACGGCGCACATTCAACCCGCCCGGCAGAATGCCATCCTGGTGGAAACCGCGCTCCATGCACGCCATCATGGCATCGTGCACCATATCCAGAAAGGCCGTTGTGTCTGCGCGCTCACGCCAGGCCTCTTCATTGGCCCACATAATGTCTTGGATCGAGAGCCCGGTCGCGCAACCGATCGCCATCAGTTCTTTGGCCGAGAAAAAAGGAAAGCGCACCGCAACATTCGATGCTAGACTTTGCCGCCCCTCCATCCGGATCGCGCCGCCGCCGACGGAAAAATAGACCTGGGTGAGGCTTGGGCCGGTCCCATAAACGGCCGAGAAGCGCATGGCGTTGGCATGCCCGGGCAGGGACTCGCCCATGCGAAAGACGATACTGGTTGCCTCACGAAATGGTACAGCAATCTTGCCGGCGAGCCGTATATGCCCCGAATTGGCGATTCCCGCTATGATCTCCGCCACTTTATCCGGATCAACCGTCTCGGGCAGCCAGCCGCCCAGGCCAAGCTGGACTGCCCGGTCCGTCCCATGTCCTTTGCCGGTTAGGGCAAGCGAGCCGAACAACTCGCAGCAGATGGAATTGGGTACACCGCGAGCCAGAGCGTCCAGCGCGAAGGCCGCCGCCGCGCGCATCGGACCTATCGTGTGCGAGCTGGATGGCCCGATCCCGATGATGAACAGGTCCATAATGCTGAAGATCGGGGAATACGCAGAGGACAAGGAATCGGTCATAAAGGCGCCAGTCGCGTGAGCGGTCTATATTTTGGCCTTGGCACGGCAAATCGCATAGCGCGGCGGCCGGGCATATTTGACGCCATAAGTAAAATAGATCGCAAAGCCGATCGCCGTCCAGATCACCAGTCTGAGCAAGGTGTCGATCGGCAAAAAGACGATCATGAAAAGGCACATGGCGATGCCCAGCGGCGCGCTCACCCATACCATGGGGGTGCGGAAGGGGCGCGGGGCATCCGGCGCGCGCACGCGCAACACCATCACTCCCGCACAGACGACGATAAAAGCAACTAGCGTGCCGACGGATACCAACTCGCCCAGCAAATCCAGCGGCAGGAAGGCCGCCATAAGTGCGCAGAAGATTCCGGTAACGATATTGCCCTTCCAGGGGGTAGAATAACCCGGATGGATGTCGCTGAACAGTTTGAAAAACAAACCGTCGCGCGACATGGCGTAGAAGATGCGGCTCTGGCCCAGAAGCAGCACCAGTACCACCGAGGCGAGCCCCACGATCGCACCCACATTGATAAAGGGTGCGAGCCACGCTGTGGTGGCCAGAGCCTGCACCGCCTGGCTCACCGGATGCGCAACGTTAAGGGAGGCAAAGGGTGCGATTCCGGTCAGTACATAGGACATCAGCATATATAGCGCGGTGCAGATAACCAGCGAACCCAGGATGCCGAGTGGGATATCGCGTTGTGGGTTTTTTGCCTCTTGCGCCGTGACCGAAACCGCATCGAAGCCAATATAGGCGAAGAAGATCACGCCGGTGCCGCGAAAAACGCCGCTCCAACCGAAATGGCCGAAGGTTCCGGTATTAGGTGGAATAAAGGGCGTCAGATTGGCGGGCACTACGTGGGGCAGGAAAATGACAATGACCGCGATCACTATGACCAGCTTGATCGCCACCATGATATTGTTGAAGTTCGCTGAGGTCTTAACTCCGATGATGAGGAAGACCGAGATGACTACGACCAGCATGACCGACGACAGGTTGAACCAGGCGCCGGTCGCCACGATGTGACCCAGACTATCCTGGGCTATGGGTGCGGAGGCCAGGGAAGGAGGAATGTGATACCCCATGCTGGCCAGCAGATCGTTCAAATAACCAGCCCAGCCCACCGCCACGGTGGAGGACGCAGCGAGATATTCCAGCACCAGGTTCCAACCGACGAACCAGGCCGCGGCCCGGCCCAATGTTGCATAGGTGTAGGTGTAGGCGCTGCCGGCCACCGGGATCATGCTGGCATATTCGGAATAGCAAAGCCCGGCAAACAGGCATCCGAGGCCGGCGATGCCGAAGGAAATCACCACGCCGGGCCCCGAGAAGCTCGCCGCGGCATGGCCGGTGAGCACGAAGATACCGGCACCAATGATTGCGCCTATGCCCACTGAGATCAGATGAAGCGGCCCTAGCGTCCGCTTCAAATCGCCTCCATCGCCCGCCTTTTCGAAAATTTCGGCCGTCATCAAATATTCCGGGCTCGATGCATCACAGAAAAATCATTGATAGAATACCGTCTCGCCTCGATCCAAGACACACTATCATGAACCCCTACGAGTATTTCAGCATTGTGATGTGGGATTTTCAGATCGCGTGATGGATTTGAACGTGAATTTGCCCGACCGAGCCGGAATCTCTCATAGGTCTTCCATGTCGGCGCTTACCCACTAGGAGCATGTTTGGGACCTGATTGAATTGGTGGGGTCCGAAGGGGTCCGTGAGTGTAATTCAAGATGTTAGCTGGGATGGAGGCCACACGGATGGTCAGACCCTATTTGTAGGATTTTCGGCAGCCCATGGTTGCCACCGTTGAGAAGAATGGGCTTTGGTGTGGAGGCAGCCGATCGGTACCGGATCAGCGATTCCAGCGCGGTCAAATGGCTGGCTCCAGCCCATCATCCGGCCGGCCGCGCGCGGCCTCGGCTGATGCAGCGACCGCCGATCCCTGCTAGGCACACTACCTCGGCCTAATAGGCATCGCCTTTCCGGGTGCAGGTTCACCCGGTTGGGCATCAGTCTGACATTGGCCTTGGCACCGCGTGTTGCGAGGTCTTGGCGAAGAGCGTCGGAATCGTAAGCGCGGTCGCCCAACAGCACATCACCGCGGCCCACCGCCACTTTGGCGGCCACGGTTCCGACACTGAACGAAGCGTTTGACCGCATCTGTTGCCACTGCGGCCTCAGCTACAAGTTCATGGCTGGGGAAGGTGGATGGCTTCTTGAATTTACCGATGTGGCGCGACCAGAGCGCAGTCCAGAACCGATCTTCTCTGGATACAAGCGACGCCAAGACGCCCATGCCGATCTAATGACCCAGGCGGTGGACGGCCGCATTCGCGGCCATGTGGCGCAAAGTCGGTCGGGCAATGGGCCGCGCCCGGTATTGCCGAGTGAACGGCAATGAAGCATGCATTTCGATCGGCAATCGGATACTGTTAACGTCGATTTTATGCTCACCAAGGCGGCCTGACCGGGCGCACCGCGACCCGGTAGGTGGTCCGTCATGGGTTGACACTGATTGAACGTGCGGCCGCCACAACTATGTTTACCCACAGCCCTTGACCGCAACGCACCGAGAGTGCACGACGTCGTCGCATTATCATCGCGCATAGCCGGTTTTTGCCTCCACCGATTGCGTGCAAGTTGTTGTGTCAGTTGGGCCGCCGCGCCGTCGGCATTCAGCCGACCGTGCTATCTGTGATCGAATGGCTGAAATTTTAGACCGCACGTCCGCACTCACGACGCCCACGCCTATAGACACCGGGCCACGCAACGTTGCGCTACCCATGTTGGCTGTGCTGGGGTTGTTGATCGGTGTCGTGGCGGCGTTCGGCGCGGTGATCTTCCGTATGATGATCGCCTTCGCGCATAACCTGATGTTTTTCGGCACGCTGTCCCTGCATTACAACACCAGCATCTATACACCGCCGAGCCCGTGGGGACCGTTCATCATCCTGGTTCCGGTGATCGGTGGAGTGGTTGTCGTGTGGATCGTGAAGACCTTCGCCCCCGAAGCCAAGGGCCATGGCGTGCCCGAGGTGATGTTCGCGGTCTTTCACAACAACGGTAATGTGCGCGGCATCGTCTCCGTGATCAAGTCGGTCGCCTCGGCAATCTCGATCGGCACCGGCGCCTCCGTCGGCCGCGAGGGGCCGATTGTGCAAATCGGCGCGTCGTTCGGCTCGACGCTGGGGCGCATCCTCAATCTCTCACGCTGGCAGAAGACGGTGCTCTTGGCGGCTGGCGGCGGCGCCGGCATCGCCGCCACCTTCAACACGCCTTTGGGCGGCGTACTGTTCGCGGTTGAACTCCTCCTGCCCGAGATCAGCACACGGACCTTCCTGCCGGTGGTGGTGGCGACCGCGACAGCGACGTTCATTGCCCGCATCGTGCTTGGCCTCAATCCAGCATTCTACGTGCCGGTGTCCGTCGTGCCGTGGCACGCCATCACCAATGGTCTCGAACTGCTCGGCTTTGCCGTGCTTGGTGCACTGGGCGGCGTTACCTCGTGGGTGTTCATCCGCCTGCTGGTGTGGTGCGAGGATACCTTTCCGAAGCTGCCTGGCAACGTTTACACCCAGAATGTGATGGGCATGGTTCTGCTCGGTGTCCTGATGTACGGCTTCATGCTGACCACCGGGCATTATCATACCGAGGGCGTCGGCTACTCCACCATCCAAGACATTCTCAACGGTAGCAATCTCTCCATTCTCCTCTTGATCGCGATGTTGGCGGGCAAGTTGCTGGCCACTTCGATCAGTCTGGGATCAGGTGCCTCAGGTGGGGTGTTCTCGCCTTCGCTGTTCATCGGCACCATGTTGGGTGCCGCAGTGGGCGCTATCGGCCAGCATCTTCTTCCCGGCGCTGGCTTCATCCCCGACCAATTCGCGATGGTCGGCATGGCCGCAGTGGCGGGGGGAGCGACCGGTGCGGCAATGACCGCCATCGTCATGATTTTCGAGATGACCAGGGACTACAACATCATTGTCCCACTGGTGCTAGCAGTGGCAGTCTCCGTCAGCGTCCGGCGCTGGCTGGTTACCGAGAACATCTATACCATCAAGCTGCGCGGGCGTGGCCGGCCGATCCCCATGAACCGCCACACCAACATGTACCTCGTCCAGCAGGCGAGCGAGTTAATGAGCCGGCGCTTCATCGTGCTGCCCGCCGCGGCCACGGTTGCCGAGACCCTTGCCAAAGTAGCGCCGGTGCCGGGCACCCACGTTGTGGTCAGCGACGGTGGACACATCGTCGGCTATGTGCGCTTTGGCACTATCCCTTACGTGCCAGATGCCTACGCCGGACAAACCCTGCGCGAGCTCATGGCCACCGACTTCGCTATCGCCGGCGAGACCAACATATTTAACACCGTGATTACCCGCATGAACCAGCGTGGCCGGACTTTCGTCATCGTGGTGCGCGGCAACGGCGTGCCACGGCCGGAAGACGTCGCGGGCATCATCGATGCGCAGGAAATCGCCACTGCCGTACTAAAGAACCACTACGCGTAAGAATATGAACCACCAAGCAAGTTCATCCGACGCCCTTGGGTCACCATATGGCGAGGTTTGCTTGCAATTTTGCTGAATTGCATGTCCGCTACTAGCCGAGAGGCCGCTCCCAAAGCGGCGATCACTTTGTCAGCAACGCTTTCCGCGAAAGTTGCATGACTGCGCCACGGCGGGATCCGGCCGAAGGTGCGTGAATTGCTTTTGCAAGCGCACCAATCGCGGCGGCTCCTCCACCCATCGCCCCAGGCGAGGCGGCCGGCGCTCAATCGCCGTGAATCAAGCGTTCGACATCCTGGGCAAGGCCCTTGGTGTCGTCGCTGGTAAGCGAGAGCAGTCGCGCATTGCCCTTGGGATCGAAGAAGAAGATCGCGCTCGAATGGGTGACGGTATAGGGATGGCCGGGCGAGGCGGTCATCACACTATAGGCGACATGATAGCGATGCGCGAGCGACTCGATCTGGCTCTCGGTGCCGCGCAAGCCGTCGATTTCGGGCGCGAACACCTTCACATAGCGCTTGAGAACGGCGAGCGTGTCGCGGTTCGGATCGACGGTGACGAACAGCACCCGCACATCCGCTGCATCGGCGCCGAGCTTGCCGAGCACACCGGCGAGATCGGAAAGCGTGGTCGGGCAGATGTCCGGGCAGTTGGTATAGCCGAAATAGAGCAGCACCACCCGCCCGCGATAATCCTTGGCTGTCACCGGCCTGCCGTCATTGGCGCGGATCATGGAAAATTGCAGCCTTGGCATCGCCCCGCCGATATCGTCAGCATGCCAGCTCGTGCCGCCACCGCGGCCGCATCCGACGAGCGTGAAAGAAAGGAACGCCGCGAAAAGAGCCCGTTTCATGGCGTTCCATAATAATACGAAGGCAGGTGAAATGCGGTTCATAACCCGTGACCAATCGTCCCGTCAGGGGCGTCCGTTCGATAGGCAGCATGCGGCGCAATGCATCAAGACGAATCGGCGAGGAGTTACGGCGTTGGGCTCCTTGAAGCCATCAGTCTTCCTTGCTCACCTTATTCGCAATTTATTGGTCAATTATCTTCTCATGCGCTTGCGCCATCTGCGCGACCAAATTCGGATACTCTTCATCGATTTCGGCTTTGGTAATGCCCTCAATTAACGCCGATTCATAACATGCGACAGCGTTTGCCCTCGATTCCGCATGGTGGGCCTTATTTTCATACGCAACAGGATGAAGATATTCCTGGATCCAGCTCTCAACGAAAGCTCTGGCGCGGGCGCTCATTCAACACCTCGGGGCTTGCCTACCTTTTAATCCTACGAGCGGGACCATCCCCGCGCAACCGTGGAACATTCCAAATTTTAACGGCACTCCTTCCCAGATTTTCGGCGAGGAACCATTCAGAACGCCCTTCGTGACGACCTGAGAGTTTTCTTTCGTTTCATCCTTGCAGATCCAACCTTTGGCCCGCAGCCATTAGCATATCGGTCTCGGCGCTGGGGAGGCTTTGTGCAACGCGACGATCCGATCAGACCGCATTACAATCAACGCATTTAGCGCGGTACCGCGCGCAAAAGTCTAAATGTTTAACGCTTCAGCCCGTCCGGTCATTGCTCCCTTACGGGTCAGAATTGGATGCATGCGCTATGTAAATCATCCTAGATGGCCTGCTTTGAGATCTGCGGAAGGACATTCTCAATCGCCTGCGGCGAGATCTGCAGTGCGCCAAATCCCTGTGTATCCGGCGATGCAACGTTATCCATGTGCATCAATTCGACTTGGTTTCTGGTGATCGGAGGATTGGGCAGAATTTCGGAGAGGTATCCAACGGCCTGCCATAGAGCGAATGGAAACGGAAGAAGGAGGGGTTTTTTATCCACGCTGGCCGCAATCGTCACCAAAAGCGTCTCATAAGTGTAGACC
>DATATP010000236.1:0-14474 GCA_036268715.1 Rhizomicrobium sp. | reverse complement strand
GCATAGACGGTCGGAGAGCCGAATTGCCGCAGCGCCGCCATCATCTCGCCCGAATGACCATCCTCCAGGCCATCGCTCAGCCAATAAAGCGCGGGCGATGCCGGTTTCAGCTTTGTCAAGGCAAGTGCCGTCGCGTGGCGGTCTCCGGGCCAGGGCATCGGCCGCAACTCGCGCGTCAGCCGCGCCGCCTCGCCCGCATTCAATAATCCGGTGGGCACGGGACTGGCGGTCGGCAGCAGCACGACCGGGCGGCCGCCCGCGGCGTGCAGAAGGTCGGCGATGGCGTCCTGACGCGCACTCCAATCCTTGGCGGCGGTCCAGCCATTGTCGACCACCAGAACAAGCGGCCCGCTGCCCTTCAGCTTGGGACTTTGCCCCAGCAGCGGATCGGCCAGCGCGAAGATCAGCAGCGCCGCCGCAATCAGCCGCAACAACAGCAGCCACCAGGGCGTTTTGGCGGGAGTCTGTTCCTCGTCCTTCAGATTGCGCAGCAGCCCCAGCGGGGGGAACAGGGTACGCTTGGGCAATGGCGGTGTCACCCGCAACAGCCACCAGAGCAGCGGCAGCACCGCCAACGCCGCCAGGAGCAGCGGCGCGCCAAAGGTGAGTTGCGACAGATCGGTCATTAAAAATTATTGCCGAGTGGGCGCGCCGGCGATCGCCGCATGAAGGGCGATCAGCGCGGCTTGCGGCGCATGGTCGGTGCGATGCGCGGTCGCGGTCCAGGAAAGCCTGGTGGCGGCGGCGGCAATCTTCTCGCCATGAGCAAGGAAGCGCGCGCGATAGGCATCGCGCACCCGCTCGGCGCGGCCGAGGATTTCCTCCTCGCCGCCGCGTGGCGCCTCGAACCGGGCGCGGCCGGTAAAGGGAAAATCCTCCTCGGCTGGATCGATGATGCGCACCAGATGCCCGCGCACACCCTGGTGGGCGAGATGCTGCATCGCCGCTTCCACGCCATCATCCAGAAAGTCGCTGAACCACACCAGATGGCTGCCGCGCGCGATCCTGGCGAGCGGCGGCAGCGCTTCATCGCCTGCGCCGAGCAGGGCACGGCCGATACGGGTCAGCGCGATGCGCGAAGCTGCAGGAGCGCCCTCCATGCCAAGAAATCCCACTCGCTCGCCGCCCCGCACCAGCAGCGAAGCCAACGCCAACAGCAACAAATCGGCGCGGGCACGTTTTTCGATCGGAGCGCCAAAACGCATATTCGCCGACGCGTCGCGCCAGAACCATACGGTCTGGGCGGCTTCCCATTCCCGCTCGCGCACGAACAGATGCTGCGACTTGGCCGAGGCGCGCCAGTCGATCGCGCTGGAGGCGTCGTGCTGGCCATAACGGCGGAACTGCCAGAAGCTTTCGCCCATGCCGGAGCGCCTGCGGCCATGGACCCCCAGCGCCACCGAGGCGGCCAGATGATCGGCCTGGACCATCAGGGGCGGCAGGCCCGCCGAGAGCCCGTCCGCTTCGTGCTGCAGAGAGACGAAATTCAAGCCCGGTCCGTTCAAAAGAGGGAACGGCAGAGCCGCTCGATCACCCCGGCCGTGGTGGCGCCGTCGGCGCGGGCGGCAAAAGTGAGCGCCATGCGATGGCGCAAGACCGGAGCGGCCAAGGCTGCGACATCATCCGTCGACGGAGCATAACGCCCGTCGAGCAAGGCGCGCGCCCGGATCGCGAGCATCAACGACTGGCTGGCGCGGGGTCCCGGTCCCCAGGCAATCATGCCCTTCACCCCGCTATCATGGTCGGAATCCGGCCGCGCCGCGCGCACCAAAGCGAGGATCGAATCGACCACCTTCTCGCCCACCGGCACCCGCCGCACCAGGGTTTGCGCTTCCAGAAGATCGTCCGCGCCGCAGACGCGGGCCGCACGCTTCTCCTCTCCGACGGTCGTGGCGAGCAGCATCTGGCGTTCCGCGGCCAGATCGGGATAGCCGATGTCGATCTGGAGCAGGAAGCGGTCGAGCTGAGCTTCGGGCAGGGGATAGGTGCCTTCCTGCTCCAGCGGATTCTGGGTCGCCAGCACATGGAACAGCCGGGGCAGGTCATGGCGCGCGCCCGCCACCGTTACATGTTTTTCCTGCATCGCCTGAAGCAAGGCCGACTGGGTGCGCGGGCTGGCGCGATTGATCTCGTCGGCCATCAGCAACTGGGTGAACACTGGCCCACGGATGAAGCGGAAGGCGCGTTCGCCCCCGGCGCTTTCCTCCATCACTTCCGAGCCGGTGATGTCGCTGGGCATCAGGTCGGGGGTGAACTGTATCCGGCTGGTGTCCACCCCGAGCACCACACCCAAAGTGTCCACCAGCTTGGTCTTGGCAAGCCCCGGCACCCCGATCAACAGTCCATGCCCGCCGGCGAGCAGGGTAATCAAGGTCTGTTCGATCACTTCGGCCTGGCCGAAAATTACCGCGTTCAAGCCGGCGCGCACGCGCGCGAAGGTTTGGGACGCGGCATGGAGCCGGGCCGGGGCGTCGCGTTCGCTTAAGATTTCTGTGGTCATGATGCCGATCCGGGGCCAACTTGCCGGGTGAAAGTTTATGTTGCACCGTCCGGCTTCGGGCGCGCAACCTCAAAAGCCTTCTTGTGTCCATATATTAAGAGTATGCCGGACTGTGGCGACATGACGGCAGACGGTTTTACCTCCGGAATTCTGGAAAAGCTGCGCGCGAGACTGCCGGCAGAACCCCCGGCTCGTACGGTCCATGACGATTATCATTTCGAACATGATGACCACGCCCCACTCGAAACCCGGGCCGCCGCGCGGGCCGCTGTATTGCTGCCGGTCGTGCCGCGCAAGGAGCCGGGGTTGCTGTTCACCCGCCGCACCGAGCGGCTGGCCAGGCACAGTGGCCAGATCAGCTTCCCGGGTGGGCGCTGCGATCCAGCCGATCTTTCGCCGGTCGAAACGGCGTTGCGCGAGACGATGGAGGAGATCGGCATCGATCCCGGCTTCGTTACCATCGCAGGTTATCTCGATCGCTACCTGACCGGCACCGGCTTCGACATCCAGCCGGTGGTCGGGGTGCTGGCGGAGGGGTATGCCCTTACTCCCAACGCGCAGGAAGTGGCGGAGATCTTCGAGGTCCCGCTCGCCTTCCTGATCGATCCCGGCAACCGGCGGCGCGAAAGCCGCGAACTGGGGGGCCGGCGGCGCAGCTTCTACAGTATTCGCTACCGCGAACATGAGATCTGGGGTGCGACTGCCGCGATCATGATCGATCTGGCCGAGCGCCTGAAGCCTTGAGCGGCGCGAAGGGCGCGCAAATAGCAACGCTCCTACCCTCTGCTTGAGGGGGTTGATCGCTGGGCCATCCTCTGCCGCAGATGCAGTGTGGTCGGATGTGCATGGGAAGAGTGCTCAATCTCTCTTTGAGGACAATCGACAATTCGCGGTGGTATAAGCCGCGCATGAAAATAGATCCCGCGCAGCATCCCTGGATGACGGCGCCAGAAACCCGTGCAGTGATGGCTGTGCTGGGCGAGGCGCGCTTCGTCGGCGGAGCGGTGCGCAATGCAGTGCTGGGCGCTTCGGTGTCGGACATCGACATCGCCGTGCCTCTCCGGCCCCGAGACGCGCAGGCGAGACTGGCAGCGGCCGGGATCAAGGTGGTCCCGACCGGCATCGATCACGGCACGATCACCGCCGTCACCGCCGGCAAATGTTTCGAGATCACCTCTCTCAGACGGGATGTCGAGACCGATGGCCGCCATGCCGTCATCGCTTATACAAACGACTGGGCCGAGGACGCTGGCCGGCGCGATTTCACCATCAATGCGCTCTATGCCGCAGGCGATGGCGAAATTTTCGATTATGCGACCGGGATTGAAGATCTTATCGCGGGCCGGGTGCGCTTCATGGGCGACGCACCGGCCCGCATCGCCGAGGATTATCTGCGCGTGCTGCGGCTGTTTCGCTTCCACGCCTGGTATGGCAAAGGCGAAATCGATGCAGAAGCCCTGCGCGCGGCGGCGGCGGCAAAGCACCATTTGCATCGATTGTCGGGCGAGCGGGTCGCAAAGGAATTGCGGCGCCTGCTGGAAGCGCCGGTACCAGGCCCGGTGTTGCGGGTGATGGCCGCGGCGGCGATTCTTTCCGAATTGCTGCCGGGTGCGCTGGACCTGTCGCGGCTGGAAAAGCTGACCGAGATAGAGCGCGACAATTTCTTTGCCCCCGATCCTTTGCTGCGGCTTGCGGCAATGCTGCCGGACAGCGGCGCGGCACACGCCATGGCCGATCGTCTGCGTCTGTCCAATACCGATCGCGCCCGCCTTGCCGACGCGCTCGCGGATGACGAGAAGATCGTCTCGTATCTGTCGGTGCGCGAAGTGCGCAGGCTGCTTTACAAAATCGGGCCGGCCGCCTTCAAGGATCGCGTATTGCTCAAATGGGCGGGCGCGCAGCGAGCCGCCGCCGCGATCCAGTGGCGCATGCTGTTCGAGATGGCGGCTACCTGGGAGCGGCCGCGATTTCCCCTCACCGGGCGAGAGGTGAGGCTGGCGGGAGTGCCGGAAGGGCCGGAAGTCGGCCGCATCCTGGCCGAGGTGCAAGCCTGGTGGATCGATTGCGACTTCGTTGCCGATGAACTCGCCATCGCCGAGCGGCTCAAGGCGGTCGTGCAAGGGCGGATGTGATGGCGTTCGAATTGACCGACAGTCTCTCGCTGCCTGGCGGTACACTCAAGCCCAACGAAGATGCGTTCGGCCATAACGGCACCGCCGCCGCGGTGCTCGATGGCGCCACCGGACTGGGCGATGTGCTGATGCCGGGTGCCAGCGATGCGGCCTGGATTGCCCAGTTCGGGACGCGCCGGCTTCTGGCGCATCTGGCTGCCGGCCAGAGCCCACCCAAGGCGCTGCGCAGCGCGCTGTCCGATACGGAGGACTCCTTCAAGGGCCTGCGCCGCCGGCCTCCCGACGCGCAGTGGGAATTGCCCTGCGCCTCGATGATGGCCGCGATCGAGACTGGCGCGGAGCGCAAGCGCCAAGTGGAATTCTTCTGGTATGGCGATTGTGGCGCATTGCTGAAGACAGCGGCCGGCGTTCAAATGGTGGGCGAAACATTGGTCAAGCGCGCCGCGGAGGCCAAGCGCGCCCAGGCCTTCGCCAAATTGAAGAATATTTTGCCGGCCGCCAAGTTTTCCCGTTGCGAATTGATCGGACAGCTGCGCAAGGCACGCGATTTCGTCAATTCCGGCAATTACTGGCTGTTCAGTCCGGACGTGATGGCCGCGCCCCATGTCATGCATGCGGCCTTCGATGGCGCGGCCGGGGCGCATCTGCTGCTGGCCTCGGACGGATTTCTCGCCCTGGCCAGCGATTATGGCGCCTATGACGCGCCTGGCCTGATGGCGGCGGCATTGGGCAAGGGGCTTGCTGCGCTCGGCAAGGAGCTGCGCACCATCGAAGAGAGCGATCCGGACGGCGACAAATATCCCCGCTTCAAGAAAAGCGATGACGCAACGGCAGTATTGCTAAAAATGACTTAGGCCGCGCGACTTTTGCGGCGTGAGTTCGTCGCGCGCCACCCTCGCTATGCGTGGTCCACGCTCCGCGCGACGCTTCTGCTTCCGCCGCAAATTCCTCGTAGCCTGGTGTCAACCCAGTGCTCTCAACACGTCGCTGCCGCCATGCCAGATCATCGTCACCGCGACATAGAGCACGATCAGCAGCCCCAGATAGCTGACCCAGCGCCAGCGCTCCAGGATGCGCGCGATCACGTTCGCGGCCGCGCCCATCAGCGCCACCGACAGCAGCAATCCGATCATCAGCACGTCGAGATGGCCGCGCGATGCCCCCGCCACGGCCAGCACATTATCCAGCGACATCGAGACATCCGCGAGCACGATCTGCATCACCGCCTTGCGCAGCGGCGCGCGGGCATCGAAATCGGGCACATGTTCGCGCCGGTGGGCGCCGGAAATGTCGCGCCAGAAACGCCAGCAGACCCACAAAAGCAAAATCCCGCCGGCCAGCCTCAGCCCGATCACATTGAGCAGCGACACGGCAATGGCGGCGAGAGCGACCCGCAGCACCACCGCGGCCGCCAATCCCCACAAGATGACTTTGCCCCGGACCGCCTCCGGCACCCGCGCGGCCGCCATGCCGATCACCACGGCATTGTCGCCAGCCAGCACGATGTCGATCATCAGCACCTGGGCCAGCGCGATCAGTCCGCCGGACTCGAACAGGGTCAGCTGGAACACAAGGCCCTCCCCGGGAACGCCCCAGTCTGGCGCAGGGCTTCGCCCAACGCCATCGCCGCAGCCTGGGCAACATTGAGCGAACGCAGGCCCGGACGCATCGGAATGACCAGGCGCGCATCCGCCGCGGTATGAACGATCTGAGGAACCCCGGCGCTTTCCCGCCCGACCAGCAAAGTATCGCCGGGCGCAAAGGCAAAGCCGGTATAGGCCAGTTCCGCCCCCGTGGTCAGCAAGACCAGCCGGCCGTTGCCTGCCCGCAGGCCGGTTAGGAAGTCCGTCCAGGCCGTATGGCGGCGGACCTCGGCACGGTCCAGGTAATCCATTCCGGCCCGGCGGAAGGCGCGGTCGGTAAAAAGAAATCCACAGGGCTCGATGATATCGACCGCAATTCCCAGACAGGCGCCCAGCCGCAACAGGCTTGCGGCATTCTGGGGAATGTCCGGCTCATAAAGCGCAAGGCGCATGGGGTTGCACCATCGTCGTACAAGGCACGGACGCAAAAGGCATTTTCTGCGTCATCGTGCCGCAAGACCCTTGAAAACCGGTTCTCTATTTTACCGCCCGAAATCGATGCGCCGGACAGTGCGGGGCCGGTGCGGCATCACGTTAGGCACTCCCGCCCCTCTGTTTGTGGCAATAGTCTTTCCCCGTCTTAGTACCGATTCAGAATAAAGGGTGACCCCGTGACCACTTCGACTTCTGACGCCACCACGCGCCGCGATTTTATTTATGTGGCGGCGAGCGGCATGGCGGCCGTAGGCGTACTAGCGGCGGTGTGGCCGTTCATCGACCAGATGAATCCCTCTGCCGCCGTGCTGGCGCTCTCTTCGGTCGAGGTGCCTCTGGCTACCATTCAGGCGGGTCAGGCGGTGACGATCAAGTGGCGTGGCCATCCGCTATTTGTGCGCCATCGCACACCCAAAGAGATCGCTGAGGCAAAAGCGGTGAATGTGGCGTCCTTGCCGGACCCTGTTGCGCGCAATGCCAATTTGGCCGACAACGCCCCCGCCACCGACGCCAACCGGGTGATAAAGCCGCAATGGTACATATCCAGCGGCGTCTGCACCCATCTGGGCTGTACCCCTACGGCTTTCGAGGGCGACTATGGCGGCTGGCTGTGCCATTGCCACGGCTCGCAATACGACACTGCAGGGCGCATCCGCAAAGGCCCCGCGCCGCAAAATCTGGCGGTGCCGCCTTATGTTTTTCTGTCTGACACCCGCATCAAGGTCGGTTGAGGAGTTCGATAATGTCCGGTCAATCGACCTACACCCCCAAATCCGGTTTCGAGAAATGGATCGACACGCGTCTGCCGCTGCCGCGGCTGCTGCATGACACGATGCGGACTTTCCCGACGCCGCGGAACCTGAATGTCTGGTACACGTTCGGCGGCATCCTCACCTTTTGCCTGGCGATACAAATCGTCACCGGCATCGTGCTCGCCATGCATTATGTGGCGAATGCGGGCCTGGCTTTCGACTCGGTCGAAAGCATCATGCGCGACGTCAATTATGGCTGGCTGATCCGCTATATCCATTCCAACGGCGCGTCGATGTTCTTCCTGGCCGTGTATATCCATATGTTCCGCGGTCTCTATTACGGCTCCTACAAGGCGCCGCGCGAAATGATCTGGATTCTGGGCGTCCTCATCTACATCCTGATGATGGCGACGGCCTTCTTCGGGTATGTGCTTCCCTGGGGGCAGATGTCGTTTTGGGGGGCCACGGTCATCACCAGCCTGTTCTCCTCCATCGACCAGGTCCTGCCCCATGTCGGCACCGTCATCACCACTTGGCTATGGGGCGATTTCGCCGTAGGCGACGCGACCCTCAACCGCTTTTTCTCCCTGCATTACCTGCTGCCCTTCATCATCGCGGGCGTCGTGGGCCTGCATATCTGGGCACTGCATGTACCCGGCAATAACAATCCTCTGGGGATCGACGTGAAGAGCCCGCAGGACACGGTGCCTTTTCATCCCTATTACACGGTGAAGGACGCCTTCTATCTCGTCTGCTTCATCATTTTCTTCTCCATCTTCGTATTCTACGCGCCCAACTTCTTCGGCAATCCGGACAATTACCAGCAGGCCAATCCGCTGGTGACTCCGCCCGACATCGTGCCCGAATGGTATCTGCTGCCCTTCTACGCGATGCTGCGTTCGGTACCGCAGAAACTGATCGGCGTGCTGGTGCTGGTCGGGGCGATGGTGAGCCTGGTGTTCATCCCCTGGCTCGACACCAGCCGGGTGCGCTCCAACCGCTTCCGTCCGCTGATGAAGCAGTTCTTCTGGGTGTTCCTGTTGGATTGTGTGCTGCTGGGCTATTGCGGTTCGCAGACCGTCGATGCGGCCGTCGCGGGCGTGCCGCTGGTCTGGGTCGCGCGCATCGGCACCATCTATTACTACCTGTTCTTCTGGGTGCTGATGCCGATCGTCGGTCTGATCGAGACGCCGAAGAAGCTGCCCGCCTCCATTGCCCAATCGGTCCTCGGCGAGCACGCCGCGGCCCCTGCCGAGTGAGACCGCCCATGCTCAATTCCCTTAAATTCGGTCTCGCGCTCGGCCTGTTGGCGGCCGGGGCGACGATGGCGTCGGCGCAGACTCTCGACACCCATGCCCGGTCGCCGAAGGATGTGAGCTTCTCTTTCCAGGGCCCTTTCGGCACCTATGACCGCGGCGCCCTGCAGCGCGGCTTCCAGGTCTACAAAGAGGTCTGTTCGGCCTGCCATGCCCTGAGCCATATCGCCTTCCACAATCTGGACGAGCCGGGCGGACCGGGATTCACCGAAGCCCAGGCCAAGGCGCTCGCCGCCGCCTATAAGCTGCCAGCCGATCCCAACGACAGGGGCGAGATTTTCGACGACAAGGGCAACCGCCTGACCCGTGCGGGCGTCCTGGCCGATTATTTCCCGCCACCCTTCCCCAATGAGGAAGCCGCCCGCGCCGCCAATTCCGGCGCCCTGCCGCCCGACCTGTCAATGGTGGTGAAGGCGCGCGAAGGCGGTCCGCAATATGTCTATTCCATCATCACCGGCTTCCATCAGACGCCGCCCGCCGGCTTCAAGGTGACGGCGAACAAATATTACAATCCTTATTTCGAGGGCTGGAACATCTCGATGCCCCCGCCGCTCAACGCCAACTCGGTCACCTATTCCGACGGCACGAAGGCGACGGTGGACCAGGAGGCGCATGACGTTGCGACCTTCCTGTCCTGGGCCTCCGATCCCAAGATGGAGGAACGCAAGCAGATGGGCTTCGGGGTCATCGCTTTCCTGGTGGTGCTGGCGGGAATTTTGTTTGTGGCCTATCGCCGGGTCTGGGCCGACGCGCACTAGGCGCCGGTCTTTTGGCCGCCGAGTTCGTCGCGCTTCGCCTCATGGGCTAAGTGCCCACATTGGCTCGCCCTTCTGCTCGGCAGACAAAATCCCTGGCGCCTAGGAGCGTCCGATATCAGCACGATGTGCCGCGTCTTGTCTGCCTCGGATGGTGTGCTAAAAGGCCCCGCAACACAGCGCGTTCGCGCGAGCGAGAGCGCTTTTAAAAAAGCCCGTGAACCCAATGGCCAAGACTGTTCTCGGCATCATCGGAGGTTCAGGCATCTATGAATTCCCCGGCTTGGAAAATCCCCGCTGGGTCGATGTCTCCAGTCCCTGGGGGGAGCCCTCCGACCAACTCCTCACCGGCCGTTTCGCCGGGGTCGATCTGGTCTTCCTGCCCCGTCATGGCCGCGGCCATGTCCAGACCCCTACCAGCATCAATTACCGCGCCAATATCGACGTGTTGAAGCGTATCGGCGTTACCGATGTGATCTCGGTGTCGGCCTGCGGCTCGCTGAAGGAAGAACTGCCGCCGGGTACCTTCCTGATGGCCGACCAGTTCATCGATCGCACCTTCGCGCGGGCGAAAAGCTTCTTCGGTCCCGGCTTTGTCGCGCATGTGCCGATGGCCCATCCGGTCTGTCCGCGCCTGTCGGGCGCGCTGACTCTGGCCGCCCGCGAACAGAAGATCAGCCATGACGAAGGCGGGTCCTATATCTGCATCGAAGGGCCGCAATTCTCCACCCGCGCCGAAAGCGAATTGTACCGCAGTTGGGGCTGTTCGGTGATCGGCATGACCGCCATGCCGGAGGCCAAGCTGGCGCGCGAGGCGGAGCTGCCTTATGCGATCGTGGCGATGGTGACGGATTATGATTGCTGGCATGAGACCCACGATTCGGTCACGGTCGAAGCGGTGATGAAAGTGATGGCCGCCAATCGCCAGAATGCGCAGAAGCTTATCATGGCGGTGGCGCCGAAGCTGGGGCCGGAGCGCCAGCCCTGTCCGCTGGGCGTGGAGACGATGCTGGACAATGCGGTGATGACCGCGCCGGACAAGCGCGATTCTGCCCTGATGGCCAAGCTGGATGCTGTTGCCGGAAGAATATTGAAGAGATGAACGCCACCCATGTCATGGCCGGCCTTGAGCCGGCCGTCCAAGCGGCGCCCATAGATGGCCGGGTCGCGCTCGCTTCGCTCGCCGCCCGGCCATGACAAGGTTCTAAGGCATGGACTTCAAATCCGTCATCCGCACGATTCCCGATTATCCCAAGCCGGGCATCATGTTCCGCGACATTACCACCTTGCTTGGCAATCCTCGCGCCTTCCGCCGGGCGGTGGATGAGATGGTGCAGCCCTATGCGGGGGTGCGGGTGGACAGCGTGGCGGGATTGGAAGCGCGCGGCTTCATCCTGGGCGGCGCGGTGGCGCATCAGCTCTCCACCGGCTTCATTCCGGTGCGCAAGCGCGGCAAGCTTCCCCACGCGGTGATCGGGGAGGATTATGCGCTGGAATATGGCCAGGATCGTGTCGAGATCCATATCGACTCCGTCAAACCAGGCGACAATGTGCTTCTGGTGGACGATCTGATCGCCACCGGCGGCACCGCGCTTGCCGGCATTCGGCTTTTGGAGCGGGCCGGCGCCAAACTGATCGGCTGTTCCTTCGTGATCGATCTGCCGGAGCTGGGCGGCGCCGACAAGCTGCGCGCCGCCGGCAACAACGTGCATACCCTGGTCGCCTTCGAGGGGCACTGAGTTTGGAACAGCGCACTCGACAATCGAACAAACTGATGTGAGAAAAAGATGAAGCTCTACGCCAATGCGGCTTCCCCCTTCGCACGCAAGGCGCAGATCATAGCCCATGAGCTCGGCCTCAAGCTGGACGTGATCAAGACCGTTCCCGCCGGCAATGAAGAATATCGCCGCATCAATCCCCTGGGCAAAATCCCCGCCCTGGAACTGGATGACGGCTCCATCCTGATCGATTCGCCAGTGATCTGCGAATATCTCAATCAATATGGCAGCGGGAAATTCTTTCCCGGCATGAGCGTCTGGCGCTCCGAATCCGGGCGCTGGAAGGCGCTGGGCCTGCAGGCGCTGGCCGACGGCATCATGGATGCGGCGGTGGCACGGGTACAGGAAAGCCGCCTGTCGCCCGAAAAGCAGAACGAGGCCGCCATCGCCAAACATTTGAAGGCCGTCGCCGCCGGGTTGGACGCGCTGGAGCGGGTGAAATTCGCCGAAGTTCCCACCATCGGCGAAATTTCCGCTGCCTGCGCGCTCGGCTATGTCGATTTCCGCCTGCCCCAGCTTGACTGGCGGGCCACCCGTCCCAAATTGGCGGCATGGTTCGAAAGCTTCAGCGCTTATCCCTCGATGAAGGCCACGATGCCGGCCAATCCGTGAGGAGCGGCTCTCAGCCATTCGCGCCCTCAAGGGGAGGATAGGCATGAAAATCAAAGGCACGCATTACCGCTCTGTCTGGCCCATCGGCGAAGACAGTTTCGGTATCATCGACCAGACCAATCTGCCCCACGAATTCGTCACCTTGATCTTGCATTCGGCGGAGGAGGCGGCCCACGCCATCCGCAGCATGCAGACTCGCGGGGCGCCCCTGATCGGGGCGGTGGCGGCCTATGGCCTGGCGCTGGCGGTGCGCGAAGACGCCTCCGACGATCACATCAACGAAAATGTCGCGATGCTGGAGGAAACCCGCCCGACCGCGATCAATCTCAAATGGGCGCTATGGCGGATGCGCGGCGCGCTGCTCAACCAGCCGCATGAGCGCCGCGTCGCGCTGGCCTGGAAGGAGGCCGCCGCCATCGCCGACGAGGATGTGGCGATGTGCGAAGCGATTGGCTGGAACGGCCTCAAGCTGATCAAGCAGATCGCTGCGAAGAAACCAGGCAAGACGGTCAATATCCTCACCCATTGCAATGCCGGCTGGCTTGCGACGGTCGATTACGGCACGGCCCTGGCGCCGATCTACATGGCGCATGACGCGGGCCTGCCGGTGCATGTGTGGGTGGACGAGACCCGTCCGCGCAACCAGGGCGCCTCGCTGACAGCGTTCGAGTTGGGCAGCCACGGCGTCAGCCACACCATTCTGGCCGACAATGCCGGCGGCCATTATATGCAGACCGGCAAAGTCGATCTGGTCATTGTCGGCACCGACCGGGTGACGGCCAATGGCGACGTCGCCAACAAGATCGGCACCTACCTGAAAGCGTTGGCTGCCAAGGACAACAATATTCCCTTCTATGTCGCGCTGCCATCATCGACCCTGGATTGGACGCTCGCCTCGGGGGCGGAAATTCCCATCGAGGAGCGCGGCGCGGGCGAGGTCCTGACCATGACGGGCCGCACCGCTGGCGGAAAAGTTGTGACAGTGGAGATCGCCGCTCCCGGCAGCGGCGCCGCCAATCCGAGCTTCGACGTCACGCCCGCGCGCCTGGTCACCGGCTTCATCACCGAACGCGGCACTTGCGCCGCCACCCCCGAGGGCTTAACGAGCCTTTTTCCGAAAAATTGAGACGGTGATGCAGTCGCGCTGGAACAATACCGAAGCCCGGGATTTTGTGTCCCGCTATGCCGCCAAGGGCGTGAACGAGGACCTCGCACTGCGCACTTATACAACCCGGCTGCTGGGATCCGACCCCAGGCTGGTGCTGCATGGCGGCGGCAATACCTCGGTCAAAACCAGCGCCAAGGATATGCTGGGCGAGGATGTGGAGGTGATCCACATCAAGGGCAGCGGCTGGGACATGGGCGCGATCGAGCCAGCCGGTCTGCCCGCCGTGCGGCTCGCCCCGCTGCGCCGGTTGCGCGCGCTGGACAAACTGTCCGACGAGGACATGGTCAATTTCCAGCGCATCAATCTGCTCGACAGCGCAGCGCCGAACCCGTCCGTCGAGACTCTTCTGCACGCATTCCTGCCGCACAAATTCATCGACCACACCCATTCGACCGCGGTTCTGGCGCTGACCGATCAGCCGGATGGCGAAGCTATAGTGCGCGAGGTCTATGGCGACAAGGTCGCTTATGTCCCCTACACCATTCCCGGCTTTGCACTGGCCAAGTCGGTGGCCGATGTGTTCGACAAAGATCCCAAAGTCGAGGGGCTGGTTCTGCTGCAGCATGGCATCTTCACTGTCGGCGACAGCGCGCGCCAGGCCTATGAGCGCATGATCCAATTTGTCACCCTTGCCGAAGAGCGGCTCGGACGGCAGCGCAAGACCCGTGCGACGGCGACGCTGCCTGCGAAAATCGCCGGCCTGCCGGAAATCGCGCCAATTCTGCGCGGTGCGGTGGCGCTGGAGAAGAACGCGATGGCGGGTACGGCCAAGCGGCAAATCCTGAACTTCCGCAACACGCCGGCAATCATGGACTATGTGAACGGGGCCGAGGCCGCACGCTACAGCCAGCAAGGCGTGGTGACACCCGACCACACCATCCGCACCAAGAACTGGCCCCTCGTCGTGGCCGCCCCGCAAGCCGGTAAGCTGGACGAATGGTCAGGCGAGGTTCGCGCCGCCATAGACGCCTTCGTCGCGCGCTACCATGATTATTTCGCGCGCAACAACGAGAAGAGCTTGCAGAAGAAGAAAGAGCTCGATCCCTTGCCGCGCGTGATCCTGGTGCCGGGCGTCGGGCTGTTTGGCGTCGGCGCTTCTGCCAAGGATGCCGCCATCGCCGCGGACATCGCCGAGAACACGGTGGAGGTGATCACCGACGCCGAAGCGATAGGCGAATACAAACCCATCTGCGAATTCGACATGTTCGAAGTGGAATACTGGTCGCTGGAGCAGGCCAAGCTGGGCAAGTCGAATGAAAAGGCGCTGGCGCGGCAGGTGGCGGTCATCACCGGCGGCGGCTCGGGCATCGGCGCGGCCACGGCCAAGGCGATGGCGCGACAAGGCGCGGAAGTGGCGATTCTGGACCGCGATCTCGATGCAGC
>DATATP010000235.1:0-20681 GCA_036268715.1 Rhizomicrobium sp. | reverse complement strand
GTAGCATCCCCGAAACTCAACATCCTGCAATATCCTGAGCACATCGACTGGCCGAATTTCGGCGACTCGCTTTTCCCCCAAGGTGGGATAGGCAAAGTCTAGCAGCCATTCCTTCTTGAGGAGCGTCACACCAGCCAGATTTTCCCGGCGACATTTCTCAATGAATTCGATGGCAACCTCTTTGAAGGTATCGCCAGGGGCAACTGCGGCTTCCTGCCGAAGTTTCTTCTCTGCAGCTGGGTCTATCCCGTCCCTAAGCTTCCGCCTGGCGTCGTCCCGCTTGCCGCGAGCCTCCAGTAAAGAGACCTCGGGATACGGCCCGAACGATAACTGCTTTTGTTTGCCGCCGAAGCGGTACGCGAACTGCCAAAGGCGTGCGCCATTGGTTTGAACCCAGAGCTGCAACCCGCCCCCATCTGAGAGTTTTAGCCGTGCCGGGCCGGCCTTGGCGCTACGGCATTTTACGTCGGTTAGGGCCATTTTTACTGCCTCCTGGTTGAGAAGCGTGTCCGTACCAACAGGGTGTTTTTCGAACCCCCGAATACCAACAAAATACCAACCGGCTGGCAAAGTGGGCCAGAGCAATGGCGAACAGTGGCGGACGCCAAAGTCGCTATTTCATTGGTTTTTTTGGGATTTGCGGACGCTTGCGAACGTCGGCGAAAGAACAAATGGTGCCCAGAAGAGGACTCGAACCTCCACGCCTTGCAGCGCTAGTACCTGAAACTAGTGCGTCTACCAATTCCGCCATCTGGGCCTGCCGGGGAGCGGCCCCGGCTGGGAGGGCGGGATGTTTAGGGTTGGGACCGGGCCAAGTCAACGCCGGATGCCGCTTTTCCGGCGGACCTGCTTTGGTTATGAAGGCCCTTACTTTTCCGGCGGGATGGACATGAAAAACCAACTGGTCACGGTCTTCGGCGGTTCCGGCTTTCTCGGCCGCCATACGGTACAGGCGCTGGCCAAGGCAGGCTGGCGCATCAAGGTGGCAAGCCGCCACCCCAACAGCGGCTTCTTCCTGCGCCCCCTGGGGACAGTCGGTCAGATCGATTTCGTCAAGGCCGACATTTCCGATCCTGAGGAGATCGCGAAAACCCTGACGGGCGCCGCTGCCGTGGTCAATCTCTGCGGCATCCTGTTCGAGAAGGGACAATCCTTCGACGATGTTCAGGCACAGGGGGCGCAGAATATCGCCCGCGCCGCCGCCGCGGCCGGCGTCAGCCGGCTGGTGCATGTTTCGGCCATCGGAGCTGATGCGAATTCCGATTCGGACTATGCCGCCAGCAAGGGGCGGGGCGAAGCCGCGGTGCAGGAAGTCTTTCCCTCCGCCGTGATTCTGCGACCGTCTATCGTCTTCGGGCCGGAGGACAGTTTTTTCAACCGCTTTGCCGATCTTGCGCGCTATCTGCCGGCGCTCCCGCTGGTGGGTGGCGGCAAAACCCGTTTCCAGCCGGTCTTTGTGGGCGATGTTGCTGCCGCGATTGTCAAGGCGCTGGCCGATGAAGCCATCCACGGCCGCGTCTATGAACTGGGCGGCCCCACCATCTACAGCTTCCGGCAATTGATGCAGATCGTACTGAAGGCGATCGACCGCCGCCGTGCACTAGTGTCGGTCCCCTTCCCGCTCGCCTCCTGGAAGGCTTTCTTTCTGCAACTGATGCCCAATCCGTTGCTGACTCCCGATCAGGTGCGGCTTTTGAAGCGCGACAATGTCGTATCGAACACCGCACTGGGCCTTTCCGATCTGGGCATCGTGCCGACATCCGTGGAGGCGGTGGTGCCGTCCTATCTCTGGCGGTATCGGGCCAAGGGCGAGTATGCCGACAATAATGCCGAATGGAGCTCTTCCTAAACAACCCCTATACGAAGGCGAGATACAACATCAGCGCCAGGCCGGCGACGATGCGATACCAGCCGAACGGCTTCAGTCCATATTTTGTGACGATGTGGAGAAACTCGCGAATCACGAAGAACGCCACGACAAAGGACACGACGAAACCGATGGCGATGTTGGTGATGTCAGCCTGACCTAAGTCGTGACCCTTCTTGTAAAGCTCGAACACCGTTGCGCCCAGCATGGTCGGCACCGCCAGATAGAAGGTGAATAAGGTGGCGGCGCGCCGCTCTACGCCCAGCAATTCGGCACCTAGAATGGAGGCGCCAGAGCGCGAAATGCCCGGCAGGATCGCCAGCACCTGGCAGCAGCCGATCTGGAATGCTTTGACCAATGGCAACCGGTCGCCGTCACGGAAGCGCGGCACGGGCGCGATGCGCTCGAACAACAGGATGAGCATGCCGCCGGCCAGCCAGGAGATCGCGATCACCGGCATGGCGATGGCAGGATTGAGCAGGATGCCGTTGATGTATTTGGCCAGCAGCACGCCGACCACGGCCGCCGGCAGGAATGCGATCACGATGCCGAGGGCGAAACGCTGCGCATCGGAAGAACGCGGCAACCCGACCAGCACTGTCCAGAATTTGCGAAAATAGATCGCCACCACCGCCAGGATCGCGCCGAGCTGGATGATGACGGTGAAGGCTTCCCAATTATCGCCCACCCCCAGAAGCCGTTCCGACACCAGCAAATGTCCGGTCGACGACACCGGCAGGAACTCGGTGAGCCCTTCGACAATCCCCAGAATGATGGAGATGAAAATGTCATGCATGGCGGTGCCCCTTCGATCGCCGAGACCTATCATCCGAAGCGCGACCGCGCTACCCGCATGCGCGCATGAAACTTTGGTATAGTCCCTCGCATGGGGCGGGTCGGAATCGGAACGCGGCGGGGCGGTGGGGGCAAATCCTGGTGGCGGCGGACGCTTGCGATCCTGTTCTTTTTCGCCCTGCCCGCGCCGGTGCTCTTGCTGCTGCTGTTCCGTTATGTGCCGGTGCCTGGCACGCCGGAAATGCTCATCAGCCTGGTTCAGGGCAAGCGGCTGCATTATTCCTGGACGGACGACATCACTCCCATATTGGGACAGGCAGTAATCGGCGCGGAGGATCAGAATTTCTGCAGCCATCACGGCTTCGACTGGAAGAGCATCGATGCGGCCGTGAAGGCGCACAAACGCAACCCGAAAAAACGGCTGCGCGGCGCCAGCACGATTTCCCAGCAGACGGCGCGCACCCTGTTCCTAGTTCCGATGCGGAGCTGGTCGCGCAAGGGCCTGGAAGCCTATTTGACGGTCCTGATCGAAGCCCTGTGGCCCAAGAAGCGCATCCTTGACGCCTATTTGAACCTGGTCGATTGGGGACACGGCAATTTCGGGGCCGAAGCGGCGGCAGAGAATTATTTCGGCGTGGATGCGGCCTCGCTGACCCGGGAACAGGCGGCGCGGCTTGCCGCCATCCTGCCCGATCCGGACAAATGGAATGCCGTGCGTCCCGGGCGCTATGTGGCGCGGCGAACCCACACCCTGACGGCGCGGTCGGGCGAGGTAACGCGAGACCGGCTGGATTTTTGCGTTCGCTAGGATGCTCGCGTAAAAAGGCTTATGCGCCGCCTGATCCATCTGATGCTGTCCCCCAGCTGCCGCCTGGCCCGGCTGATCGTGGGCGAGAAGCGGGTGTCCTGCGATCTGGTGATGGCCGAGGACGCGCGCAATCCCCTGCCGGTCTTCATCGACCTGGATGGCGTGCGCGCCGAAGGGGTATTGGCGATCATCGATCATCTGGAAGGCAACTATCCGGATAATCCGCTGGCCCCCGCCGAGGACGCGGCGCGGCGGGATTCGTTGCGCTGGTTCGACTGGGCGATGGGGCCGTTCCATGAGCAGGTGACGCAACGCATCGTCTATGAAAAGGCCGGCCAGCGCTTCACCGGTGCGCCGGGCCGGCGGGCGCCGGACATGAACGTCATCCGCGCCGGCCGTGAGGAGCTGAAATTGGCGCTTGCCGCCATCGGCAGAGCAGCGGAAGCACGCGGCAACCTGGCGGCGCGGGAATGCACCTTGGGCGATCTGTCGGTGGCGGCGCATCTGTCGGCGCTGGATTATTTCGGCGAAGTGCCGTGGAGCGACTTCCCCGCCGCCAGCGAATGGTATGTGCGGATTAAGTCCCGGCCCAGCTTCCGTTCCCTGCTGGCGGACCGCGTGCCGGGCCAGCCGCCGGTCTCGCATTATGCCGAACTCGATTACTGACACGATACGCGAACGCGCGCATGCGGCGGGATTTGACGTCGTGCGATTCACGGACGCCGACGCCCCTGCCGGCAATCGCACACGGCTGGCCGCTTTTCTGGAAGCCGGCCATCATGGTGGGATGGACTGGATGGCGGAGCGCCGCGAGTGGCGCGCCGACCCGAAGGCGATGTGGCCCGCGGCCCGGAGCGTGATCATGCTGGGGCTCAATTACGGCCCGACTCACGATCCGCTGGCCGTGCTGGCGCGGAAGGACTTGGCCGCGATTTCCGCCTATGCGTTAGGCGACGATTACCATGAGGTGGTGAAGAAAAAACTCAAAGCACTGGCGGGATTCATCGCCAGCCAATTCAAGGCGGAGGTGAAGGTGTTCGTCGACACAGCGCCGGTGATGGAAAAGCCCCTGGCGCAGAAGGCGGGCCTGGGCTGGCAGGGCAAGCACACCAATCTGGTGAGCCGGGAATTCGGCTCCTGGCTGTTCCTGGGGTCGATCTTCACCACCTTGGTGCTGCCGTCCGACCCGGCCGAGCCCGATCATTGCGGCGCCTGCCACGCCTGTCTGGATGTGTGCCCCACCGCCGCCTTTCCGGCCCCTTACCGGCTGGATGCGCGGCGTTGCATCTCCTATCTGACCATCGAGCATAAAGGCCCGATCCCACGGGAATTGCGCGCCCGCATGGGCAATCGCATCTATGGCTGCGACGATTGCCTGGCGGTGTGCCCCTGGAATAAATTCGCCAGCGCGGCCTCCGAGATGCGGCTTGCGGCGCGCGACGGATTGAAAGCGCCGCTTCTGGCCGACCTGGCGGAGCTGGATGACACAGCGTTCCGCGCCCTGTTTCGCAAATCCCCGGTCAAGCGCATTGGCCGCGTCCGTTTTATCCGCAACGTCCTCATTGCCATCGGCAATTCGGGCGATGCCCGCTTTGCGCGCCAGGCCGAATTGCTGCTGAACGATGCTTCTCCGCTGGTGCGCGGAGCAGCCGTCTGGGCGCTGTCGCGCCTGGTCTCGCCTGAGGAATTCCGCAAGCGGGCCGGCGCTCGCCTCCTGAAGGAGAACGACCCGGACGTACGCAGCGAATGGATCAACGCTTCGTCGTAACCGGCGGCTCGTCACCCAGCGCCTCAAGATCGTCGCGCGCTTCCGCCGCCACGGCCGCGCTGGGGCTGGCAGCCAGGGCGGCGCGCAAATCGCTGCGCGCGCCCGCCATGTCGCCGATCTGACGCCGCAACAGACCACGCTCCACCAGCGCCCCCGCACTGCGCCGCATCGTCAGCGCCGCCTCGATGTCGCTACGCGCCGCCTCGGTCTGGCCCAAGGCGCGGTGGGCGCTGGCGCGCAGCACCAGCAGGTCCGCCCGATGCGGCGAGATCGCCAGGGCGGCGTTCAGATCGAGCACCACTTCGTTCCAGTTTTTCACCAGCGCCTGCGCCCGCGCCAGATCGGCAAGCAGATCCGGATCATTGCCCGATAAGGTGAGCGCGGCAGACAGGCTTTCTACCGCCCGCGCGCCGTCGCCGGCGAGCAGGAACGCATTGCCGGCCTGATCGAACAGGGCGGCGCGCAATCCCGCCGGCGTGTCCTTCGCGCGTGCCAAAGCATCAAGCCGCGGCCCCGCCTCCGCATAGCGATGCAGCCCGACCAGTGCCGCAGCGGCGCAATGCTCGGCCGGGACACCGCCGCCGGACCGGGTCCAGCCATTCGCATCCTTCCAGGCCGCATCGGGATTGCTGGTCGCAAGCGCCAGGCAGTGATCGTAATGCGCCGCTTGGGCGGCCTCGCTCGACGTGCCCGCGGCCGCATGGGCGGATGTCGCGGCCACGAACAGGAGCAGCACGGTACGGGAGCCGAGATTGAGCTTACGAAGCAACATTGTGACGCTCACGACACGCGCCAGGACTGGAGTTTGGCATGGCATGGACTATGACATCTGTTAGGCTCGGCCGCGAGGGAGGACGATATGCGTCTGAAAATGCCGGCTGCACGCGCGGCCTGGACCTCCGTTTGCGTGCTGCTGGCGATGTTGATCGTTGTTTGCGCCCTTCCCGCAGGCGCCCAGGACGCGCCGGTGCAGCGCGGGCCCCACGCCGCGCCGACCACCCGGGTCGAGGTCGGTGCCCTCCCGGTGATCGATGCCACGCCCAAATTCGACCCCGAGCGCGCCACCAATGCTTATCTCGCGCGGGTGAGCGGTGCGGCGCGGGCGCGCTCCGACGCCTATTTCGAGGGTGGCTATTGGCTGACCGGGATCGACTTGGTTTATGGCTTGGCCATTGCCGGCATATTGTTGGGGTTTCGCATTTCCGCCGGAATCCGCGATTGGGCGGCGGAACGCACCCGCTCGCGCTATGGCCAGACGCTGATCTATGTCGCGGCCTATATCATCATTGTCACGATCGCGACCCTGCCACTGACGGTGTACGAAAGCTATTTCCGCGAACATGCTTATGGGCTTTCGAACCAGACTTTTCAGCAATGGGCGGACGACTTCGGCACCGGCTTCGCGGTATCGCTGGTGTCGGGACTGATCGTGCTGCCGATCCTGTATGCCGCGATCCGTAAAGCGCGCGAATTGTGGTGGATCTGGGGCGCGGGGATCGCCATCCTTTTCATCATCGTTCAGTTCGCGCTGTATCCGGTGCTGATCGCACCGCTGTTCAATCATTATTCGCGGCTGCCTGACAGTCCGCTCAAGCGGCAGATCCTCTCGCTGGCCCGGGCCAACGACGTGCCGGCGGATGACGTATGGCAGGTCGACGCCTCGCGCCAGTCGAACCGCATCTCGGCCAATGTGTCGGGCTTTCTCGGCACCACGCGCATCTCGCTCAACGATAATCTGATGAAGCAAGGCACCCCCGACGAGGTGCTGGCGGTGCTGGGGCATGAGATGGGCCACTATGTGATGGGTCATGTGATGCGGCTGGTGCTGCTATTCGGACTGGTGGTGATCGTCGGGTTCGGGTTTCTCGCCTGGGGGTTCGGTGCCGTCACCGATTTCTTCGGTGGCCACTGGGATGTGCGCAGGGTGGACGATATCGCCGGCCTGCCGCTGCTGGCAGCGCTGGCGAGCATCTACATGTTCGTGATGACGCCGGTGACCAACACGATCGTGCGCACCACCGAACACCAGGCCGACATTTTCGGCCTGGACGCCGTGCGCAAGCCCGACGCCTTTGCCAGCGTGATGCTGAAACTGTCCAGCTATCGAAAACTCGAGCCCGGCAAGTGGGAAGAGATCATCTTCTACGATCATCCCTCCGGCCGCACCCGCATCCATGACGCGATGGTGTGGAAGAAAGAGCATATCAATGATACGGACATCCGCGACACGGTGAGCCCGCAATAGCTATCGCGGAAGTTGCTGCTCCAGCGCGGCCCAGAGCGGGTTCTCAGTATCGAACACGTAATCCGTCTCCTGGGTCGTGGCGGGATGTTCGCAGCCTTCCGCACGCAGGGCGGTTACCGCCTCCATCAGCTTGTTGCGCGGCACCAGCAGAGAATATTCCCCGCCCGCATCGGTGGGACGGGACAAAAGCGACGCGCCGGCCCCGCGCGCGAGCGCCGCGAGAATCTGCTCCACCTTTTTGTCGAGGCGGACCCGCAGGATTTGCGATGTCTTGGCGCGGGCCCTGGCATTGAGCCGCGCCAGCAATTCCTCCGCCGCGGCCCGCGCCCGGCCTCCCCAGTCGGCCGTGAGCGAGGCGGCGAGTTGGGCCTGGCTTTCCAGGATGGTGCCGTCTTCCAGGGTCTTCAAACCGTTGGCCGCCAATGTCGCGCCGGTGGTCGTGATGTCCACAATGGCTTCGGCGGTGCCGGCGGCGGGGGCGCCCTCCGTCGCGCCGGTGCTTTCCACCACCCGGTAATCGGAAATGCCGGCATGGGCGAAGAAACCGCGGGTCAATTGCACATATTTGGTGGCGAGGCGCAGCCGGCGGCGATGGCGATGGGCGAAGGCGGCGCACACATCGTCAAGATCGGCCATGGTGGACACGTCGATCCAGTATTGCGGCACGGCGACCACGACATTGGCGAAGCCGAAGCCCAAGGGCTTGACAAGATGCACCCGGCCGGCCAGTTCCGGCGCCGCCTCGCGCAGCAGGTCCTCGCCGGTGATGCCCAGATGCACATCGCCAGCCAGCAGCGAGGCGGCGATCTCGCCTGCCGACAGCAGCATCACTTCGATATCTGCGAAGCCGTTCACCTTGGCACGATAGCCCCGCGCGCCCGCGGCTTGTTTCAGCGGCGCGCCGGCATCGGCAAAATAGGCTTCGCAGGCATCCTTCAGCCGCCCTTTGGACGGCACCGCGAGGATCAGCTTGGATAATTCGGGTGCGGCCATCATGGGGTTCCCGCGAATTGACGGGCTGCGAGCACCCGCTCGGTGCGGATCGCACAGCCGATTGCCGTGGCGGGCTGCCCTCCCAGCAATTCCAGCAGATGGTCATAGCGCCCCCCACCCGCCACCTGCACCGCGCCTTCGGAATCGTGCGACCACAACTCGAACACGAAACCGGTGTAATATTCCATGTTCCGGCCGAAGCGGGCGGCAAAGCTCACTTGCGATGGCGCGATCCCCAGTTCCTTCAGCGCCGTCAGCCTTGCCTCCATCGCGGCCAGGGGCGTATCCAATGAGATGCCGGCGTTACGCGTCAAATCGGCGATCTGGCGCAGCGCGCTTTCGGCCGTGCCCGACACGGCGAGCAAATTGGTGATTACATCGGCAATTCTCGGGTCGAGCCTGAGAGCGGCGGCATCGGCCGCCTGTTCCATCAGCCGCTCGACGATCTCCTCGCGGGTGCGCGCGCCTTGAGGTGAATCCGCGACCATGTCCATCAGCCCCTCGATGGCGGCGCGGGATTCGGATTGCGACAGCCCGCCCAGCGAGGCGAGCAGCCGCTGCTGGTCGCTCGCGGCGCCTTGGGTCATGCGGCCGAGCAGCGCCTCGAAATAACCCACCCGCCAGAAATGGCGCTTGAGCCGGGCCCGCCATTGTGCCGGCACATCCAGGGCATCGACCAGGGCGCCGAACAGGGCAAGGTCGCCCACTTTGATAGTGAAATGCGCCAGACCCGCAGCGCGCAACGCTTCCACCGCCAGGGTAAGGATTTCACGTTCGCCTGCATCGCGGTCTGTCAGGCCGAGCAGTTCGACACCCGCCTGAAAAAACTGGGTCGGCCGCTGCGGCGCGTTCGGCTGATGGCGGAAGGCCAGACCGTTATAGCAGAAGCGCGCGGGAAATTTCGCGCCGCTGTCCACCGCATGCCTGCAGATCGGAATGGTGAGATCGGGCCTGAGGCAGAGTTCGCGGCCCGACAGATCGGTCAAGGTAAAGGTGCGGCGGCGGATTTCCTCTCCCGAACGGTCGAGAAAGATGTCGGCGGGCTGCAAAATCGCCGGCTCCTGGCGCGTACAGCCGTGAGCGGCGAACAGAGCGAGGATCGCCTGCGCCTGCTGGTCCAGCGCGTTGATTGCCCCCGCGTCATAGGTGGGAAAGGCGGTCATCGCTTCCCCAGCATTGTTTTGATTTTGGCAACCAATTCGGCGCGCTTGACCGAGATTTGCGCCTGGCGCTCGCCGACCCAGGCGGCGCGGCTTTCCACCGATTTGGCGAGCTCGGCGCCCAGCGCAAGGTCTTTCAAAGTCACTTCCCCCCGGGCGCGTTCATCGCTCCCTTCGATCACTGCCACGGCCGCGCCGCGCTTGTCGGCATATTTCAACTGGTCGCCCATCTTGCCATTGCCGACATAGGCCTCGGCGCGCAAATTCTCGGCGCGCAGTTCGGCAGCGAGGGCGAAGGCGCGCCCCGCTTCTGCCTTGTCCATGACCGTGATGACAATCAGCGGATCGCGTTCGCTGCCCGAGAGCCCGCGTGAAGCCAACGCGGTCATTAGCCGGCTGACGCCAATGGAGACGCCGGTCGCCGGAACCTGCTGTCCTGTGAAACGCGCCACCAGATCGTCATAGCGTCCACCGCCCGCGACCGAGCCGAACACCACCGTATCGCCATTTTCGTTCTGCACAGGAAATGTCAACTGCGCCTCGAATACCGGGCCGGTATAGTAATCCAGGCCACGAATTATGCTGGTATCGATTCTGACCCGGTCCTCGCCATAGTCTGTCGCTGCCAGACAATCGCGGATGGCCATTAATTCATCATAACCATTCTCTTCTGCGAAATATGTGACACCCATTAACAGCCGCATCACGCTCGGTATCTGATCGCTATTCAGCCCGGCGCCTTTCATGAAATCGCCAGACTCGTCCTTGCGGCCTTCACCAAGAAGGGCAATTACGCCCGGTTCTCCAAGACGATCGAACTTGTCCATCGCCCGAAAAACGGCGCCCCGCTGGTGGGGCGAGACATTCATTCTGCCAAGCACGCTGTCCAACAGCTTGCGGCTGTTGAGCTTGACGATGTAGTCGCCGCGCTTGAGGCCCAGCGCCTCCAAGGTGTCGGCCAGCATCATCAGCAGTTCGGCATCGGCCGCAGGGCTCGCGCTGCCCACCGTGTCGGCGTCGAACTGGGTGAACTCCCGGAAGCGCCCCGGTCCTGGCTTCTCGTTGCGCCAGACGCTGCCCACCTGATAGCGCCGGAACGGCTTGGGCAAATGTTGGAAATTCGCCGCGACATGGCGGGCCAGCGGTGCAGTCAGGTCGTAGCGCAGCGACAACCACTGGTCGTCATCGTCTTTCAGCGAAAACACACCATCGTTGGGGCGATCCAAGTCTGGCAGAAACTTCCCCAGCGCGTCGGTATATTCGAAGGTCGGCGTTTCCAGCGGCTCAAAGCCATAGCTTTCGTATACAAGGCGGATGGTCGCCAGCATCTTCTGCTCGGCGGCGATCTCCGCCGCACCGCGGTCGCGGAAGCCGCGCGGCAGCCGCGCTTTGGGACGGTTGGGCTTGGACATGCGCCTTTGGATCGAATCGGGTTCGCGGGGTTGTAGCGGCGCAGGCGCGGCCCGGCAAGAAAAGCGCCCGCGCCCGCTCTATAACTTTATAAATTCATAATAATCAACAGGTTATACTTTCGCCCTTGTCATTCGGCACAACCCGTGGCGATCTAGCCCCAATCCGTAGCTTTCCGAGGAAACGCCTTGGCCCAGAGCAAAGTCTACAAGGACGCCGCCGCGGCCCTCGCCGGCGTCACTTTCGATGGCATGACGGTGATGGCAGGCGGTTTCGGCCTATCCGGCAATCCCGAAAATCTCATCACCGCCCTGAAGAATGACGGGGTGAAGAATCTCACCGTCATTTCCAACAATTGCGGCGCCGATGGCTATGGGCTGTATGTGCTGCTCGCCAATGGTCAGATCAGGAAGATGATCTCCTCCTATGTCGGGGAGAACAAGCTGTTCGAGGAATTGTATCTAAACGGCAAGCTGGAGCTGGAGCTGAACCCGCAGGGCACGTTGGCGGAGCGCATCCGGGCGGGCGGCGCCGGCATTCCCGCCTTTTACACCCGCACCGGCGTCGGCACCGTGGTGGCGGAGGGCAAACCCACCGAGACATTCGACGGGGTGACCTATTTGCGGGAGCGCTGGCTGAAGGCCGACCTTTCCATCGTCAAGGCGTGGAAAGGCGATACCGAAGGCAATCTCGTCTATCGCAAGACGGCCCGTAATTTCAATCCGATAATCGCAACCGCCGGCGAAGTAACCGTCGCAGAGGTCGAGCAGCTTGTTAAGCCGGGCGAACTCGACCCCAACGCGATCCACACGCCGGGCATTTTCGTGCAGCGCATCTTCCAGGGACAGGATTATGTAAAGCATATCGAGCGGGTGACGACACGGCCGCGGCCCGCCGAAGGCGCCGCCGCCCGGGAGGACGTGTGATGCCCTGGAGCCGCGAACAAATGGCCGCGCAGGCCGCCCGCGAATTGCAGGACGGTTTCTATGTCAATCTCGGCATCGGAATTCCGACCCTGGTAGCCAACTACATTCCCCAGGGCATGCATGTGACCTTGCAAAGTGAAAACGGCATGCTGGGCATGGGACCGTTCCCTTATCCTGGCGATGAGGATGCCGACCTTATCAATGCCGGCAAGCAGACCATCACCGAACTGCCGACCTCGTCCTATTTCTCCTCCGCAGACAGTTTCGGCATGATCCGCGGCGGGCATATCGACTTGTCGGTGCTGGGCGCGATGGAAGTGTCAGAATCGGGCGACATCGCCAACTGGACCATTCCGGGCAAAATGGTGAAGGGCATGGGCGGGGCGATGGACCTGGTGGCCGGTGTCAAGCGCGTCATCGTGGTGATGGAGCACACCAACAAAGCGGGAGCGTCCAAGCTGTTGAAGACATGCAGCCTGCCCCTGACCGGCGCGGGCTGCATCGACGTGGTGATTACCGATCTCGCCGTCTTCACGCTTCAGCGCGGCAAGACGGGATTGACCCTGACCCAGCTTGCGCCGGGGGTAACCTTGGATGAAGTGACCGCGAAAACCCAGGCGAAGTTCGCTACGGCTTTACGCTAGCAGACTTCTGGTCCGGCACTTCCACCACCAGCAACCGCTTGGGCGCGCTGCCTGTCTTGATCCGCGCCAGTTCTTTTGCTGTGTGGGCATCGAAGATCGAGACATTGTCGTCATCGGCATTGCTGACCGTGGCGTAGCGGCCGTCTTTCGACATGCTGATCCAGTTTGGGCAGGCGCCGGTCGTCACCTTGGGCGACAATTTCCCGCTGGCGATATCATAGATATAGACCCCTTCGTCCGCGACACTGGTGATCCATATCTTCTTGCGATCAGCCGTCAGCTCGATGCCATGAGTCGGCGTGTTGGCCGGCTCGATCCGGCAAGCCATCAGCGGCATGGGGGGAAACGCAACCTCTGACTCCCGCTTGGCGACCAAATCGACCGTGGCGAAACCATGCAGGCCGCTCAACGCGGTATAGAGGGTCTTTTCATCCGCCGTGACGATGAAGGGCCGCGGGTCGCCACCGACATTGACGAAGTCGGTAAATTCCATGGTCTTCATGTCGATGCGGTTGATACGGAATCTGTCGCGCTCCTCGCACCAGATCGCGTCGTTGCTGCCTCCCTGGGGCGCGAAACAATTATGGGGATGGCGCAGCGGCAGGGTCTTCACCACCTGCTTTGTGCCGGTATCGATGATGACCGCGCTGTTGGCGGGCGCGAGCAGCGGCACGACCAGATAATGCCCGTCCGCGGTGATGGCGCATTCGTTGGGCTGGCCGGGAAGCGGAATGGTGTCGATCTGGGTGTTGTTGGCGGTGTCGATCACCCGCACCGTGTGGTCCGATTCGATGGTGGCGTAGACCCGGCGGCCGTCCTCGGGCGCACAGACGCCATGCACGGTCTGGCCGAGTTTGATCTTGGTCACCAGTTGCTGCTTCGCCACATCGATCACCGCGACATCGTCGCCGGTCGAATTGCCGACATAGAGCATGGGTCGGGCCCACGCCGCGGAGGCCGCCAGCGCGCAGGCCAATGTCAGTGGCACGAGATATGTCTTCATTTGCTCACACCGTCTTGGGATCGACATGCAGCACATCGACCAGATATTTGATGTTGCCTTTGAGGGTCTGCTCCATGTCGCTGCCGGGCGGAATCATCGAGGCATCCAGGTCGAGCGTTACCCAGCCATTGTACTTCTTTTCGATCAGGAATTTCTGGATGGCGGGGAAATCGACGCCGCCGGAATCGGGCGCGCCCAGGTTGCGGAACCAGTGATGGCCGCCGGCTTCGGGCCCGGACTTCGGCACCGCCAGGACCTTGTTGCCGCGCAGATGCCGGGGCGCGTCCTTGTAATGCACCTCGGCCACCCGCGGCCAGTAATCCTTCATGATCTGGAGCGGGTCCATGCCCCCCAAAGTGAGGTGAGAGGTATCGGTGGTCAGCCAGACATAGCGTGGATCGGTCAGCTCCATCAGCCTGCGCACTTCATGCTCCACTTCGATCAGGGAGCCGACATGGGGATGGGGTGCCAGCCGGATTCCAAAGGCGATGGTCTGCTTGCCGATCTTGTTGAGCGCGTCGGCCGCGACCTTGATGTCCTCGTCGCTGGTGTCGCGACCGGGCGGCCGGCCGCCCATATTCATCTTGAAATGATTGCAATAGCCGAAAGGCAGGATGAAATCATGCGCCAGCTTGACATGATCGGCGATGGTCTTCGGCGTCTTGGCCGGATCGTAGAAATTGCCCGAGAAACCCGGCCCGCCGCCATTGGAACAGCTCACCATCCGGACATGGGCGGCATCGAACAGCTTTTTCAGGTCGAGCGGCCGGTCGAGATAATGGATGACATTCTGACGGAACGGCTCCAGTCCCGGCAGGCCGAGACGTGAAGCGACAGCAATCGCGTCTTCGATATGCGTGCCCCAGGAGATTGCGCTGCAGGCATAACGGAACGGAAGCGACGCCGCGGCGGCGGGCAGCCCGAAGAATCCGGTCCCGGCGAACGCTGCCGCGGACTTGAGAAACTCCCGCCTTCCCGAATGACTGGCTGCCATGATATGCCCCTTGCGCTGATCCGGCGCGGAGAGTCGGACGCGGTTCGGGACCAAGTCAACAGGAGACTTTGGCCCGATCTATTGCGCTGCAATATCGTCTTTCAGCCGGCCTGATACAGGTCGCGGAATTCCTCACGCAGCCGGTTCTTTTGCACTTTGCCCATGGTGTTGCGCGGTAACCCGTCCCGGAACAGCACGCGCTTGGGCAACTTGAATCGCGCCAGACGGTCGGCAAGCGCAGCTAGCACGGCCGCCTGGGTCAATCCGGCATCCGTCGCCACCACGACCGCGGTGACTCCTTCACCGAAATCGGCGTGCGGCAGGCCGATCACCGCCGATTCTGCCACACCGGGAATTGCGTCGATCAGGGATTCGATCTCTTTCGGATAGACATTCAGGCCGCCGGTGATGATCAGGTCCTTGCCGCGTCCGACGATACTGAGCCGGCCATCCGCTTCCATCGTCCCAAGGTCGCCGGTGATGAAAAATCCGTCTTCCCGGAATTCCGCTTCGATCTTGTCCGGCATCTGCCAATAGCCTTGGAAGACGTTCGGTCCGCGCACCTCGATCATGCCGACCTCGCCCGGCGGCGCCGGTGCTCCCGACCGGGCAACCACCCGCACTTCTACATCCGGCAATGCATAGCCGACCGAGCCGGGCACCCGCGCGCCATCAAAGGGGTTAGAGGCGATCATCCCGGCCTCGCTCATGCCATAGCGCTCGAGGATCGCGTGACCGGTCCGTGCCTGCCATTGGCGGTGGGTGTCGGCGAGCAAGGGGGCAGAGCCGGAGGTGAACAGGCGAACATGCCGTGCCGCTTCCGGGGTCAGGCGGGAATCCCCAAGAAGGCGGGTGTAGAAGGTCGGCACACCCATCATCACGTCGGCGTGCGGCAGCCAATGAAAGATTTCGCCCACATCGAATTTGGGCAGCAGGATCATCGCTCCCCCCGCCAGCAGGCTGACATTGCCGGCGACGAACAGGCCATGAACATGGAACAGAGGCAGCGCGTGCAGCAGGACGTCGTTTCCTGTGAAGCGCCAGAAAACCCGCAAGGCCTCGGCATTCGACCATAGATTGGCATGGCTCAGCATTGCGCCTTTGGAGCGCCCCGTGGTGCCGGAGGTGTAGATGATCACGGCGACATGGTTCATCCCGACACCGGCGGACGGGAATTCCGCCGCATGCCCTGCGCATTCTTCGAGAAGCGAACCCTGCCGGCCGTCATCGCCCAGGGTCAGGACATGCGCTCCGGTGACTGCGGCGACGGTCTCGCGGGCTGCGGGAGCGCAGACAAAGATTTTCGGATTCGCGTCGGCAACGAAATAGGCCAGTTCGGCGGCGGTATAAGCGTTGTTGAGCGGCACATAAACGGCGCCGGCCTGGAGACAGGCAAGATAAAGACAAAGGGCCTCGGCGCTTTTTTCGACTTGCACCATCACCCGATCACCGGGCCGGGCCCCATGCGCCGCCAGCACATGGGCGATGCGCGCCGACCGTTCGAGGAGCGTGCGATAGTCCAGCATCTCGCGCCCGGGCAGGATGAGGGCGGGAGACTGCGGCTGGCGGGCGGCGCGCCTTGTGATGGCATCGAAAAGATTGCGGGGCGCGTCCCCTGCGGCCTGTTGTATGGTCATTGCGGGAGCATATCGCAGGGAAGGCGGCCGGCCAGTCCCGCGCGGCACCAAATGCACCGCTTGCGCGTTGAGGGGGAAAGGAGCCCGTCCATGCGCCCGCGAATGTCCCTCAAATCGGTCCTGCCGCTCGTCGTCCTGACGGCGGGCGCGGCCCTGGCGGCACAAGCGCCCGGCGGGCGCTATGGCCTGGATACCCCCATACAAACCATCGCCGCCGACCCGGAGGGCGCGGCGGTTCTCAATCAGGACATCCCCGGCCTGCTATCGAACACCTCTTACGATTCCTTCAAGGTGCTCAGCCTGAGGCAGATCGGCGCCTTGTCAGGCGGCCGGCTGACGCATAACACGCTCACTCGCACCCAAACAGACCTGCGGACGCTGCGCGCGCGTCGTGAAGCTCCCCCCGTCCGCAAAATCCGCTACTGACGCAGCGCCAAATAGGCAGTTTCAGATCAGATCGATCTTGAAGACGTACCCTCCGGACGGACTGTTCATCGGCGGATATCCGGGATGCTGGTAGGCGGGGACGTCGATCGACCAGCTCGGATGCTCGCCCGCGTCGACGCCATAGAGCTGGCCATCATGCACCGCGACATCATGCATGTCGCAGGAGCCCGGGACAAACTCCACAGTCTGAACCACCTCGCCAGTCCGGGCATCGTATTTGACCAGGCCGGGCGTGTAACCTTCGTAGCCCATGCTGCCTTCCTTCTGGATGCCGCCCACCTGCCAGATGAAGCCATTATCGAACTCGATCCCGTGCAGCCGGCTGGCGAGTTCGGGAATGCGCGTCTCCCGGAACATATAGTCGACCTGCCAGGTCTTGGGATCGATACGCATCAAACAGCCCATGCGGTCCGCCGCGATCCATAGCTTGTCCTTCTCCCAGGCCATGCCATGGGTGGACCCGCCATCCTGGGGCGGCCCGAAGGGAATCTGCCGACGGCTCACCTGCTTGCCGGTGGCGATGTCGGTCTGGAAGATGCCGTCGATCGGGGGATTGGGGTGATTGATCTGGGCCGCGCCTTCGCAGCCGCTCCAGATATAGCCGCCTCCTACCGTCATGCCGGTGCAATCCCTGGTGCTCTGCATGATGGTTTTCTGCAGCTTGCCCTTGAAATCCAGTAGCCAGACCGATTCCGGTTTGCCGTCGTGCCGCTGTTCGGCCACCCAGAAGCCTTTGCCGTCGGGATCGGTGGCGATGCAATTGGGATAGCCAGGCGGCGTCAGGAACAGCTTGGTGGTTTTTGCCATCCGCTTCGGCGGTCTTTTGACCGCCGGCGGATGCGCCAAGCTGCGGCCCAGCATATCGGTCCCCGGCTTGCGGCCGGGAATGGGTTTTTCCAACTCGGTCGCCAGCGCCGATCCCGCGCTCAGCCCGGCGAGTCCCAATCCGGCCGCGAGAAATGCCCTTTTTCCAATTTGCTTCATCAAACTCTCCCTATAACCGGTCTTCTTGCCGATCAAAAATTGAAACGGACGCCAGTGCGCATGAAGCGGCCGAGCGGATCATATTGGTTGGAGCCATAGCCGTTCTGGCCCCCGCCATCCGCCCACACCGGCTCGATGGTGTTGAACAGGTCGGTCACATTGAAGAAAACCGATACCACACCGTTTGTCGCCGGAATATCGTAATTCAGGTTCAGGTCGATGAGAATCTGTCCGCCCACCAGCTTGGGTGGCAGGATCGCGGCGGTCAGGGTCTTGTTGAACCAGCCGCTGCCCGAATAGCGCGCCTGGACGAAGGTCGAGAAGGGCCCGTCGCTGTAAAGGCTCTGCAAGGTCCAGCGCCATTGCGGATGGTCGTTCTCCCCGGCGTAGTTGATGGTGGATACCCCGGCCGTCTCCTGGGTGAACAGGCTGACATAGTTCGCCACCCCATGCAGCAGCACCGTTCCCTTCAGGATATCGGCGATATCTTGCAGGTCGAACTGGTAATTGGCTTCAAAGTCGACGCCTTCGGTCTGCATTCCCACAAGATTCTGTGGGGCGGCGATAACACCGAACAGGCTGTGGTCCGAATTGCGCAAGACGAACTGGCATTCTTCTGTCGCGCCCTCGGCGCATTCCTGGACGATCAACTGGTCGGAAATATTGCCGATCGCGTCGCTGATATTGATCTTGTACCAGTCGGCCGAGGCTTGCAGGCCGGGCAGCCATTGCGGCTGGTAGACCACACCCGCCGTGGTGGTGTCGCTCGCCTCCGGCTTCAGGTTGGGATTGCCCTCGGTATAGTTCTGGGCCTGGGCGTTAACAGGATTACCCGGGGTCCCGTAATCGATGATGCTGCCATGGCCGCCATTCACCGCCGCGAACAGTTCGGTGAGGTTGGGGGCGCGCACGTCGCGCGAGCGGGTGGTGCGCAGCCGGATCTCATCCGTCACGTCCCAGGTAAGGCCGGCCTTCCAGGTGAAGGCGTTGCCGCTGGTGCTGTAATTGGTGAGACGGACCGCGCCGTTGAAATCCACGCTCTTGGCGAAAGGCAGATCGCGCAGCAGCGGCACCACTGTTTCGACATAGCCTTCCGTCACCTGATAATTGCCGGCCTGCGGGAAGTAATTGCCGACGCGGAAGGGGCCCTGAACGCCTGTGATGGGGTTCAGTGCCAGGCCCTGCGGCGCCACCATCTGAGTCATCGACTCATAGCGCCACTCCAGCCCGGTCGCGAGCGACACATCCCCCGCCCATAGCGAGAAGGGCGTGCCGGTCAGATTCAGGGCGGCATTGTCCTCCACGATCATCGTCTTGCGCCAGTCGGTGCCGGTCAAATAATTGAGCTGGCCGTCGGTCGCGCCGTTGAAGCCCTTGCCGTCGGCGGGCGCGCCCACCCCGGCATCACCGAGCATGTTGAACGGCACGCAGCCATTGCCGGGGCTGGTGAGGGTCGAGCGGCAGACGATCTGACCGCTCGCCGGATTGACCACAGCGTCGGCGGCGAGCGCCACATTGCCCAGGATTTCGTCTTCGAGTGCGGTGACGGATTCGTCGGTCTGACCGTTCTCGAAATGCGCGTTCCAGGCCCAGTCGCCGAAGACCCGTCCCTGCGCGCCCAGCACAACCCGCAGCACGTTGTTGTTGTGTTCGATCCAGGTGCGCGGCAGGTCGGCAAAGTATTTGTTCAGGGTGAAGCTTTTGAGGCTGTTGGTCGCCATGTAAGTCGCGAGCGAGGCCGGGAGGTAGGCGTTGTCCGCATTGATCGTGAGCGCGGTGGCGCCCAGATTCTGGTCATAGGAGCCGATCTGATAATCATAGTCCGAGACGCCGTAATCGACGCTCGCATAGACGCTCAAATCGTCGCTGAAATCCCAGCTCACGCGCTGATAGTACACGCCGCGGGTGATCGGTTCCGCGCCGGGCAGGAACTGAAGCTTGATGCCATCGCCGCCGACCATCTGGGTGCTGGTGACCTGTGAGCCATAATGGAAGGGAATCGCATTGCCGGAATTGTCGAAGGTCGTGCCTTTGAGCAGGCTGGAGGATTTGTTCGCGGTGGTGGTGCTTCCGGAGATGAGGCCGGCATAATTGGCCTGCGACGAGGTCACATCGCAGGCGTAACCCTGGCCGGTGGCGCTGCCGGCCGGCAGGCTGATGGTCTGGCAGCTCTTCTTGCCCAGCGGCGTGTCGATCAGCGAATAGATGCCGTTGGAATGATACCATTCCAAGCCCATCACCACATGGCCATGGCCGCCGCCGAAGCTCATGCCGGCGGCCAGGGTCCCTTTGTATTCCCCGTCCTCGCCCAACTGCGAAACACCGGCCTGCAGGCTGCCTTTTAAGCCTTCGAATTTGTTGTCCAGGATGAAGTTGACCACGCCGGTCACCGCGTCCGAGCCATAGACGGCGGAGGCGCCGCCGGTCACCACATCGACCCGGCTCATCAGCGCCTGGGGCAGGGTGTCGATATCGACGGTGCCGTCGGCATTGGACGGCGGCTGGCGATGGCCGTCGAACAGCACCAGGGTGCGCTGGGCGCCGAAATCGCGCAGGTTGAGCACATTGCCATCGCCATTGGAGCCCGCCGCTCTGGGATGTTGGGGGCCCGGCGAGCCGATAAAAATCGGCAGTTTGTTCAAGGCGTCTGGAATATCGGTCGGCGTGGTCGCTTGAAGTTCAGCCGTGGTGACGATGGTGATGGGGGTTGGTGAATTGACGGCGTCGGAGATGACGCGAGAGCCGGTCACAACCACGGTCTCGATGCTGTCCGCATTCTGGGCCCGCGCGGCGGATGCGAGCGCGAGCGCGCTTGTCGCACACAGAAAATGCACGCTTAATTTCGAAAGAATATTCATGGTTCTTTCCCCTGACCCTGATGGCCCGATATTTGTTGCAATGCGCGGCCGATGCGTGACCGACAGGCATTGATAAACGGTCCCGACCGGCCACCAATTCGTATGCAATATTTGTTCTGGCCCGACCTTCAAAGACAAGGGG
>DATATP010000234.1:0-11419 GCA_036268715.1 Rhizomicrobium sp. | reverse complement strand
GTGCGAAATCTGCAAAGGACCCGGACCCCATTTGCTGCCGCCATAGAGCCAATTCGTCTGTGCCTGGCTGGGCGTGATGCTGCCAAACGGATCGAAGGGCACGCAACCCTCCGCCCGCGCCGCGGCCGAGCGGCAGACGATGGTGCCAGGGACCGCACCGGAGCCATCTCCAGGCTGAGCGACCACCGAATCGATGGCGGCATAAAGATAGGGTTTCAGGGTGATCTGGCGGACATGGATATTGGTGTCGTTTTCGCCATGCGTATAGTAGGTGTCCCAAGTCCAGTCGGTGTCGAAGATGTTGAACGCTCCATCTCCCCCGACCGCGAGACGGCGGTTGTCGCGATTGGTGTAGACGATCTGCGGACCCAGGCCGATATAGTTGGAGCCAAAGCTGAAATTGGTGATGCCGTTGGCTACGCACGCCGCGTTGATGGAGGCTGGCAGATAGGCATTGGGCCCCGGCAGATCGCCGGCGGGAAGCGAAGCGGCCGAGGGGCCGTTACCGCACTGGACGCCGGCCAACTGGACCTGCTGTCCCACGGAGTTGGCCGCGATACCAGGCAGCGAACTCAACCAGGCATCAGGATTGGGAATGTTCGACGTGCCGACCTGGGACCAATTGATCGTCGCCCAGACATTGGTATCCGAATTTAAATCGTATGACAGGCGCGTATAGACATCGCCACGTGTCAGTGGCGTGGCCAGGGTCACGCCCGAGCCCTCCATCGCGTCCGTCTCGCCACCTATGCAAAAGGCCTGAATGCAGTTGGTGACGCCGCCCGCCGAACCTGCGGAACCATTTTTGGTGGGGGTGCCCTGGACGCCATTGGGACCGGAGCCATAATTAAATTGATAGGGTTGGCCGTTCGGACCGAAGGCAGTGCCCTGCAATGGACCGCTATTGATCAGGCCATAGCGGCCGAGCTGGTTCTGCTGGCCGAGCCGTGAGACGAAATATTGCGGCTGACCCGCTGGCGTAGTGGTGGGAGAAGAATATTGCAGGATGGTCGGCTCTATGAACCATGTGCGGCCATTGGGCAGCGCAGTCGAGCAACAGCCAAGCTGGGGAATGCCCGCGCCGACGCCATCCTGATGACTGAACTCGCCGGCGATCTCGAAATGACCCCGCCCCCCGGCGAAGCTGGTACCGAACGCGGCTTGCCCGGTGGCGGTAGCATTGTCGCCATAGGTCGATACGCCGCCGGAGAAATTCGCCTTGAACCCTTCGAACTTCTTATCGGTGACGAAATTGACCACGCCGCCGATCGCGTCCGAGCCCCAGGATGCTGAGGCGCCGCCCGTCACTACATCGACGCGCTGGATCAACAATTGCGGAAACTCGCTGATGTCGGTTACGCCCGTCACGTTCGCGGCGATGAAGCGCTGACTGTCGAGCAAAGTCAGGGTACGGATTGTACCGAGGCCGAACATATTGAAGGATGCCAGGCCATTGGTGCCGCCACTGGTGCCATTGACGACGGTCTCTTGGCCCGTGCTGCCCATCATGGAGGGCAGTTGGGTGATGGCATAAAAAACGTTGTCTTTGGACTGGTTCTCGATGAAGTCCGATCCGACGACCGTGGTCGGTGTTGGAGCGTTAAAGCCGGCGGTGGTAATACGGGTGGAAGAGACCACCACCGTCTCGGAATTTTCTGTGGCCGCTTCCTGCGCCAGCGCAGCGCTGCTGGAAATGGCGATCACGGCCGCGCTGCCGGCAAGCAGGCTCCGGATATTCCGACGTTTGATCTGGTACATGATTTCCCCCTAGGTTCACCCGCCCCGTTTCGGGCGCAGGACTTTTGCTTTAAACCGGCCGGCAGAATCCCCTCTGTCCGGCCATTTGCCTGCTGGTCAGCAGACGTAAATTTCCTGTGGTCTGTTTTTCTGTTCTTTCGGCCCCGTCGTTTTCCGCAAGGCTCGTCGCATACGGGCTTTATAATGCGGGGCCAGAATATCTCGCAACATGCATTCTAGAAAAATGAATAAAAGCGAATAGGCGATCAGAAAAACAGATAACCGCTGTATCTCTAAAGTCACAACATGCCCGTGGACGCGCGTGACGTCGTATTAGCGGGTGATTTTGTCCGGCAAGGCGAAAATCGCGATCGTGTCGCCATAAGCGGGCTGGCCATTGGGCAGATGCCCGCCCCGACAACCGGCGGCGCCTACGGCGATATATTGCACACCTTTGACACGATAGGTGATCGATGGGGTGCAAATCCCCATGCCGAGCTTGTGACTCCACAGTTTCTTGCCAGTGCGGGCATCGAAGGCGTCGAAATCGCCATCCTGTTCGCCGGCGAATATCAAATCGCTGGCCGTGGCCAGCACACCGCCATAGATCGGCTGTTGCGAGGTGTACTGCCAGTTAATCTTGCCGGTATCGACATCGATTGCGGTCAACGTGCCGGATTGGGGACCATCTCCCCGTTTCATCACGCCCCCGGTATGCCGGCCGACCCAGGGGCCGCCCGGCGGACTGTCCTTGAAATCGATGGCGGTGAACGTCATCGGGATGTTCGCCCCCAGTACATAAAAATCATGGGTGCGGGGGGAGAAAGCGGGCGGTTGCCAAAGGCTGCCGCCGTTCACGCCGGGCGACAGGGTGATACCCTCCCGGGTTGGAGCGGTGAATATATTGGGGCTTTGATAGACGAACGGATCGGACTTGCGCAGCAGCTTGCCGGTTAGGCGATTGACGATAAAGACGTTCCCGACCTTGCCCGCTTCACCTGCTGCCGGCACGGTCTTGCCGGAGTCATCCTTGGCGTCGAACAACATGACGGGTGCGGAGGCATCGTAATCCCACATGTCATGGGGGACTTCCTGGTACCACCAGGCGAGCGTTCCGTCCTTGGCGTGCAGCGCCATGATGGAATCCGTATAGGCGTTGTCGCCTGGGCGGTTCGTACCTTGGTAATCCGGGTTGGGATTGCCGGTGGAAAAGACCAGCAGGTCGCGCTTGGTATCAACGGAAGGTGTATTCCAGATCGAGCCGCCGCCGGTCTTCCAGACATCGGTGCCGCCCCATGTGTCGCCGCCCGGCTGTCCGGGTGCGGCCGTGGTGCGAAATTCCCATAACTTCTTGCCGGTGTTGGCGTCGTAGGCCTCGACCATGCCGCGGGTTTCATATTCCGCGCCGGCGGTACCGACGATCACCATGCCGTCATAGACTTGCGGCGCCATCGTGTAAGTGTAGTCGTGCCGCGGCTCGGGATGGGTCTCATTGCGGTCGGTCTTCCACACCGCTTTGCCGGTCGTCGCATCCAGCGCCGTCAGGACCCCATCAAATTGCGCCACGAACACCTTGCCATAGGCTACCGCCACGCCCCGCGCTTGGGGACCGCAACAGGCTTCGGCATAGGCCAACACCGGATCATAGGCCCATAGTTTGTCGCCGGTGACAGCATTATAGGCACGAACATGATCGTTGGCGGTGACAACGAACATCGTGCCATTCACGACGATGGGCGTCGCCTCCAGCGAATTTTGGATGCCCGTGTGAATATTGCCGAACAGGACGAGTCTGGAGACGTTGGCCTTGTCGATTTGGGTCAGCGGCGAATAACGCTGGTTATCATAGGTGCGTCCGTGCAGCAGCCAATCGTTCTGGTCGGCAGCGGCGTTCACGCGCGCCTTATCGCCAACGTCATAGGGTGCGCCGGCCACCGATCCCGCGCACAATGCCGCGCAGCCGCCCGCGAGTAAGAGGCGCCGAAACCTTTCCATGACAGACTCCGTTATTGTTGCGCGACCTTATGCACGCGATTCGAAACGCGGCAAGCACCACCAGGGCGAAAGCAGACCCCCGCGAGACGTGAAGTCGCGGGCGAGGTCGCCGCCGCTATCGTCCTGCCACCGATGGAAAGGGCGGTGCCTTAATACCATTTGCGCAAGCGCACCAGGCTCGCATTACCAACCAGGATTGAAAATGTCGCCATGTCGCTCGTGCTGCCATCCTGATTGCGGTAATGATAGGGAAATACCATCTTCGGCTTGAAATCCTTGACCCACTTTGCCGCCGCCTGAATGTCCTCCGTATACGGCAGATTGATCGGAATGAAGGCGAGGTCGATCCGTCCGAGATGGACAAGCTCCGGCGCCTCCTCGGTGTCGCCCGCGATATAAATCCGCTTGTCGGCCGCGGTCAGGATATAGCCGTTACCCAGCCCCTTGGGATGAAAGTTCTGCCGCGCCGGCGTGGTGTTGTACATCGGGACCGCTTCGACAGGTATCGCGCCCAGCATGCCATGGTCACCGTTTTGCATCACCCTCGTCCGCACCTGAAGATCGGGCGGCATCGCATCGCGCACATTCTGCGGCGCGATGATCACCGTGCTCGAGCCGGCCACCGCCTCCAGGATCGGAACGTTGAAATGATCGCCGTGAATATGGGTGACCAAGATGAAGTCCGGACGCGGTATCGCCTTGTAGGGCGCCGCAACCGCATCGCCTTGCGCACCATCGAGGGGCGCCGGATCGACCAGGATATGTTCGCCCTTGAACGCCAGCATCAGGCTTGCGTGATGAATGGGCACGATCTCCACCGGGCCACCCGAGGTCGCTAGCCGATCCGAGCCGGCGATCTGCGCCCCGGCACGCGGAATGGCGCAAAGGGCGAGCACGGCGGCCGCCGTGACGGCAATGGTTTTCATGATGTTCCCCTTCTTTTTTTCCGGCGGGACGTTAGCGCAAAGCCGATGCGCTACCAACAGCGATCGATTTCAAGAAAATTTGCTTCCTGTCGGCCTTTGCCAAAGCCCATCCGCGCGGTAACCTCCCTCGAAAAAGGGAGGCTGGCATGCATGATCTCGTCACCCGTCGCGTAGCGATTGCCGCAGGCGCCGCAGCGGCGCTGGCTGCCTCGCCCGTCCTGGCGCAATCCAAGCGGCCGATCGGCATCATCGGCGCCGGCAATATCGGTGGCACCATCGGCGCCCTATGGGTGAAGGCCGGCCATCCGGTGATGTTCTCATCGCGCGATCCCGACGAGTTGAAGGACATGGTAGCCCAGCTTGGTCCGCTGGCGCATGCCGGCACGGTGGCGCAGGCGATCGCGTTCGGCGACGCGCTGTTTATCGCCGTGCCTTATGCCGCCCTGCCCCAGATCGGCAGGGACTATCGCGACGCGCTGAAGGGCAAGATCATGCTCGATGCCTGCAATGCGGTGCCGACACGCGACGGCGAAGCCATCACCAAGGAGGCCGACACCAACGGTACCGGCGTCACATCGCAGAAATATCTCGCCGGCACGCGGCTGGTACGCGCCTTCAACACCCTGGGCTGGAATACGTTCAAGACGCAGGCGCATCGACCCGATCCCAAGCTGGCTATTCCGATTGCGGGCGACGATGCCGGCGCGGTGCGGGTGGCCGAGCAACTGGTGCGCGATGCAGGCTTCGAGCCGGTGCTGGTCGGTGGCCTCGACGCCGCGAAAAAATTCCAGCAGCGCGGGGGGCCTGGCTACGGCTTTGCGGGGACCGCCGCAGAGATCAAGCAGAAGCTGGATCTGGCGCCGTAGCGAGCAATATCTCGCCCTCGCGCACCGTCTCGTATTTTCGTCCCAGCAGCCAGCCAATCGGAAACCACACGGCCGAGATTGCAATACCGAAGATCGCCAGTCCCGCCACACCGTAGGGCAATACTGCGGCGCTCAACCAGGACGATGTAAGGTCGCCGAAGCGATAGACCACCGTCTCGATCACGTTCTTCGCCTTGTACTTCGCCTGCTGGTCGACGACGGTGAACAACATGTCGCGGCAGGGCTTGGCGACGGCATATTCGGCGACCCGGCGCACCACCTGGATGCCACCCAGCACCATCAGCACCGGTGAGAACGCGACCGCAAGGAACGCGAACACCATGATGACGGGATTGAGCAACAGACCGGTGGTGACGCCGAAGCGCCGAATGAAGCGGCCGGTTCCGAACAACTGGATCAGCACCGCGCCGCTGTTGACGGCCAGATCGATGCTGGCGAAAGCCTGGGTGCGCGCCGCCTTGCTGGCGAATTCGCGACTGATCACGTCCTGAAGCTGAAAATAGATCACCGTGGAGATCCAGGTCATCAGCAGCAGGAACAGCGCGATCATCAGCAGATAGGGCGACTTGAACAGTAGGGTAAATCCGTCGAACGGATTGCCGCCCAGCCTGTGGGACAGACTGGTTTGCTGCGCGTCTGGATCGGCAATCTTGAGTTTCTGTTTTGCGCCTTCGACCAGGCGCACCAGCAACGCCGTTATGACAAACCCGCCGGCCGAAATGAGCAACAGATTGTTCGTGCCCACCGCATCGACGAAAAAGGTCACAAAAGCCGGCGCAACCCAGGCGCCGATGGAGCCGCCGGCGGCAATGAAGCCGAACAGCCGCTTGGCCTGGGTCTTGGAGAAGATGTCCGCCATCACGCTCCAGAACACCGAGATGGTGAGCAGGTTGAAGGTGGACAGCCACACATAAAAGGCCGCCGCGATCCATCGATTGTTCTCATTGGCCTGGAAGGCGAAATAGAAACCCACCATCGTGATGGCGATGAAGCCGTAGACCCAGGGCAGGAAAACCGCCAGCCGGATGCGGGAGGCGAGACCGGCGAACACCGGCGCGACGATAAAGCTCAGCAGGAAGGTGCCGGTGAACAGGTCCTGCAGATGCTTGACGCCATAGACCGAGCCCATCGTGTCCCGCAGCGGCCGCAGAATGAAGTAGCTCGCCATCAGGAAAAAGAAATAAGTGAAGGCGATCAGCACCGCCCTTACTTCCTGCGGCTCGACGCCCGCGATACGCTTCAGGAACACGCCCATGGCTTCCCTTCCGGCCGGGAGTCTGTCCGCAAAACGATAGTCGAAAATCCGCTACCGAAACAGCGGCACCCGATCTCATTCGGCCGCGACGGCGCCCCGGCGCGTCCCACCCAGGGCTTCGTAACGCCGGCCCATCATGGCGGCGACAAGCCCCCAGACCAAGGATACGGCGATGCCGAAGCCCATCACCCCCACAATACCGAATCCTATGGCCCGCAATCCCGCCTGAAGCCAGGCGGCAGTGAGATCCCCGAAACGATAGACGGTCGTGTCGATCACATTTTTGGCCTTGTACTTGCTTTGCTGGTCCACCACCGTGAACAGCACCTCCCGGCTGGGCCGGGCAATGGCATATTGGGAAATACGCTGCATCGCGCGGCCCGCCTGGACCAGCAGGAAACTCGGCGCAACCGCAATCGCCAGGCAGGCCGCTGCCATCATGATCGGGGTGAGCATCAGGCTCGCGGTCACGCCAAAGCGTTGCAGCAGGCGGCCCAGGCCGAAGATGAGGATGGCTGCGGAAGCCGCGTTGACGAACAGGTCGACATCGGCGAAAGCGATTGTGCGGTTTTCCACGGCGGGAAACGTCCTGGCGATCAGGTCCGTCTGAAGAAAATAGAAGATCGTCGCGATCCAGGTCATCAACAGCATATACGCCGCCTGGCCCAGCAGATAACGCGACCGGAAAAGCAGGGTGAAGCCACGCAGCGGATTGCCCGGCAGCACGTGATCGAGGCTTGTCTTCTGCCCCTCGTCGTCCATTGCGCACAGCTTCTCCTTTTCCCGCATCAGGGCATGGATCAGAAGGATCACGATCAGAAATCCGCCCCCCGCCACCAGCAGCAGGCCGGCGACACCGATGACCTTCACCAGAGAAGCCGTGACCAGGGGACCGGCGATCGCACCCGTACTGCCGCCGGCGGCGATAAAGGCATAGAGCCTCGTCGCCTGCTGCGCCGAAAACACGTCTGCCATCAGGGTCCAGAATATCGAGATGAGAAACAGGTTGACGACACTGAACCACCAATAATAGGCCGCAGCGAGCCAGCGGTCGCCGGGGGCCACGCGGAACAGCGCATAGAAGACCAGCAGATTGAGCAGCAGCAGCCAGAATATGCCCGGCAGGAAATGGTTCAGCTTCAGCCGCGCGGCGGCCCAGGCGAACAGGGGTGCGCACAGAAGCGTGATGAAGAAGGTGCCGGTGAACAGCTGCTGCAATGCGCCCACCCCGAACACGGTCGCCAATGTGTCGCGCACCGGCCGCAAGATGTAATAGCTGCCCAGCAGCACGAAATTGAAGCCGAAGGCCAACAAGACCGCTTTTCTCTCATGCGGCTCGGCGTCGAAGCCAATCAGGCGCGCCAGCGGGTTGGGCATGGCGCCGAATAGCATGATTTGCCCAACCTGTCGTGGCGTCGGCGTTTGACGCGCGCCATGCCAACCTAGTCCAGGCTAAAGCGACTCCACATACTTGACCATGCGTTGGCGCTCGCCGGCGTCCGGCATGCGGCCGCGTCCGGCATCAAGGTTATCGATCATGTGCGCCGGCTTGTCGGTGCCGGGAATGACGGCCGTCACGCGCGGATCGCCGAGAATGAATTTCAGGAAGAACTGGCCCCAACTGGTGCAATCGAACCCCGCCGCCCAATCCGGCAGCTTCTTGCCCAGCGCGCTGCGGAACAGCCGCCCGCGCCCGAACGGCAGCGCGACCAGCACAGCCGTTCCCGCATCCTTCGCAGCAGGCAGCAAACGTTTTTCGGCTTCCCGGTTGTCGATGGCGTAATCGATCTCCAGGAAATCCGGCTTGGTGCGTCGCACGATCGCTTCGGCCGCCCCATAGTCGCCTTCGAAAGTTGTAGTGATGCCGGTGTAGCGGCATATTCCTTTTGCCTTCAGCGCATTCAGGCCGGCCATGTCCTGGTTGGAGTCGCGCACATTGTGGAGTTGGAGCGCGTCCAGCTTTGTCGTCCGTAGCCGCTGAAGGCATCCACGCGCCTCGGCCTCCTCACCGCCGCGGCGATATTCTTCCAGCTTGGTGGCGATGAAGACCCGGGGCCTCAAGCGGGTCTGGACCAAGATGTCTCCGATCACCGTCTCCGCTTCGCCATAGGATGGCGCGGTATCGATCAGGGTGCAGCCATGGTCCACCAGGGCGCGGACGACGGCGGCAGGCCCGGCGCGCTCCTGTGGGGCGGGCCCCACCTCAAACACACCGGATGTACCTACGCCGACCACCGGCAGGGTTTCACCCCCGCCATGGGGAATGGGGCGCGCCAGCAATCCTTTGGCGGCTTGGGCCATTGCGGAGGCGATCAATCGCGGCGTCAGGAGAAGGCTCGCCACCCCGCCGCACCGTCCCGCCGCGCGGCGGCGCGTGATGCTCTGGCCGAAATATTCCATGTGGGCTCCTCCCAAAAGAGATGTTCCCGTGTCGACCAAAAAATATCGGAGCCCTTCTCCCGGCACAACGGAACTTGACCGCTCGATTGACGAAGAAGTTCCCCAGGCCTTCGTTTTTTTAATCGCCAGTATAGGAAGCCTCCATTTGAGCAACCTACATAGAGATCAACCGGCGCCACACGCCTGAAAACCCTTTTGGAAAGGTTTGTCATGTCATCCCCTGAAATGCATTCGTCTCCCAAGCTCCGCAAGTCGCGCAACATGATCGCAGCGCTGTTGCTCGGCACCGCAGTCGGTGCCAGTGGTGCTGCCTGGGCTTTGTCCGGGCCATCTTTCGCCGCCACCGCGCCTTTGAGTGTTACACCCGCCAGTCCCCAACCGGGTTTCGCGCCGCTGGTCGCCAAGGTCAAGGCGGCGGTGGTGCAGATCACCACCATTTCGCAGCCCACGGCCAGTGCGGACAATCAGCCCCAGCAGCAAATGCCCGATCTCCCCGCGCCATTCGGCGAGATGTTCCGCCACGATTTCAACCAGCAGGACAATGGCGGTGCGATGATGGAACGCAAGGCCCTCGGATCGGGATTCATTGTCGATCCCGCCGGCTATATCGTGACCAACAATCACGTGGTCGATGGTGCCCACCAGGTTTCCGTCACCTTGACCGATGGCAGCAAATACAAGGCCAAGGTGATCGGCCGCGATGCCAAGACCGATCTTGCGCTGCTCAAGATCGAAGCGGGCCGCGCATTGCCCTATGTCGCGTTCGGTAATTCTGACAATGAGCAAGAAGGCGATTGGGTGATCGCCGTCGGCAATCCCTATGGCCTGGGCGGCACCGTGACGGCCGGAATTGTCTCGGCACATGGCCGCAACATCAATGAAGGACCGTATGACGATTTCTTGCAGATCGATGCGCCGATCAACCCCGGCAATTCCGGCGGCCCGTTGTTCAACCAGTCGGGCCAGGTAGTCGGCATCGACACCGCAATCTATTCACCTTCGGGCGGCAGCGTCGGCATCGGTTTCGCGATTCCCTCCAATGTCGCCAAGACCATCGTCGCCCAGTTGCGCGACCACGGCAAAGTCGCCCGCGGCTGGCTGGGAATCCAGATGCAGCCCTTGTCCCAGGCTCTGGCCAAGGCGGTGGGACTGCCCAACGATCAAGGCGTGCTGGTGGATGCGGTGACCGACGGCTCGCCCGCCGCGCATGCGCAGCTGCATCAAGGTGACGTGATCACGGCGTTCGACAGCAAGCCGATCAAGAACACGCGCGATCTGGCCCTTGCGGTCGCCGACACGCCGAGCGGCAAGACCGCCGCCATGACGATATGGCGGAACAATCATTCCAGTACCCTCCAGGTGGCCATCGGAACGCAGGATCAGACTCGCGTCGCCAGCGCCGCCGACAATCACGGCGGGATGAAGCCGGTCGGCATGGCACTCGAAGCGCTTAGCCCCGATGTCCGCAGCCAACTCAACATCGGGCCCGATGTCGGCGGGGTGCTTGTCGGGCAGGTAACCCCGGGCAGCGACGCCGACCAAAGCGGCGTGCAGGCCGGCGACATCATCGAGCGCGTGGGCAACAACGCAGTCAGCACCCCCGAGCAGGTGGCCAATGCCGTGCATTCTGCCGAACACCAGAAGAAACAGGCCGTCTCTCTTTTGGTCATGCGGGGCGGCGTGACCTCTTATCTCGGGTTGCAACTCGCATGACGAATTTCCTGCGCCCTTCCGTTCCGGGCGTAGGAGACATCAGGTGCGCGCTAGAGCCGGGCCCATGCAGGCCCGGCCGGCGCGGCACCTGAGCGCCTACCTTCAGAGTGCAAATATCCAGAACACGGCCAGCAGGGCTACGCTGCCAAACAGGCCGCCGAGAAACACAATGCGCTGCCACGGGCGCCGCAAAACAATCTCGCCCCCGCGAACCTTGGTCCTGTCGAATGTGGGGCGCGCAGACCCCATCCTGTCCTCCTGACCTCGAAAAGCTCCAGGAGGCGCCCTTCTGGCGGGGCTTTTTGCCCGTGTTCACGGTGTTACCGCCGGAACTGTCGTTCCTCCTTCGCGTTCAAAGTCGATGGGAAGGAACTATCTTTCATATAAAGATCGGCTTTTCACGTTGGCGAAAAGCGGCAAATACAAATGCCTCGCTGACATTCGCTGGCAGCTAAAGAGGGAGGGCCACGACCCCGCCGAACTCCGCAGTGCCGCCATTATTAAGC